>JASHOU010000060.1 GCA_030038475.1 Terriglobales bacterium | reverse complement strand
GACATATTGCATGTCGAATCCGACGCCGTTGTCTCGAACCATGAAAGCCGTTTCTCCGTTCTCTGCCTGGTCCTCGAAACCGACCTCAATTACCGCATCGGCTCGCGGCCGCGTGAACTTGAGCGCATTCGTTAGCAGGTTTTGAAAAATCTGCTTAACCAGCACCGGATCGCATTCCACTTCCGGCAGTTCTGGGATCACCCATTTCACGTTTCGCCCTTCACACTCCGAATGGAGCATCGCTACAACTTCTGCGACCATCGGCGTCAACCGCGCAGGCTGCAAGCGCAGGGCATGACGGCCAACCCGCGCCAGATTGAGCAGTTCATCCACCAGCAGCCCCATCTTCTGCGTTCCAGCCTGGATGCGATTGAGATATTGCCTAGCCTGGGGATCGAGTGTGGGACCGAATTCCTCCACCAACATCTGAGAAAAGCCGCTGATATGGCGTAAAGGCGCGCGCAGGTCGTGCGATACCGAGTAACTGAACGACTCCAGTTCCTTGTTGGCCGCGGCCAGTTCGCTCGTCCGCTCGATCACCTTGAGTTCCAGTTCCTCGTTCAGCCTTCGGATCTCCTCCACATAGGCCCTCCGCTGGCTGACGTCGCGAAACGCCACCACTCCGCCCCGCAGCTTGCCATTCTTGTCCCTTATGGGATTACCGGTGCTCTCGATCCAAACTCCCTGCGGAATCCGCTCATTTCTTAGAAACATTTCCGCACTGCTTGTCTCGCCGCGAATGGCGCGCACCAGTGGATTCTGCTCGGTTGGGAAGGGCGTAACCGTGTCCCAGGTAAACACCCCATAGTGGCTGCTCCAGGCGCTGCTGGGCACATTCGCCGGACCGAGGCCAACGATTTTCTGCGCCGCCTCGTTCCAGAGGATGAATTTTCCATGCTCGTCGGCCGCGACCAATCCTTCGGCCATGCTGTCCAGTACCGACTGCAGCATGAGCGCCTGTTCTTGCAGCGCCTGCCGCGACCGCAGCAGCTCAGTCGCCTGCCGCCCTAGTTCTTCGGTCTGGTCGGCCAGTTGTTTTTCCGCCTGATGGCGTTCGGTAACGTCCTCGGTGAAGATCACCACTCCACCCACGGCCCCACTTTTGTCGTACCAGGGGCGAACTTCCCAGCGAACCCACTGCGCGCGGCTTCCCGCCAATTCAACGCGGTCATTTTCCGAATGCAGGGTTTCGCCGCGCAGCCCACGGCGATGCGCCTCCCGCCAGCGCTCGGGAAGATTGGGAAAGACTTCGTAGTGCGACCGGCCGCGCAGGTCGATATCGCCCAGGCCATAGTCGGTGCGCCAGCGCTGGGTCACGTGCACGTAGCGCATTTCCCGGTCGAACATGGCCAGTGCCGCTGGCGCCTGTTCGACGAAGAGCCGGAATAGCTCCTCGCTTGCACGCAATTTCTCCCCCGCCCGCTTGCGCTCGCCAATGTCGCGGGCAACTACCGATGCGCCGGCAACGGCGCCCGTAACGTCGCGAATGGGAGAAATCGTTACTGCGACATCAACTTGCCCACCATCCTTGCGCAAACGCACGGTTTCCAAATGCCGCACCTTCTGCCCCTGCCTGATCCGTGCCAGGACCTCCACTACTTCCTTTGTGCGATCCTTCGGCACAAGCGTAAGCATGGGCCTCCCGACAATTTCGCTGGCTTTGTAGCCGAACAGTCCCTCGGCGCCTGCATTCCACGCGGTGATGGTCCCGTCAAGAGCTTTGCCAATAATCGCGTCATCGCTCGATTCCACCAGCGCCGCGAAGCGGCTCCGCATCTCCTGCATTACTTTGAACTCGGTAACATCCGTGCGTATGGCGACATACTGCCGCGGCCTGCCACTCGGCCCCAGGAATGGAATTATCGTTGTGTCCACCCAGTAGTACGAGCCATCTTTGGCTCGGTTGCGGATTTCCCCCCGCCAAACTTCCCCGTGCGCGATCGTGCGGTACATCTGCCGGAAAAAATCCCGGGAATGGTGGCCCGAATTGAGGATGCGGTGATTCTGACCAATCAGTTCTTCCCTGGAATACTGGCTGATGGCGCAGAATTTGTCGTTCGCATATGTAATCGTGCCCTCGACGTCGGTTATGGCAACGATGGCATGTTGATCGAGAGCGAACTTCTGATCGGCCAGATCGCGAAGGGCCGCTTCGGTGGTGGCCAGGCTTTCCTTCAGTACCGCTTCAATCCGCTTGCGCTCGGTTACGTCCGCGCCTAGCTGCTGAATCTGCCGACGTAAGGAAAGTACTCGGGGCACCAAAGTTATCAGCATAGCCGCTGTCACAATGGATACAACGGCAGTGATCGCCTTAATGACGCCAGCTAGCAGATAACTGCCATGCCAGACGTTCCAGATTTCCATTACATGGGTCGTTCCACACGCCAGAACGAAAGCAGCGAACATGCAGAAAATTGTATTCAGGGGTCGGTCGTGATTCTTCCGCATGAAGTAGATGAGAATGACGGGAATGCAGTAATAAGAGAACGCAATCAGGCCATCCGAGATAACGTGCAGCCATACCATTCCCGGCTGCCACAGGTAGCAGAAGCCATGCGGCATGAAGTCGGGAGAAAACATGAAGTCAGAAAACAACGATTGGAAGAACCCCATGAGTTGCCGGAGGTGTTATCGGCAAGATGTGGCCGGTCGTGTGAGGCGAGGCGAGTTACTGGAAGACGAGTTACTTAGGGACGTAGTGAAGGGATGCGCCGCTAGGCACCCACAGCTTTCTCGGCCTCTTCGGTTGAGCTCGCGTTTTCGAGCTGCCTGCGCAGCTTCTTCACCAGTTGGAGCACGGAATCCATCTTTTCCGCGGCCGCCGGCGGCAGACCCTTGGAATCGCAGGCCAATTCGGTTGAGAGCAGCAGCGCGGTGACGGTGCTACTCAGTTCGCTGTGCACTTTCGCCATCGCGGCTTGCGTGGCGCGTGCTTCCTCGCGCTCGCGGCGCTCGAGCGCGGTCCGCACCTCCCGCACCAGTCGATCGAGCCCGCTGATCGCCAGATTCACCTGCACTGGAATGGCCGTGCCCACGTGCTGCAGCGTGCTCGCGGCTTCATCCGGAGCGGTCTCGAGCAGATATTGATCGAGCACCACCGCCAGATAGGAATCCGCGCGCAACAATGTCGTCGCCCGCGCCAGCCCCGCGGAAACGGTGATCGCCTCGCCTGTAGCCTCATGCAGCGCCGCCGCGCACTCGCCGGCGCGTTCGCTCGGCGTTACAAGTAGAATCATGCGGAATCCGTAGGCACTTTCCGGGCCATTTGTTTGTCGCCTCGAAAATCAATAGCTTGACGAATCGGCTTGCGCCGAAAATCCTGTTCTGGCACGGCTTTCATCCTCTTTGGTCAATTTTGAGACTCATATTCTTTCAGCTTGCGATAGAGCGTGGTTTTACCAATGCCAAGCAAGCGCGCCGCCAGCATCTTGTCTCCGTTCACCTGCGCCAGCGCATTGAGAATCGTTTGTTTCTCCAGTTCGGCGATTGGGACGATGCCATTCGACGGCTGGCTGCTGGTTATCTTTTCGACCGGTGCACCGTAAATATGGGTGGGCAGGTCGCGCATTTGAATTTCGTTCCCGCTGCTCAGCGCGCACGCCCGCTCCAGCGAGTTTTCCAGTTCGCGCACATTGCCTGGCCAGTCGTAAGCGAGCAACCCCTTGAGCGCCTCATCGGAGATGGTCTTTTCCAGTCCCGCGTCGCGGCCGATGCGTTCCAGAAAATGTGCCGCCAGCAGCGGAATGTCCTGCCGGCGCTCGCGCAGCGGCGGGATGCGCAGGGTGAGCACGTTAAGACGAAAAAAAAGATCGCGGCGGAACGTGCCCTCGGTCACCAACCGCTCCAGATCGCGATTGGTCGCGGCCAGAATGCGCACGTTGATCGGCACGCGGCGCACGCTGCCGACCGGGCGGATTTCCTTTTCCTGAATCGCGCGCAACAGTTTTGCCTGGAGATCGGTGGGCAGCTCGCCGATTTCATCGAGAAACACTGTGCCCCCGTCGGCAATAGAGAGAAGGCCGTCTTTGGCATTGGTTGCGCCGGTGAAGGCTCCGCGCACGTGCCCGAATAATTCGCTTTCGATCAGCGTTGGCACAAGCGATCCGCAATCGACGGGAATAAACGGCTTGTTGCGGAAGATGCCGGCAAAATGGATCGACTTCGCCGCCAGCTCCTTGCCCGTGCCGCTCTCGCCCAGAATCAGCACTGGATGCGAGCTTTGCCCGGCTTTGGCGATGATGCGGTAGAGCTTCTCCATCTCCGGCGCGCGGCCAATAAGGTTGCCGTATCCCTGCCGCGATTTGATCGTCTCTCGCAGCACGCGGTTTTCCGTCTTCAGCCGCAAATGACCCGCTACCCGCTCCAGCAGCAGGCGCAATTCTTCCATGCTGAAGGGTTTGGTGACGTAGTCGTAGGCGCCATCTTTCATGGCCTGCACCGCCGACTGCACCGTGCCATGGCCGGTGACCACCACAACCACCGCGTCGGCGCGATGCTTCTTGATGGTATGCAGGGCTTCCAGGCCGCCCGCTCCCGGCCGGAAGTCGAGCAGCACCGCGTCGGTTGAGAAGCTGTCGAGCACGCGGTAAGCCTGCTCCGGAGATTCCGCCACCTGGGTGCTGAATCCCAGCGACTGCGCCACCTCGCGGCAGGCATCGCGGATGTTGCGGTCGTCGTCGACGATCAGCAGGTTCAGGAAATTCGCGCCCTCGATCTGGGGCGGACGGCTGTGGTTGAGGACGCTGGCGCTCGATGTTGCTAACATGGCGAATCTCTCCGGCTCGAATTGAAGATCGAGTTTGAATCTTCGAGATTGAATTCAGATGTTCCGCGTTCGGTGCCGCGCGCGTGCGGTCTTTGGTTGCAGACCTCAGGTGTCGGGAAGCAGAAATCTTTGAGGCTGAAAATCTCGCTTGAATTCCAGGCTGGGAAAAACTGCGCCCAACTTTTCCGCGAATGAATCTCGGGCAAACCTCATTGGGAAAAGTGTAGAGCGAAACGAATTGCCGCTAAGTGCGAGCCATCACAATAAATTTGTGATGAAAAAGGCAGAACAGCAAGTGTCAGGTCTCAGGTCTCAGGAAAAGCAGAGTCTTGTTAGGCGTTAGGTGTCAGATCCGTAATTGCCTCATCATTTCACTAGTCATCATCCCCGTCATCATCCGGCGGAACCGGAGCGCCTTTTTGCGCCTCTTCTCCCAGGAAGTAGCTGGGAGGCTCGACGGCCGGGACGAATGTGTACGTGCGAGCCGAACCCGTGAAGAAGTTGCTCAGATCGGTCGTCGAGCGCGCATCCGCCAAGCCCATCGTGCCCTCGGGTATGCCGTAAATCCCTTCGATGGTGCGCAGGATGCTGCCGAAATCGTAGTTCCCATTGTCGATGTAATCCGCCGGCGTGTAAGCCGAAACCACCACCAGCGGTACGCGGAACCCGAGCTGATAGTCGCCCTGGCAGTTGCTCGAAGTGCACGGGAGTGCCGATTCGATGATCGTCGGTTGATTGTCGGACCATCCACCCCAGTCGTCCCAGGTAACGATGATGGCTGTGTTGTTCCAAAACGTCTGACCATTATCGATTCCCGAGGTGCAAGGCGGGTTCTGGCCGATCTCATTGATGATCGCAGTTACCCACGAAGGACCGTATTTGTCGCCAAGCCCCGCATGGTCCGACCACGTTCCATCCGGAATTATCCAGCTCACGCTCGCCAGGTTGCAGTTGGTAATGTCGTTCAAAACGTCGGCGCCTTTGAGGTTGAGGTCGACGTTAGCGTTCCACTCCGTGCCCGTACACTCGAGCAGCGTATTCTTTGGCGGGTTGGAGAATTGCGGCACGCAGATATCCTGAATGGAGTTCGGCGCCGTCCAGATAGAACCGGCAGAGGGCGCATAGTATTTCCAAGTAACATTCTGGCCGTCGAGCACTTCTCCCATGTTGGGCTTGGTGTCGCAGAAACTGCCAACCGGGTTGCTTTTGGTCAGCGCCGTATTGGTGAAGAGGCATTCCTCGACCGAGTTATTGTCGTAAGCCGTGCAATTCGCGCCGAGAGTGCCGAGCAGGGGAGAAATTTGCGTCGTGGTTGTTTTCGCCCCAGCCAGACAACCCACTCCATTTTTGTTGTTTTTGTAATTTTCCGAAATGAAGGTCGAGGCGGCATCATTGGCTGCCGAGATCGCCGACGTCCCGCTGAAGATGAACTGATGCGCGGGATAGCTGGGACCCTGGTTGGTCTGGTACATGAAGTTTGCCCAGCCATACTGAGTCGCGTAGGTGATATAGGGATCGAGCAGGTGTCCCTTGGAGCCATCGTAGTTGGTGACCTTGGGGCTGCTCACATACGCATACGAAGTCGGATTGGAGACCCCTGCCGACTGCTTGATCTGCCACGCGCCGTCGTTCTTACAAGCGTAGCCATTCGTCGGATCCGGGTCGCACATCTGATTCCAGGCCGTATGAGCGTGGCTTGGATCGGTGCTACCCGACAACGGGACTGCTGTCAGCGTGACCGGCAACGGACTGCCCGACTCGTTCGATAGGCCGCAGGGCGAAATGTCATAGCAACTGGTGGTCACCGGGCTCGGCATGCACGCAGCAAGCCCACTCGCTCCCGATGGAATGGTGCATTGCGACGGCAAAAAGTGAAACAGATTATCGGGCGTGCGGTTTTCCTGAAAAATCACGACCACGTGTTGGATCTGCGAGGGGAAGGCTGACGACTTCGGTTTGACTTGAGCTTGCGCGACCAGGGTCGCAGCTGGATACAACGACAGAATCAGCAAAAGAGTTTTGGCTGTGAGCTTCATTTCGATCCTCCCTAGAGGCGCCAAAAAAAACGACGCCGAAAGAAACGCCAGATTGTGACTGCCTGCGCAGCCGTCATGAGGAATGGGCGCGCTTTCGCAGGAAAGTGATTTCGGAGGGCCCGAGCAGCAAACCGGGCCGCCAAAGTGGCGTGACGCAACTCTTATCGAAAGAGTAGTAGTCGAGTCAAATGAATTCTTCGCAAAAAAGGCGGGAAACGACCCCCAGACGCCGCGTCTGTATTGATCCATGCAGAACAAGTGAAAAAACTTACCTAATCGCATCAACCGGCTTCAGCATCAAAATGCGCTCGCCTATCAAGAAGCACTCTTGTGGTAAGAAAACGCTTGTCCAACAAGAAAGCGTTCGTGCAGAAAGACGACCGCGCCAGTAGCTCCCCAGAATCGACGACACCCGCCGGCGCGGCACCTTCCGCCAAAATTGATATTCTGGATTCGGCAAAACATGCGCCTTCATGTCCATCTCGTAGCTGCACTCGCGATTCTCGGTTTGCTCTGCGCCTGTAGCCGTCCGCCCGGCGATGGCTCTTCGACCTCCGCCGATTCGCAAAAACTTCCCTTCGACCGGCCACCGCGCACCACCGGCGTTTCGCCTACCCAGTCACTGATACCGTCAACCGCAAACTTGCTCGAGGGAACGCCCATCCGGGTCCGCTTGCAGAGCGCGCTTTCAAGCGCATCGGCGCACGCGGGAGACAGCTTCACCGCCATCATCGATGAGCCCATCGCCATCGATGGCCAGACGGTCGTCGCCAGCGGCACGACCGCGACGGGACGCGTGCTTGAAGCCAAGCCATCTTCGAGGCCGCCCGGCGGTTCGCCCGAACCTGGCTATCTGCGCATCGTATTGGTCACGCTGAATGTCGGCCCGCGGCCCGTGATGATTGAGACCTCCAGCATTTTCGTCAAGGGCCGTTCGCGCGAGGACCGAAATGCGCCGGCTAGCGCCGCTTCCGGCGCTGCGCGGAAGGGCACGCATAAAGATAAGAACGAAGATATTGTCCTCAGCATTGACCGCCGTCTCAATTTCCGGCTCGCTCAGGCTGTAGAGCTGCAATACCTAAATAATGTTCCAGGTAACGGCGGGCGCACGGTCACGTTACCGCAGTGACCTTTTGTTGCGATTAGAGTTTCCTTAGACTCAAATTACCCCCCGCACTCACGACCGAGACATGGCCCTTATCTCTCGACCCGCCCGGCACCGAATAGCTGCATTTAGCGCTTTTTGCGCGCTGCTTCTCTCCGTGTCACTATTGTCTCAATCGTCCTCTCAAGCCCCACCGGAGAATGCGGCTAAGCGCCGCGTCGTTCAGCGGACCGCGCCCACCTATCCCAGTCTGGCGCGCAGTATGGCTCTGGCGGGAGTGGTTCGAGTTGAGGCCGTCGTTTCTCCCGATGGCAGCGTCAAGACCGTGGATATCAAGGGTGGCCATCCGGTTCTTGCGCAGGCCGTCGTGAATGCCGTGCACAACTGGAAGTGGGAGCAGGCGGCGCATGAATCGCGCGAAACCGTGGAAGTGAAGTTCTCGCCGGAGTAGCGGTTGCGCCGAATCGCAGGCGGCTTTATCGGCTATCTCGTTTTCCTTTCTGCAAATCGATTCGCGCTACTTCCTCAATCTTTAGTTCTGCCGTGAGAGGGATCGCTCGATGTTGCCTCATCGAGATCCACGTGCAAGCCCCGCGCCGAATCGATGTCCGGAGGATAACAGTTGCGATCTTTGTTGTAGTTCGCGCAGCCATTGGCGAAATGCGCTCGCTTCGGCGATTGCGCAAATTGCCACACCTCCGCAAACGAGATGCCGCTCGAATCCGGCGTCAAATCTCTTCGCAAAACGGAGCAACCCGGCGACGGTGGACAGGAGTCGTTGACCACCCAATAAGTAATTTTTCTTCCGCCCGCATTTTCTCGGATATCTTCGGCGGTCACGACCGATACGCCCGCATCTTCTTTAGCGGCGATGCCCGAGCAGTAAACGCCTGCGGCAAAATGCGCAGAATTGACGCCATCCACCCAGGCATGAAGATAGGCTCGCTGCTCGGGCAACAGACGCCCGCCTTGTTCCTGGTCGAGAAAGATGATGGTCTCGAAAGGAAATCTCTCCGCTCGCGCCGCCGCAATCGCCGTCGCAGCATCGGATTTACCCAACCGTGTCGCGTCTCCCCGAGCTTTGATTTCGGCGTAGGTGCGTCCGTTGAACAAAACCAGGAACCCAAAGCCTGCGGCTTGAAGAGTTTTCCGCTTGCCGATCCAGGAATTCGACTTTGCTCCCGGAGGATTATTTAACCAATAGCCGCTATAAGCGAACGTCCGATGCAAAAATTCCAGATTCGCATCACCGGGATAATCGTTGCGGTCAAATCCCAAATATGCCGGCTGGCGCTCGTTCGCGACCGAATTTGACGTCAGCCGAAAACTGGCTGTTGAGAAAGCCAGAATGGACGCCAGAATTGATGATACGAACAGAACAACTCTCATCACCGTCCTTTTTTCATGATAGTTAGCTGTCACAACTCGTGCCGCCCACTACCAGTGAATCAGATTTTCGCAGTCTTCTACCAGCACCACCTCATATTTTTCCAGCATTGGCATGAGGATGTTTTCCAGTTCGCGCTTCCATAATTCCCCTTCGTAAAATTTCGCTTTCATCGGCTCACGCGAAGGGAGGTCGGGAAAACCGCGCATGAAAAAGAATGTGTCGGGATCTTCGACCGAGAGAAACGGCCCCAGAAGTTTCATTCCGATCTCCGCATGGGCTGGAACAACCTTGCTGTGGAATATCTGAACGAACTCGGCGCGTTTGCCGGGCTTGGTTTTATAGGTGCGCATTTCAACGATCCGCGTTTCGACGATCATCGGGAGCCTCCGCATTAGCTGCTGCAATGGGTTTTGTCGGATTCGCCATCGATCACTGATCCGTGTGTCACTGAACCCGCGTCTGGTCCGTGATCCAGTTCACTTCCCAAGTCTTGCCTCCGTCGTCCGAGAACGACTGTTCAAAATGCGCCGAATTCGGCGTGATCTCCGACCAGGTAAACCGAACATAGACCGATCTACCCTTCCATAATTCCTGGTCGTAAAACTCACCTCGTCCATTCTTGAATTCGCCGACCATGGGCTGAATGGGCTGGCCCAGAGCCGGATCCTTGCTGTTCGCCCAATAGATGCTCCACTGATGAGTCTGCGGATTGTATACGCGCAGAGTCAGGCCTTCGATGTGACCGGTTGGACTATCGGTTTCGAATTCTTCCAGGTTGGCGCGACCGTCCCAAACTTTTCGCGTCATCGTCGTGCCATCAAAATCCACCCATGTCGTCGAACCGACCAGGCGGTCCTGAAGTCGCTTCAGGTGAATTTTCCAGCTGCCGATCTCGAAATCAAAATCGTGTTGTCCATCGTGTTCAGTTGCAGTGTGTAGGCTTGTGCTCGATGCCTCTGAATTTTGCTGTGCAAACCCCCGCAAGGGCTGCAACACGACAACCAAAACGCATACCAGCAGAAAGGCCCGAATGGCTTTGATGTTCATCGCGGCTCCTTATTAATTCGTCTGTGTGTGGTCTTCTCGCGAAGGATGCTTCGTCATGATCGCCGGCGGGCTCGCCGTCAATCGTCAATCTTTCGCCAGAAAACCATCGCCACACGAGAAAATTAACCTGAACGGTGGTCTGTCACAATAGCCACTCTTATTTGCTACGATATAACCACTTTAACGTGCTCGATACATAACAAAAGAAGATTGTTTTCAAATGAAACGCATCTCTGCCAGCTT
Organism: Terriglobales bacterium; assembly: GCA_030038475.1. GTDB lineage: Bacteria > Acidobacteriota > Terriglobia > Terriglobales > Acidobacteriaceae > Acidiflorens. The sequence goes on along the minus strand of JASHOU010000060.1, from coordinate 41,055 downwards.
CCTCCCGCCGATTGCCTTTACCGACCGCACCAAGACTCCTATGTACCGCCAGTTATATGACTGGTTTCGCCAAGCCATCCTCGACGGTCGAATGCGGCCGGGGCAACGCGTGCCCTCCACCAGAGCCTTGGCCGCTGAGCTGAAGATTTCACGCATTCCGGTGCTGGGCGCATACGAGCAATTGCTCGCCGAAGGCTACTTCGAAACTTTCGTTGGAGCCGGCACCTGTGTAGCCAGCTCTATCCCGTACGACTCGCCGAGTGCCGTGGCTGTAAAAGCAAAAGTGCGGAAAGGGATTCATGAAACAGCGGAAAAGCCTGGTGTTCAATACATACGTCCGCGCCGCATGTCATATCGTGGGGCTGCGTTGGCACGCGTACTACCGCAATCATGGCTCGACAATCTGGGTGCGTTTCGAGTAAGCCTGCCCGCCCTCGATCATTTTCCCATCGGCGTCTGGTCGAAGCTGGTGGCTCAGCATTCTCGAAGGCCGGCAAAGGGCATCATGGCCTACGGCGGCCCTATGGGATATATGCCATTCCGCGAAGCCATCGCCGAGTATCTGGGAACAGTCCGCGGCGTGCGATGTGAGCCATCACAGATTCTCGTGACCACCGGCTCTCAGCAAGCCTTGCAACTTTCCGCGCAGGTTCTGTTGGATCCCGAAGATCGCGTGTGCATCGAAGAGCCGGGCTACACCGGCGCGCGCCAGGCTTTCCTGACGGCCGCAGCGCAATTGATTCCAGTCCGTGTCGATCACGACGGCATGAACGTAGAGCAAATGGTTCGTCGTGATGGTCGAGGTCGCGCCGCACGAGCCGTGTATGTCACGCCTTCGCACCAATATCCACTAGGTATGACGATGAGCGCCACGCGCCGTATGCTTCTGCTCAATTGGGCAGCACGCTCCGGCGCCTGGATCATCGAAGACGACTACGACAGCGAATATCGGTTCGGTAGCTATCCCATCGCGGCGCTTCAAGGCATGGACGCCGACGCGCGTGTCATCTATATAGGAACCTTCAGCAAAGTCATGTTTCCCGCATTGCGCCTGGGTTACGTGGTTGTTCCCAAGGATTTGGTACGCGCCTTCGCCGCGGCCCGTGATACCGCCGACGGCTTTTCCTCGACTCTTTATCAGGCGATGATGACCGATTTTATTCGCGACGGACACTTCGCTCGTCACATCCGGCGGATGCGAATGCTCTACATGAATCGCCGCAGAGCGCTGGTAAAAGCGATCGACGCGCAGATGGGAGATATGCTCGAAGTAATTGGCGCCGAAGCGGGAATGCACCTCGTGGCACTGCTTCCGCCGGGTACGAACGACGTGGCTATTTCAAAACACGCCGCCCGGATGGGCATTTCGGCTATGCCCTTGTCTTCTTGCTACCTGAAACCGCCGGTCAGCAGTGGCCTAGTTCTTGGCTATGGTGGAGCTAACGAACAGCAAATTCGCGACGGGATACGTAAACTCAGGATGATCGTGCAGAGTGCGCCAGCAGTAAGAAATGCAGTCTGAAGTCGTCTGAAACCGGCTCTCGCGGATGCGCTCAGGCCCTCATCTGTTCGTTCTTTTGATTTTCTGTTTTTAATCCTGACGCCGCGGGCAGGAGCAGGCGAAACGTGGTGCCAGCTCCGACGATCGAGTCGAACTCCACCGAGCCGTAGTGCCACTGCATGATCTGATAGGTTTGCGCCAGGCCGATTCCGCTTCCGCCTTTGTCGCCTTTGGTGGTGAAGTAAAGCTCAAAAATCTTCTCCTGCGCGTCGGGCGGAATGCCGCAGCCCTGGTCGCGCACCTCGGCGAGAATCATATCGTCATCGCGCCGTGCCGTGAGCATAAGCGTTCCTCCCGCGTTCATGGCTTGCACGCCGTTCAGCACCAGATTCAAAATAGCCTGCTTCATCAGATCGGGATCGACCCGCACCATCAGCGCATCATCGCCGGCCAGTGAGTCGTCGGACAGTGACTCGTCGGACACCGATTCATCTGATAATGCTTCGTCGGATACGGATTCACCGGCAAGTGGTTGGTTGCCGAGGTGCTTGTTACTTATTTTTCCGCAAATGCGGGGAGCGCCCGGAAGTTCGAGCGCGATCCGCACGCCATGACGCGCGGCATCGGGCGCAGCCAGCAGCGATACGCTCTCCAGAATCTTGCGCAAATCCATCTCTTCCAGACGCAAATCGCGCGGACGGGTGAAATCGACCAGAATCTGCACCACGCGGTCGAGGCGCTGGATTTCGCTGCCGATGACATCCATGTGACGGCGTGTGTCGGGATCGTTCTGCTGCAGTTTGTTTTGCAGCAACTGCAAGTGCAACACGATGGCGTTGATGGGATTTTTCACCTCGTGCGCCACGCCGCGCGTCAGCCGTCCGCTGGCCGAGAGACGCCGCGAAATCTCGATCTCATCTTCGATGCGCCGTACAGATTCGGCGTCACGCATCGTGAGCAGCGCGCCAATTTGAGTTCCTTTCTCCTGAATAAAGTCGAGCGAGACCTGTACCCGCCGACCGTCGGCGGCATCGAATTCGTACTGTGCCAGCGGCCGTTGTTTTTGAAATGCGGGTAGCACCACCGCGCCCAGAACCGTTCCGTCGGAAAAAATCTCCTCCGCCGTGCGTCCCAGAATTTCCCGGCGGGGGCGGCCTAGAAATTTCTCTGCCGAGGCGCTTACCAGCACCACGCGCGAATCGCGAGTGAAGAGCATAAGCCCATCCTGCAACTTCGACATGACCTGCTCGACGTTATCCTTGAGGGCGGAGAAAATCTGGTTGGTATCGCGAATCTGCTGGCCGAGGTGAGCGATCTTCAACGATACCAGCCCAACCTCGTCGTCGGCGTTGGTCTCTTCGTCGGGCAAAACCGCGCCCGCGCTTGCGCTATCCAGATTACGGCTGATGGCCTTCAGCGGGCCGAGCGCGACGTTTGAAACCACCGCCGAGAGCACCAGCGAGCAAAAGATGGCCAGCACCGAAAAGAACCCCGCCTGCTGCAGTTTCGGCGTCAGTTCGTTGCGCAGAAACACAGTTGAAACTCCCACGCGCACGCTGCCAAAGGCCTGGCCATCGAGCTCGAGCCCGATGCTCACGTCATAAACCGTGCTCGCGCTGTAGAGCATGCGCAACTGGCGGCGAAAACCGGCATCCCGCAACTCAGCCAATCGCGGGCGTTCGGGAACCGGCTTGCCGTTCAGCGCGGGATCGGTATCGAGAATCGCGACTCCATTCGGATCGATGATGGCGGCGTCGTAGATGATGCGCGAGTAATCCACCACGGACTCCAGCATGTCGTTGAGATTGGCGTCGGTCTGTAGATAGCTGCTGATGGCCGCGCGCATCGCCTTAGGATTTTCCGTAGCCACGCGCGTGCTCGTGAGGTCGGGCACCGCTTTCGAGGCCGCATACTCCAGTTCATTGGTGAGTTGCGAAGCGGTTTCATCGGCCCAGAGCAGCCGCTGGCGCAGCAGTTGCGAAAGATAGATCCAGGAAAATCCCACCACCAGCGCCGTGAACAGCGTGGTCAGGGCGAGCACGATGATGAATTTGCGACTCACTAAAGGCAGTTCTCAGTTCTCGGTTCTCAGTTCTCAGTCGGAGTCACAGGATGTTTCTGAGAACTGGGAACTGAGAACTTTTTCTCACTCTTCTTCAACAATCGCCGCTTCCTGCGGCCGCCCATACTCCTTCAGCTTGTTGTGCAGCGTCTTTAAGCTGATGCCGAGTATCTCTGCGGCCCGCGTCTTATTGTTATTCGTTGCCTGCAGAGTTTTCAGGATGAGCAGCTTCTCGGCTTCGCCGACCGTGGTGCCCACGCCCAAATGCACCGCATCGGGATCGTTGACCACCGGACGCACGCTCTGGCCAAATCCCGGAGGCAGGTGTTTGCTCTCGATCAGCCCGCCTTCGCAGACAATGACGGCGCGCTCCAGCGTATTGCGCAACTCGCGCACGTTGCCCGGCCACGAGTAAGTCTGGAACATATTGAGCACCGCCTCGCTCACGTCGGCGACCTTGCGATCGTGCTTCAGGTTCATATCGGCGAGCAGGCTCTTGACTAACTCCCGCATATCTTCTTTATGCTCACGCAGCGCCGGCATGTGAATATTGAAGACGTTGAGCCGGTAATAAAGGTCCTGGCGCAGTTCGCCATTGGCTACAGCCTCATCGGGAATTTTATTGGTCGAAGCCAGCACGCGCACATCCACCGACGTTTCGACCTTGCTTCCCAGACGGCGCAATTTGTGGTCTTCGAGCACGCGCAGCAGCTTGGCCTGCGTAGCCACGGGCATCTCTCCAATCTCGTCGAGCAGCAACGTTCCCCCCTCGGCCAGTTCGAAGCAGCCCGTGCGCCGTTCGAGCGCGCCCGTGAACGCCCCTTTTTCGTGGCCGAAGATCTCGCTTTCGATCAGCGTCTCAGGAATGGCAGCGCAATTGATGGGAACGAACGGCTTGCTGCGGCGCGGACTTAGATCATGGATGGTACGCGCCACTAATTCCTTGCCCGTCCCGCTCTCGCCCGTAATCAACACCGAAGCCGTGCTCGGAGCCACCTGTTCGATCAGGCGGAAAATCTCCTGCATACGCGTAGACTCGCCCGCCAACCGGCCTAGCGCTCCCTTATCGCGCAGGCGCCTGCGCAGCGTTTCGTTCTCGTTGCGCGCATTCACGATCTCGCCGATGTTGGTCAGGATGGAGCGTAAACGCCGGAAGTCGATGGGCTTTTCGATGTAGTCCTGCACGCCCAGACGGCCGGCGTGAAATGCCGTATCTGTCGCCTTCTGGGCGGTCACCATGATTACGGCGATCGACTGCGCCATTTCGGCAAGCTTTTCCACCAATTCCATGCCGCTCATGCGCGGCATCTTCACGTCCGTGATGACGATCGACGGGGCGAAGACAGGAATTTTTTCCAGAGCTTCCACGCCGTCTGCCGCCGTATCGGTGCGATAGCCCCATCCCGAAACCAGTTCCGCCAGCCCGGTGCGTTCGTTCTCCTCGTCTTCTACTATCAGTACGCGTTCCTGCGTCATATTCCTGTGCGAAAGCCCAATCAGCATTATTCCGGGAAGCGCGCCGCACCGCAACTCGCCGCAGAATACAATATCAATTTGAGATTTCATCCTCGCAACTCCGCCCAGAAAGCACAGTCCACGCCATTGGGACGTTAAATACTTTCTTACAAAACTTGCAAAATTGCGTGCTTGCTGTAGAATTCTGTGTTTCCAGGTTACAGCCCATCTGTGCGTGCGCTAAGACATTACTGGTTCTACTAAATTCCTTGCAGCCGATTCGATTGATTGGGAGGAACTCTATGTCTCTTTGTCGTGAAACTTACCGGAGATGCGCAATGATCGCGCTCGTCCTGGTCGTTGTTCTATTTGCGTTGCCGGCTTTGCTAAACGCGCAAACCCCGCCTCAGGCGCCCAGTGCGCGGTCGTCTGACGACACACCCAAAGTCGAGCTCTTCGTTGGCTACCAGTGGTTGAATCCCGGAGGGAGCGTGCCCGTACCTGGCAGTCCGACCACAACTACGAATATGCCCTCGCTCACCAAAGGCTTTGGCACCAGTCTCTCCTACAACTTCAACAGGTTTTTTTCTATTGAAGGAAATTACGGCGGGAATTCGGACAGCAACACTAACAGTATTAATACCGTCACCGGAGGACCAAAACTCACCTACCGAGGCGATGGCGTAAACTTTTTCGTCCACGGATTGGTTGGATTTGGGCGCATCAAAACCGATGCCCTCAGCCCAGTCAATGGTTTCACCGCGATTCTTGGCGGCGGCATGGATCTCAAGCTGTGGAGGCCGATCTCGCTCCGCGTCTTCGAAGCTGACTTCCAATACTCGCAGGTGACCTTTCCAGGTAACCTGAACGAAAACTTCGACGGCGCTCTGCTGCGCACCGGTCTGGTCTTCAATATGGGCGGAGCTCCTCCCGAAGTTCCGGTTGCGGCCTCCTGTTCCGTTCAGCCCACGGAGGTCATGGTCGGCGAGCCGGTACACGCCACCGTTACCGCGAGCAACTTCAATCCCAAGCACACCGTAACCTATGCTTGGTCGAGCAACGGCGGCAAGATCGAGGGCAAGGATACCGGCGCAACCATCGACACTAACGGCGTCAGCGGTGGTAACTACACCGTTACCGCCACCGTTACCGACCCCAAGGCCAAAAAGAACAACATGGCCAGTTGCACTGCCAATTTCACCGTGAAGGAGCCGCCAAAGAATCCGCCGCAGATGTCGTGCTCGGCCAATCCGACGACGCTGCAGACCGGCGGCACGTCTACCATCAGTTGCAGTTGCACCAGCCCGGATAACGTTCCGGTAACCGTAGGTGGATGGACGTCCACCGGCGGCAGCATTTCGGGCAATGGAAACTCCGCGACTCTCAATACCACCGGCGCTGCGGCTGGTCCCATCACCATCAGCGCCACGTGTACCGACTCGCGCGGCTTGACCGCTTCTAGCTCGAGCACGGTGACGGTTGAGGTTCCGCCACCCCCGCCGCCGCTAGCGACTAAGCTGAACGAGTGCGACTATTCGCGTTCGGTAAAGATCAAGAAGCCGTGGCGTGTAGATAACGACTGCAAGCAGGCGCTGGAAGATCCGGCCCATGCTCTGCAACGCGACCCAGACGCCAAGCTCGTGGTCGTCGGCAATGCCGGCCCCGACGAGAAGCGCAAGAACCTAGCGGCCGAACGCGCGGTTGATGTAAAGGCCTTCCTGGTTTCGGGTGAGGCACAGTTCAACATCGATCCGAGCCGCATCGAGTGCCGTACAGGCAATGCCGGTACACCGACGACGGAGCAGTGGATTGTTCCCGCCGGCGCGACCTTCCCCAATGCAAGTTCGACGACCCCTGTCGATGAGTCGCAGGTCAAGCCGATCCCGGATCATCCCAAGCCGGCGGCCAAAAAAGCGGCCAAGAAGGCGCAATAAAGAGGTGAGAGAAGCACGAAAGGCCGGTGGGTTCACCCCACCGGCCGTTTTGTTTTTGTTCTAAAGTAACCTTGCCGCCGCCATGCTAGGCTGTCTAGAGTTGAGCGCAGGCGAATATCGTTCGCAGGGGTCAACCTACGTTCATGAATTTCAGAGGGAAACGGAACGTTCTCCGCAGTGGTTTTTTGCTTCTTGCCGTCACTCTTTTCAGCACCGCCGTATTGGCCTCAGGGCCGTGGCAGGTGTTGGGTCCCGATGGCGGCGATGCGCGCAGCCTGGCGTACGACGCGCACAATCCCGATCACATTCTGCTCGGCACCAGCACCGGCCAGATGTTTACCTCGAATGATGCCGGAAACACCTGGTCGCGCCTGGCGCGGCTCGGCGGCGACGATTACGTCCTCGACCACATCGTCATCGATCCGCAGGACTCCAGCAATATTTATGTGTCGGCTTGGAGCACGTCCAGCGAGCAGATCGGCGAAATCTTCCGTAGCCGCGATGGCGGCCGCAACTGGGATGTGCTCCCCGGTATGCACGGCAAGTCCATCCGCGCCCTGGCCATGTACAAAGGCGACTCCAGGGTTCTCGTCGCCGGTGCGCTCGATGGCGTCTACCGCAGCAACAACGGCGGCAACTCCTGGGAGCGTTTGTCGCCAGCCAACTCCGCGGAAATCAAAAATATCGAATCCGTGGCCATCGATCCCAAAGATCCCAACACCGTGTATGCCGGAACCCGGCACCTCGCCTGGAAAACTTCCGATGGCGGCGCCGACTGGCAGCATATTAATAAAGGTATGATCGACGACTCCGACGTGTTTTCGTTAATCGTCGACCACGACAATCCCTCCATCGTCTTCGCCAGCGCTTGCTCCGGCATCTACAAGAGCGATACCGCCGGCAATGCCTTCAGCAAGATACAGGGCATTCCCTTTTCGGCTCGCCGCACGCGTGTGCTCAAGCAGGATCCGACGAATGAAAACATCGTCTACGCCGGAACCACCGAAGGCCTCTGGAAGACCACCGATCTTGGCAAGTCTTGGAAGCGCGTGAGCAGCCCCGAAGTCGTCGTCAACGATGTGTTGGTCGATCCGCGCGATTCCAATCGCGTGCTGCTCGCTACCGACCGCAGCGGTGTTATGGCTTCGATCGATGGCTCTGCCACCTGGGCCACTTCCAACAAGGGCTATGCCCACCGCTACGTTTCCGCGATACTGGCCGATAACAAGGATGCCAACACGCTCTACGTTGGCGTCGTCAACGACCGCGAGTACGGTGGTGTCTTCTATTCCCACGATGCCGGGCAGCACTGGCAGCAGAAAGCGGCTGGTCTCGGCGGAAAAGACGTCTTCGCGCTAAAGCAATCCGCGAACGGAATGCTGGTCGCCGGCACCAACCACGGCGTGTATTCCCTCGAACGCAGCGGCAACGAATGGCATTCCATGAATGTGGTCGCGACCGAGCATACGCAGAAGGTCGCGCGCACGGGTTCACGCAAGGCGTACACCAAAACCACTTACACGAAGTCGCAACTGGAAGCGCGCGTCAACGATCTCGATCTCAGTTCCATCCGCTGGATGGCGGCAACTACGGCTGGCATCTACTGGAGTCGCGACGAGGGCAAGATCTGGAAAGGCGGCCCGGTGCTCGGTCAAACCGACTTCGTTGCCGCGCGATCCACAGGCGATACCGTGGTCGCGGCCACGCATTCGAGTGTGCTGGTCTCGACCGACAACGGCTCAACCTGGAAAGTGGCCGGTCTGCCGAGCTATGTGAGTAACATCCACAGCGTGGCCGTCGCTTCCGACAGCCAGTTTGTCATCGCCTCCCGCGAAGGCGCCTTCCGCACCAGCGACGCTGGCGCCACCTGGGAGCACGCCATTAACGGCCTGCCCGGCAAAGACATCACCTCCGTCAGCTTCGATGCCACGCACAAACGTCTCCTCGCTACCAGCGATGCGACCGGCGTGATCTTCGAGAGCCGCGACGGCGGACGTTCCTGGCAGCGCGGGCCCGACAGTGGATTCCCTCTTCGCCGAGTCAGCATCATTGGCGGACGTTTCGTTGGCGCGACTCCATTTGATGGCGTCATCCTGCAACCCGAAGATGAATCCATCAGCGCCGCCGCGGAAGCCACCAGCTCTGAGTAGAACTGAACGAACCGAACTGAATCTGAATTGAAGTACGAACCGGGGAAGCGGCAACGGCAACGCTTCCCCGTTTTCTTCTTGGGTTGATAACTTGCTGAAAAAGTCTAATGCCGAAGGACCGCCACGAGCGACAGTATCCCTCCCATCGCGTTCAGCAGAACGTGCGTGTAGATGCCCACCCGAACACTCTTGGTTTTCCAAACCCCAAACACAATCGGCAAGGAAACAAAAAATAGCGTGGGCAGGTTAAAAGGCTGCCAAAAGTGATAGAGCGCGAACAAAGCGCAGTTCAGCGAAGGTGCTGCCCATCCAAGGCGTGACATTCGCGGCAACAGATAACCGCGAAAATAAAGCTCTTCAACAATTGGACCCAGGAACCCATCCACCGCCAGCCGAGCCGACAACACCATGATCATTACCGAGCGGCTGAACTGGGCATACTGCCGAACGTCCGAGAAGACATACCAGCCGGACAGCCAGCCGAAGGCGGCGTGCTGCCAAAAGCGGTCGAGCGGCGCCGACAGTGCAAATCCTGCAATCGACAGGATGCCCAGCCCGACGGCCATCACGAGATAACGCCAGCCACGCCAATCCCGCTGGTAGAGTACAACTCCCTCCAGCGACCAGCGGCCGTTCAGTCTTTTGCCTTGCAACAGCAGGTGCCCCATTTCCAGCGGAAGCAGCGCGACGATAATCGCTAGGAGCAGTGCCGACAAAGCTGGAAGATGCAGACGGACGGCGAGCGGTGAAAAGGCTAGATAGACGAGAGTTGTCAGCGCACCCGGAGCCAGGTGCAGGATGAGCAATCTGAAATCCCCGTACTGTGCCTGGTTGATTACGGGCTGCGGCGTGGGAAGGCTGGACATAAGTCACCTCGCCCGGTAAATATAAAAGAATAACCATTCTATGTAAAGAACGAACATTCGTTTTCTTTGAGGCGGGAGTGAAAGTAACCGAAGCTCACATTCAAGCGCGGCGGGAACAGATCCTCAAGGCTGCCCTGAACTGCTTTATGATCAATGGCTTCCAGCGCACCACCATGCATGATATTTGTCGCGAGGCCCAACTCAGCCCCGGCGCTGTTTACGGATATTTCAAGGGAAAGGAAGATATCGTCGAAGCATTGGCGGCGTTGTCGACTGACCGGAATCGGGTTCTGTTTGCGCCCATCGAGCAAGCCAACGAATTGACTCCCCAAGTGATCGCAGCCGGGTTGGAAAAATTCGTCCGCTTGTTGGAATCCGCCGACGCTGGGGCCATCCGTATCGACATTGAACTTATGGCCGAAGCGCTCCATGTGCCCCGATTAATGCAGTTAGCCACCAGATCCTATAACGGGATGATCGAGGCGCTAGCGAGAGTGATTCAGAAGGGCCAAGCCACCGGGCACGTGAAACCAACCCTGGTGCCCGACACCACAGCGCGTCTCGTTTTCTCTACGATTCAAGGATTAACCGTGCAAAAACTCCTGGCTCCGAGTCTTGACTTGCCTGCCTACGCCGCAATGCTGGCCCACGTTATCGAAACGATTCTTACGCCTGACTAGCAGCCGACCAACGGCACCATCCTTGCGTTCTTGATGCGGGTGGGAAACAATCCTTTTGACACAGTTATGCGATCCGCCTGCGGATTTTTACTTGCCCTTTGGCTGAGCTTCTCAGCTTCGGGACAAACTCCGGTTGCGCCAACGCCTGCACCCACAACAAAGAAACCAGCGGCGCCGGCCCAAAAAGCAAATAAGGAGCCCTCTTCCGCGAGCCCAACCTCGAAGCCACGCAACTCGGCGTCAGTTTCCCCTCCGCACAAGGTCGTGGTGCGCGAAGGAGGTGCGCGCGAACCCGCGGCACAGATCGTCCCCGGCATGACTCCGGCAGAAGCCGAGCGCGAACGCCGCAATGCCGAACAGTGGCTGAATTCTACCGGCGACCAACTGAAACAACTTTCTGTACGCGAACTTCAGCCGCCACAGCAGGGAACTGTGGAACAAATCCGCAACTACATGGATGGCGCGCGTTCCGCGTTGCGGGAAGGTGACGTGCGCAGAGCCACTATCCTGGCCGAGAAAGCTCACTTGCTGGCCGAAGATCTGACCAATCATTAGAGGCTCGCATCAGATCCGCGCGGTACGTTCGTTTGTGATGCCATAATGTATCGCATGATGAAAGCCTCGGTTCGCGATCTCCGCTACGAGTTCAAGAAGATTGAACGCCTTCTGCGCCAGGGAGAGGAAATCCAAATCACCAAGCGCCGCCGCGTCATCGCCCGCCTGGTGCCGGAAAGCGAGGAGGGCAAGAACAAGAAAAAGATGCCCGACTTCCGGGCCCGCATGCGCAAGATCTTCGGCGACAAGGTCTTGGCCGTCAGCGGAGCGATTTGATATCCGCCGATCGGGATCCCTATTGAACAATTTTCGTGAGACCTGACACCTGAGACCTGCTCTCCTACTCACTGGTGAAATAATCCACGCTCACCGGGTTCTCAAATAATGAGTAATCGCGCGTCACCACCGTAATGCCGCTGTCGGTGACGAAATAGCGCTCGCGATCGGCCTCCGTGTCGTAACCGATCGTGGTCCCTTCCGGTATGTGTACGTCGCGGTCGATGATGGCCTTGCGAATGCGGCAACTGCGTCCTATGTTGACGTGCGAAAACAGAATGCTGTTCTCAATCTCCGTGTAGGAATTCACGCGCACGTCGGGCGACAGCAGGCAGTTCTGCACTACGCCGCCTGAGATGATGCAGCCCGGAGAAACCAGCGAATCGAGGGCGTGGCCGGTTCGTCCGCTTTCGGCAAAGACGAACTTTGCCGGCGGATACTGCCGCTGATGAGTGCGAATCGGCCATTGATCGTCATAAAGGTTGAACACCGGCGAAACCGAAACCAGATCCATATTGGCTTCGTAATACGCTTCCAGCGTTCCCACGTCGCGCCAATACAGCGCTTCTTTTTTGTTTTCGTCGACGAAGTTGAAGGCAAAAACGCGGTAATCGCCCAGCATCTTCGGCAGAACATTCTTGCCGAAATCGTGGCTGGAATCCGGGTCCTCCGCATCCTTCAGCAGCACCGGAATCAGCACCTCGGTATTGAAAATATAAATTCCCATCGATGCCGAAATCTTCGTCGGATCATACGGCGACCGAATGTCGGTCTGTTTCGGTTTCTCGTGGAAGCCCACGATGCGATGCTCGCGGTCGATCTCCACCACCCCAAAATGCCGCGACTCGGACGGGTCCACGGTCAAAGTGGCGACAGTGGCGTCGGCGCCGGCATCGACGTGCTGCTTGAGCATGCGCTCATAATTCATCTTGTAGATGTGGTCGCCCGAAAGAATGAGCACATACTTCGGCTGCTCCGAGCCGATGGAATAGATGTTCTGATAAACCGCGTCCGCCGTTCCCATGTACCAGTTTTCGCTCACCCGCTTCATCGGCGGCAGAATCTCGATGAACTCGCCAATTTCACGGCCGAAAATGTTCCAGCCTTCGCGAATCTGCCGGTTCAGCGAGAGTGCCTTGTATTGCGTGAGAATAAAAACCCGGCGGAGCCCCGAGTTGACGCAGTTGGAAAGCGTGATATCGATGATGCGGTAAATGCCACCGAAGGTCACCGCAGGTTTCGCCCGGTCGCGTGTCAGCGGATACAGTCGCTCGCCGGCGCCGCCGGCAAGCAGGATTCCGAGCGTGTCTTTCATCGGCACAGCTTATGGATGCAGCGCGCAAGGCCAACGCTGCTCGATAACGCGAAATACTAGCATACGGGCAGCCTAACATCAGATGCCGAAATCCTCCCACCGACCGAACAGCCGGTCAGCCGCCTTCCTTGGACTTGAAGTGCGGTCCGGCGGCTAAATACAGTAAACTTTTCAAAAGCTATGATCGACGACAAGAAAAATCCGACAGCGAACGACCCGCATCCCGGAGACATCACACGTCGCGACTTTGCAGCCCTCTTGGTCGGTGCGGGCATTGCTGCAACCGTGTCATCATCATCGACCGCTGCCGCCGAAGTTGGCATTGAACTGGTCGAAACCGACGTCGAGATCAAAACTCCCGATGGAACTTGCGACGCCGCGTTCTTTCATCCCAAGTCGAATCCGAAATCAGCCGCGAAAAGCGATTCCTATCCCGGCGTCTTGATCTGGCCCGACGCATTCGGCTTGCGGCCGTCGTTTCGCACCATTGGCAGGAACCTCGCCTCCGAGGGATATTCCGTCCTCGTGCCCAATCCCTTTTATCGCGTCTCTAAAGCGCCTTTCACCGACGCTTCCAAATTCAACTTCCAGAACCCAGACGACATGGCGAAAATCAGGCCGCTGATGGCCTCGGTGAACGCGCCCGGCAACGCCGAAAAGGATGCAGTCGCCTACGTTGCCTTCCTCGACGCGCAAAAGGAGGTGAACAAGGCAAAAAAGATCGGAACCCAGGGCTATTGCATGGGCGGCGCGCTCGTAGTGAGGACCGCCGCAACCGTGCCCGATCGCATTGGCGCGGGCGCATCGTTCCACGGCGGAGGCCTGGTCACCGACAAACCCGACAGCCCGCATCTGCTCGCGCCGAAGATCAAGGCGCGCATGTATATTGGCATCGCAGCCAACGACGATGCGAAACAACCCGATGCCAAGGACAAACTGAGGGACGCCTTTGCCGCCGCCAGGGTGGTAGCCGAAATCGAAGTCTATCCAGCCCAGCACGGATGGTGCATACCCGATATGCCCATGCGCGACGGCGCGCCGATCTACGATAGGGTCCAAGCCGAGCGTGCCTGGGCAAAACTCGTCGCCTTATATCGCGCCGCTCTAGCGTAGTAAACCAGCCATTGCCCCATCCATCGCTCTCTTTGAAATGAGCGGGCCACTTAACGATCAGTGTCCAGGTGCGAGGCGCGAGACGCCCAAAGTCAATTCATTTACCATAACGGCTTGCTGTCCCCGGAGGACACTTTGATGAAACGCGCCTTGCTCGCGTTCCTGGTATTCCTGACGTTCGAAATCGCCGCGCCTGCCCAGAATTCCACGCCCGATGCTGCGCGCAAAACGGCTCCTCCAGCCGATTCCGCGCGCAAGACGATCGATCAGAAAACCGCAGGCATGCAGAAGCTGCCGGGCTTTTTCACCTGTTACTGGGACGCACGCGAGGGAAAACTCTGGCTCCAAATCGACAAATGGGATACGCCGTTTCTCTACCACGAATCGCTTCCCAACGGTGTGGGTTCCAATGATGTTGGCCTCGACCGCGGCCAGCCGGGAAAGACGAACGTCGTTCATTTTGAACGCAGCGGTCCACGAGTTCTTCTGGTCGCAGAAAACGAGCGCTACCGCGCGATCACCGATGATCTTGAGCAACAAGCAGCTGTGCAACAGGCGTTCGCGCAATCGGTTTTGTGGGGCTTCGAATCGGCCGCTGAGGATGAAGATGGCAAATCGGTGCTGGTCGACGCCACGCCGTTTTTCCTGAGCGATGCGCACGAAGTCGCGGCGAAACTCGCCGCGCTCAAGCAAGGCACTTATAAAGTCGATCCGTCGCGCTCCGCCATCTACCTTCCCCGAACCAAAACTTTTCCCGAGAACACCGATGTCGAATCCACCCTGACTTTTGTCGGAGAAAATCCCGGCCATTGGGTTGAGCAAGTGACACCCGATCCGCGCGCAATCACCGTGCATGAGCACTTCTCTTTCATCCAGGCTCCTCCGGCCGGATTCCACGAACGCGCCGACGATCCCCGCTCCAGTTTCTTCGGCATCAGCTTCATGGATTTTGCGACGCCGGTCGATCAATCTATCGTGAAACGATATATCGCTCACTACCGTCTCGCCAAGAAAGATCCGTCAGCCTCGATGAGCGAACCGGTGAAACCCATCGTTTATTACATCGACCGCGCCATTCCGGAACCGATTCGCTCCGCCGTGCTCGAAGGGACAAGCTGGTGGAATCAAGCGTTCACCGCCGCCGGATACAAGGACGCGTTTCAGGTGAAATTGCTGCCCGAGGGCGTTGACGCGATGGATATTCGCTACAACGTCATTGAATGGATTCCACGCGCCACGCGCGGCTGGGCCTATGGCAACGCCATCGCCGATCCGCGCACCGGAGAGATTATCAATGGCCATGTCAATCTCGACGCGCTGCGAATTCGGCAGGTATTTCTGATTGCGCAAGGCCTTCTCGATCCATTCGGAAACGACCCCTCGGCCCTGAAGCGAGCCAACGAAATGGCGCTCGCCCGCATTCGTCAACTGGCCGCGCATGAAACCGGCCACACCCTCGGCCTCATGCACAATTACGCTGCCAGTATCGTGAATCGCAGTTCCGTCATGGATTACCCGCCTCCAACCGTCACTCTTGGAGCCGATGGCCGGCCCGATGTTTCGAATGCCTACGCGGTCGGCATCGGCGAGTGGGACAAGGTCTCGATCGCTTATGGCTACAGCGATTTGTCACATGAAAAGGATGAAACGGCCGCGCTCGACAAAATTCTCGCCGACGCCTTTGGTCGAGGTTTGCTATTTCTCACCGATCAGGATGCGCGCCCGCTCGGCTCCGCGAGCCCAATCGCGCATCTTTGGGACACAGGCAACAATACCCTCGATGGTTTGACTCGCGTCATGGCCGTGCGCGCGGCCGCTTTGAAGAATCTTTCTGAGAGTGCGATTCCCGAACACACTCCGATGGCAACCCTCGAAGATGTTCTGGTTCCCATCTATCTCTACCACCGCTATCAGGTCACTGCGGTTGCAAAGTCGATTGGCGGGCTCGACTATTCATTCGATCTTCGAGGAGTCAAAGACAACCAAACAGCGCCCAGGATTATTCCGGCCGCGCAGCAGCGGGCCGCGATTCGCGCCGTGCTCAACACACTTTCACCGCAAGTGCTCGCTCTTCCTGAATCTCTGCTTAAGACGATTCCGCCGCGTCCGCCAGAGTATCCGACGGGTCGCGAGAATTTTTCCCCGCGCACTTCACCGGCGTTCGATTCGCTTGCGCCCGCCGAGGCTGCCGCCGAAATCGTGGTCGCCGCATTGCTCCAGCCGGAGCGCGCCCAGCGCATGATCGAGTATCACGCGCTCGATTCTGCTAACCCAGGCTTTGATGAATTGCTGGGCAACCTGCTCACCGCCACATGGAAGGCGCAGCCTGCTTCAGGCTATAACGGCGCCATCCAACGCACAGTTGATGCAGTTGTTCTGGATCGCCTGATCACACTGGCCGGCGACGAACATGCGTCCGCTCAAGTCCGCCCTGTTGCCACGCTCAAGCTCAACGAATTGAAAAAATGGATTGCAACGCAAGCGCCGTCGGCGAAAGACGCCGCCGTCCGCGCGCAGCTCTTCTTTGCTGAGAGCCAAATCGATCGCTTCCAGAAAAATCCCGCCGAACTGCACCTGACCTCACCGGCGACCCCGCCTGACGGCGACCCCATCGGGAGCGACGACTGGGAGTGAAGCGGGATCCTGGGTCGCGCCTGCGCACACAGCCAGTAGTGTCTTCAACGCTACCTCTGACGCCGCCCATCAAAGTTGTTTACAAGGGTTTTACATCCTAATGACAACTGGCTAGTCCTCCTTGGGTATGTTTCATGGCGCAGTGAAACGAACAACGCTCACCGGGAGGCGGGAGAATGACCAGACACATTCGTAGATTCATCGCAACAATGTTGGCGATTGCAGCCCTTTCGCTTACGACCAGCGCCGCCATGGCGCAGAACTACACCGGCAATTGGCCGGCGACCGTGACCGAGTCGCAGCGCGATAACGGCGCCTACTGCATATCTCTGACCGACGATGGAAGCTACGGCTGGCCGCACAGCGGCGAGGCCGTGCTGAACGGGCAGGAAAACCCGTATGGCGGTTATTTCACCGTCGTCGATGGACTCATCACTGTAACCTTCACGTACCCGTCCGGTGAAGGCGACTGTTGCGCCTACCAGGTGTTCACCGCTCGCGCCAGCAACGGCCACATCGGCAAGGGCGTCTTCAATTATTTTGGAATAACCGACATTGGTCTACTGACGTTCGGCAAGAAAAGCGGCTGCAACCTCTAACAAGAAAGAGCGCTGGGGCGGGTAGGCGTAACATTTCGATTGCATTGAGTGACCAGCAATCTGACTTCGCACTCTTTCATCACAAATTCGCTGTGTGCGCCATCACAGACTTTCGACACGTCCCGCGCCACAATAAGGCAGATCGGAACGGGGCAGCCCGAGGTGCGCCGTCCCCCCAAGACGGACCTCGATGCTGCCCCGAACTTTGGCAGGTCTGATTCAGCGAACGCTAATTAGATCAATCGCTCGTTTTCATCCCCGGCCGTTTTACAATCCCGTCGTTTTGCAATCGCCTCATTTACAATCAAAGTTTCTCTCTCGAAATTTTCGTGGCTCGAATTTCCCGAACGATTGGAAACCACAACCATGCACCGCTGGTCGCAAGTCTTCATTCCCACGCTGCGCGAGGCTCCCGCTGATGCCGAAGTTGCCAGCCACAAACTGCTGGTCCGCGCCGGATACATCCGCCAACTCGGCGCCGGCATTTACTCGTTTCTCTTTCTCGGCAACCGCTCCACGCAAAAGATCATGCGCATCGTCCGCGAGGAGATGGACAAAATCGGCCAGGAATTCTACTTGCCCGCGCTCAATCCGCGCGAAATCTGGGAAGCGAGTGGCCGCTGGTCGGTGATGGGCGAGAACATGTTTCGCCTGAAAGACCGTAAGGGCGCCGACTTATGCCTCGGCATGACGCATGAAGAGATCATGACCGACATCGCGCGCAAGGAACTGCGCAGCTACAAGCAACTGCCGCAGATCTGGTATCAGATTCAAACCAAGTTTCGCGACGAGCCGCGCCCCAAATCAGGATTGCTGCGCGTGCGCCAGTTCACCATGAAAGATTCGTACTCGTTCGATATCGACGCGGCCGGACTCGACGCTTCGTACCAGAAGCATCACGACGTTTACTGCAGGATATTCGATCGCTGCGGTCTGAAGTACGTGGTCATCGACGCTCATTCGGGCGCGATGGGTGGATCGCAGTCGCAGGAGTTCATGGTGCGCACTCCCGCAGGCGAAGACTTGGTCGTGAGCTGCGCGCAATGCGGATACGCCGCCAATCTGGAGAAGGCAACCTCGAAACTCGCTCCGGTCGAGGATTTGCAACCCGAAGGCGACGGCAAGCCGCTCGAAGTGCATACTCCGGGACAGAAGACGATTGAGGAGGTGGCGCGGTTTCTGGGCGTGTCGCCGAAGAACAAGATCAAGACGCTGGCCATGATGATTTCTGCAGAGGAGCCGGAAAGGGGAACGACACGCATTCCCACCAAGTGGGAGCCAGGCCCTGTATCGCGGGCGGTGGTGGTACTGTTGCGCGGCGATCACCAGATGAACGAAGTGAAGCTCTCAACAGCACTCGGCGGCAAAGACGTGCGTCCGATGCAGGAAGAGGAAATTCTCGCGCTGTTCCATTCGCCCGCTGGATATCTCGGTCCGCTCGGCGTCGACTGGGCGAAAAACATGGAGGAACCTCGCAAGCCTATATTGCTGGTCGACAAGGCTCTCGAAGAGCGCGTCAACTTGATCGGGGGCGCGAACAAGGAGAACTACCACGTCAAGAACTTGACGCCAGGGAAGACATTTCATCCTACAGCCTATGTTGACCTGCGCAGTGTCAACGCGGGCGAACCGTGTCCCAACTGCGGCGCAGCGCTGCGCATCGATACCGCGGTAGAAATCGGCCACATCTTCAAGCTCGGATACAAGTACACCCATTCCATGGGAGCGACGGTGCTCGACCGTAATGGCAAAGAAGTGGCTCCGATCATGGGAAGTTATGGCATCGGCATCGAGCGCATCCTGACCGCTGCCGTCGAGCAGAATAACGACGAAAACGGCTTCTGGCTGTCGCCCGCGATCGCGCCCTTTGAGGTCGTAGTGGTCAGCACCAACTCCTCGGATGAGAAGATTCGCACCGCCGCCGAGGGGATCGCTCGCCAACTCGAAGAATCTGGCTATGACATTCTGCTCGACGACCGCGACGAGCGCCCCGGAGTCAAGTTCAAGGACGCCGATTTGGTCGGTATCCCCTTTAGAATCAACATTGGCAAGAAAGTTACCGACGATACTGTAGAAGTCGTTCAGCGCTCGACTCTGCACAAGGAGGACGTTAAGATTTCTGCGATCAGCGAGTATTTCAAGCGACTGCGCCAAATGCCTACGTAAGAAAATGGCATTGTCCGCCGGCGTGCGGATAAACGTGGCTTGAACAAACCGTAAGGCGCAAAACGGGAAACTCGCGATTGGAAGTCGCAACCAGCGATTTGGCGATTGTCTGTTATGGCAACTCTCAAATTGACCTTCTGGATCGCCCTCCTTGGAGCGTTGGTTCTGGTGGGCTTTAAGTTGATTCCGCCATACTTTTCCAATTATGAACTCGAGGATGCCCTCAAGACCGAAGCCGTGCAGGCGACCTACAGCTCGCGCTCGGAAGACGACATTCGAGACGAGGTCATTAAGCACGCCCGCGATTACGATATCGAACTGACGCCCAAGCAAGTGCACGTTTCGCGCGTTGGCAGCTTTGGCAACGGCAGTTTGAACATCGAAGCCGATTACACCGTTCCCCTCGACCTGCCCGGCTACTCGACGAACCTGCAATTCCATCTATCCACCAAGAATAAGGGTGTGTTCTAGCGGTCAACCGTTGGGTCTCGGCATTGATTCTTCGCCGCAATGATTATTTTTCTTCTGAAGCCATAGCCGACTTCACCTTGCCTTTGAATGGTTGCAAAACATGGCCTGACACACCTGTCTCTTGTTTGACACGCATCCAACTGCTTGTAGGGTTTGCTTGGTGATTTAGAATCAAGGGCAGAACCACATCTGGCTCCATAAGGTTTCGGACAGCGAATTGCTGTGTATCAGGCACAGCCTCATTCATGGCCATTAAGTTGAAAATTCCGGCGGCTCGTCGCGCTGTCCAGCGGGGCAAGAGTGGCGCGCTTGCGCGCGATCCCGTCGTGCGCTTTGCCCTTCTCGGCTTCCTTTCGGTGTCGCTCGTGGTAATCGGATTTTTTTCCTATTGGTATGTAAAGTACGACCGCATCATCGAAGAGCGTTTCCGTGGCCCGGTATTCGCCAGTTCGGCCAAGATCTATGCCGCGCCACAAGTCGTGAGAGTAGGCGAAAAGCAGACTGTCTCGGAAATCGCGGCCGAGTTGCACCGCGCAGGTTATGCGGAGAAGGAAGGCGAATCTCCGCTCGGCAGTTATCGTCTTCTGCACGGTGGAGGGATTGAAGTTTTGCCTGGGCCGCAGTCGTATCACAGCCCTGAAGCTGCGACCATCACCGTCTCCGACGGCCAGGTTTCCGACATCAAGAGCCGCGCGGCGGGTGAACTGGCGGCTTACGAACTCGAGCCCCAGATTCTGACCTCGATGTTCGATGCCGAGCAGCGCTCGAAACGGCAACTGGTGAAATACGACGATATTCCCAAGGTGATGGTAGAGGCGGTTACGTCGATCGAGGATCGGCGCTTCTTTCAGCACAATGGCGTGAATTTAATGCGGTTGGCGGAAGCAGCGTGGATCGATTTCACTCATAAACGCCACGAACAAGGCGGCTCGACGATTACGATGCAGCTTTCGCGAGCGTTTTTTCTGACCCCGGAGAAGACGCTAAAACGCAAGCTGATCGAGATGCTGATTGCGGTCGAGCTGGAGCAGAAGTTTTCCAAGCAGCAGATCTTTGAGTTTTACGCCAATCGCGTCGACCTGGGACAGCGCGGGTCCTTCACCATTTCCGGCTTGGCCGAGGGATCGCGCTCTTATTTCAACAAAGACCTCAAAGACATCACCCTGCCCGAAGCCGCGCTGCTGGCGGGATTGATTCAGGCGCCCAGCTATCTTTCGCCGTATCGCCATCCCGATCGCGCTCTTGAGCGGCGTAACACGGTGATCGAGGCGATGGTTGAGACCGGCGCCATCACGCGCGATCAAGCCACCAAAGCCAAAGCTACACCGCTAAAACTCGCTCCGCCGAATGTGGAAGCGAGCGATGCTCCGTACTTTGTCGACATGGTGCGCGACATCATCGTTGGCAAACTCAACGAGCGCGAGGTGAACGACCAGCAGTACCGCATCTACACGACGCTCGATCCTGAACTGCAAAAGGCGGCTGCGCAGGCGGTCGAAACCGGCATCAAGCTGGTGGATGAGCAAGTCACGAAAATGCGGACTCATCGGACCAAGGTGGGAAAGAACAAGTATGAAACCACAGTGGCTCCCGGTCCGCAGGCGCAAGTGGCGCTAATCGCAATGGATCCCCACACCGGGGAAATCAGGGCGCTGGTCGGCGGACGCAATTATGGGGCAAGCCAACTCAATCATGCGCTGGCCAAGCGCCCAACCGGCTCCATTTTCAAACCCTTTGTCTACGCGGCCGCGATGAACACCGCTCTCGATGGCTCGACAAGCGTGATTACTCCAGCTTCCACGGTTACGGACGAACCCTCGACGTTTAGCTACGGAGACCAGATTTACGAGCCACGCAATTACAAAGAGGAATACCACGGCGATGTCACGCTGCGTTACGCGCTGGCGCTTTCCCTCAATAATGCGACAGTGAAATTGGCCGAGGAAGTCGGCTATGACAAGGTTGCCGATTTGGCCAAGGCTGCCGGGATTGTCTCCGTCAAGGCTACGCCGGCGATGGCCTTGGGCGCTTACGACGCAACTCCGGTCGATATGGCAGGCGCTTATACCAGCTTTGCCAACGGCGGCGTAAGACTTACTCCCGTTCTAGTCAATTCCGTTCGTAACTCCACCGGCGACGTCGTTGTTAATTTTGGAACTACGAAGACTCAGGTGCTCGATCCGCGAATTGCCTTTGTTATGACCAACATGCTGGAAGGCGTGATGAACTTTGGCACCGCCTATGGCGTACGCACCCGCGGATTTACAGCCCCAGCGGCAGGCAAAACCGGCACTTCGCACGACGGCTGGTTCGCGGGATATACCAGCAACCTGCTATGCATTGTGTGGGTTGGGTATGACGATTACAGCGACATTCGCTTGAGCGGCGCGCAGACGGCCGCTCCGGTTTGGGCCGAGTTCATGAAGAAGGCGGTTGCGCTGCCACAGTATGCCGATGTGCAGCCTTTCACCCAGCCCCAGGGGGTAGTCGATGTTCAACTCGACAAAATCACCAACCGGCTGGCAACGCCAACCTGTCCCGACGATTACACGATTGCCTTTGTTGCCGGAACCGAACCGCGCGACACCTGCGACCAAGGCACGGGCGTGCAGGGATTTTTCTCGCGTCTGTTTGGAGGCAATTCGGTAAAGCCACTGCCTCCGCCGACGACCAACGGGAACCCGCAGGCTGAAGCCGGTGTCCAACCCGATCAAGAGGCGCAAAAGAAGAAGAGCTTCTTCGGCAAGATTGTTGGCGTGTTCAAGGGAGACAGCGGCTCCAACAAGAATGACAAGAATGGATCCTCCCCATCTGGGTCGCAGACTAAGAGCAGCGATAACAACTTGCCGCCGCAGTAATTGGGCTAAATAGAACCGCAAAAATGCTCGACTTACGGCATTAAAGTTGCAACTAAGGTGAGTGTGGGGCGTTGAAATCCTGCGAAACTCCGAAGTTTTGTAGGTTCAGCGGGGGTGGGATATGTTTTCCTGGATCCGCGTCAGTTCCTCGGTGGTTCTCTTCTTAGCGCTTTTTGCTCTTCCATTGCACAGCCAAACCAGCGAACAGTTGGCCATTGACCCGCCGCCGTTGCATCGCGCCGAGCCGCCTGCGCCCGGGGCGTCGGCCGACGATCTCGAACAGCACGGCGACGATCTGCGAACCGACAAGAACTTCCTCGACGCCATCGACTATTACGTGGCTGCCTCGAAGCTTGCGCCGACCAACGCTTCTGTATTGAACAAGATCGGGATCTGTCAACTCATGATGCAGCATTACAAAGAGGCGAGGAAGAGTTTTGAACGCGCCATCCGAGCCGATCATGGGCATGCCGACGCCTACAACAACCTTGGCGTGACCTATTACATCACGCACAACTATAACGGCGCGATCAAGCAGTACAACAAAGCGATCTCGCTCAAGAGCGACGCCCCCTCCTATTACAGCAACCTGGGCACGGCGTATTTCGGCAAAAGACAATTTGAGGACGCCATTCACTCCTACGCCAAGGCAATTCAGCTTGACCCCGATATCTTCGACGAAACCTCCCACGCAGGAGTACAGGCCAAACTGCCGTCTCCGGAGGATCGCGCCCACTACGATTATGTGCTCGCCAAGATGTTCGCCAGAGCCGGCGTGAACGACCGCTCGCTCCATTATTTGAAGAAGGCGATGGAAGAGGGTTACAACATGAAAAGCGTCTACAAGGATGAGGAGTTCGGCACCTTGCGCAAGGACCCTCGCTTTACCGAACTGATGGCGGCAAAGACGGTCGTCATTCCCAATTAGACGTTGATAACTTAGTGCGGAAAATGATTTAGGAGCGCAAAACACGCCTCTTTCGTTTGTCTCAGACGTGCTGAACGACTCGTTGGGCTGCTGATCCCGCCTGATGCGGCCGCTTAGGTGCCGAGATGAGATTTCATCTGGGACGTCACATCTATGGATTGGCGGCCGTCGGTTTCGGCGTCCTGGCTTTGGTCTGGCATGACTTTAACGATTGGCAACAGATCCGGCCGCTTGGGAACGTTCCTCACCGCGAGATTCTCCTGTACAGCGTCGCTGCCATCGAGATCCTTGGGGGCGTTGCGATTCAATGGGCTAGAACGGCGCGAGCTGGCGCTATCGCACTGGGGACACTCTATCTTTTTTTTGCGTTGCTCTGGCTGCCGCTCTTCATTGAGAGGCCGCAGGTTTATGATGAGCTAGGCAACTTTTTTGAGCAATTTTCCCTGGTCGCCGGGGCGCTGATCGTTTATGCCTCTCTTGAGCCGAGCGATTCGGCGCAAGCGGCGAAAACGGCTCGTATTGGGTACTTCTTTTTCGGAATTTGTGTCGTCTCATTCACGGTCGAACAACTCGTTTACCTTTCTGAAACTGCAAAATTCGTTCCCAAATGGATTCCTCCGGGACAAATGTTCTGGGCGATAACAACTACGATTTTGTTTGCGCTAGCAGCCATCGCTTTACTCTCTGGACGCTTGGCCCTTTTAGCTGCTCGACTACTTACGGCGATGATAGTAGGTTTCGGGTTGCTGATTTGGCTGCCGGCGCCTTTTACCCATGATCCTCATGATCTTACGAACTGGGCTGGCAACGCGGAGAATCTGGCAATAGCCGCAGCGGCGTGGATTGTCGCCGACTATCTCGACCAAAGTCGCTCC
The DNA here is from genome assembly GCA_030038475.1 of Terriglobales bacterium. Taxonomy (GTDB): domain Bacteria; phylum Acidobacteriota; class Terriglobia; order Terriglobales; family Acidobacteriaceae; genus Acidiflorens. The sequence goes on along the minus strand of JASHOU010000060.1, from coordinate 16,617 downwards.
GCAAAGGCTGCCTAAAACACGTTCTGCCAGCGAAGGCACAAGAAGAAAATTCTGCCGGGTCTGCGAAACTTTCCTGGCGAACCTGGGTTTGCAAAAGTTATTCCTCCTGAAAACAACAGGGTGAGTAGGGAGAATAAAAAACCCACCGGTTGCGAACCCGAGCACGCCCCAAGAACGCAACCGGTGGGCGAATTTCAGGTGTCACGTCTTAGCTGGCTGCGGAAAAATGGATGCACCGGCTGCGACTAACTCACCGGTGAACACGGTTACGTCCCAAATGGCGTCATCCATGTTCAAGCCCACGAACCAGCGGAACAGCAGATTGTAGTCGACCTGTTCCATCAACATTCGCTCACTGCGCACCGAGTACAGCGCTTGCAGCAAGAGTGACCGCAACAACTTCTCACTGGATCAGTCCCAAGACTTACCAACAAAAGTGCGAACTGCTCAGGCCAAATCCGGCTGCTCGCATCGCGTCTAAGCAGTCACCTATGTAACTTGCATCTCTCGTCCCCTGCGGCATTCTTGTTAGGAAAGACCTGCAGGTCATCCTGTGAAATTCGACCTCATAATCCGTCGTCTGGGCGTCACGCTGGCGGTCGCTATCGTGTTGATCTCGGTCATCGCGCTGTTCAGTGAAGATGCGGCCGGCCTGCTGTTCTTGCCGTCGTGGGGAGCGCTGTTTTTCGGCTGGCCATACTTGAGCCGAAAGCTGAACTTCAACTTTCCCAAGCCGCCAGCGAACGGTCGCCCTGCAAACATAGGTCGTCTGGCCGTCACGTTTTGGCTTGCTGCGGTGCTGGCAGTAGGGATTATGCGGTCGCTCGACCCCGATGTCGGTTGGATCGCGTTCATGCCAGCGTGGCTGGGGCTGTATTACGGATGGTCTTACCTGGACAGGAAGTTGTCTTTGAATCGCAAAAGAGGGCTGGCATGGGCCCTAGGCGCCTTGTTGGCGCTGGTCGCAGTCTCTTCGATTGTAATGGCTCCCATTGCTCTCAGCTTCTGGAGGGCCGAGAAAGCGTCCGACTCAATCCACGTCGGCATGACGGTTCCGGAAGTGCTCCCCAGTGTGAAGGACTGCGATCTCTTTCAGGCTACTTCGAACTATCCTTACAACCGAAACTCTGATGGTGACAACATTCCGTCGGTGCACCTGAGCTGGGGCAAAGAGGGTGCGTACCGAACATATGATTACGGAACCCAGCAGTTTGTCGAACTGACGGCAGCGCAGGCGATCGATCGTCTCCACATAAAACTTCACGATAGCTACCAATGGAGTTTCCACTACATCTACGTCAACATGACGCCGATGCACGTTTCCTTCGCCGTGGTTTTCGGCCCCGACGGACGCGTCGCCGAGGTAAAGCCCGTCCACGGCTGGGACTAAAAACACCCCACGGACGGACAGCCGCCTTTCGACTTCGCTCAGGGGTAGGCTTTCGGCTGTCCAGTCGAGCGCAGCGAGCCTCCGCTCGCTCTGCGAACCCGAGGCGACACACCAACGTAACCTTGCCTCTTGCGTCACTTACTTCATGCTTATAGGACGGGCCCCGCCCGCAGCCCCTGAAACTCAACATTACAATCCGCTGTCTTGGCATCACCATGCTGCTTGCCGCGGTGCTGGCCTATCTGCTCATCCTCGTCGTCCCCGCCTACTTCCCGGTCCTGCTCTTTGTGATCCTCTGGTCATTGTTGTTCTTTAGCTGGCCTTCTTTGACTCGGCGCGTGGGCTTTCCGAATTTCCCAAAGCCGCCCGCGCCACCCAACCCGCGCTCTGCGGTCGCCGCTCGACCTGCCGTCACGGCAGTGCTCGCGATTATGCTTGCCGCCGGGCTTGCTCGCTGGATCGATGTTGGCGTTTTTGTCGGAATCACATTAGTGCCCTCCGGGCTGGCGCTATATTACGGATCGCCTTATTTGGGTAGGCAGCTCGGCTTCTCGAACTTTCCAAAAGCGCGAGCCAACGCGCCGCCCGCTCCGAAACGTCCACTATCGGTGCGCACGATCCGCGGTACTTTCAGGTCTGTTGCTACCACCGCGCTGGCGCTGCTGCTGTTATTGTCTCTTGCGTTCGGGCCTGTCAGTCTTTCCTTCTACAGGGCAAAAACGGCATACAACGCTGTTCACATCGGCATGACCGTCCCAGAGGTGCTCCACGCGGTTACGAATTGCGAGCTCTTACGCGCGAGTTCCGAATTCCCGCACGATGACAACGCCGATGCGGCCAACATTCCAGCCATGAATTTAGGGAGGGGGAAAGACGGCGTTTACCGGATCTACGATATGGTAGGGGGCCAGAACATCCAACTATCCGAAGCCGAGGTCATCGAGCGCCTTCATGCCAAACTCCACGACGGCTACCGCTGGTACTTCTACTTCACTTACACCAATCTGGTTTCCGCGGACATTGTTTTCAGCATAGTCTTCGGCCCCGACGGTCGCGTCACTGAAGTAAAGCCCCTCCGCGGCTTGGATTGAGCCCAGCGCGGCTGTGAACCAGGACAGACGTCGAGCCACAAGAACTCACTCCTCTGCCAAATCCCTGCCTCTTGGTCGCAACACCGCCGCTGCACGCCCGCGTAATGCGCTATATCAATCATGTCTGCTACATACCGAGGCTCCACGTCTAACTGAATTTTTCCGCAGCCTGTTAGGGGTCTTAACTTCTTTCGGAAATATAGGCTTCCACTGCGCTTTTCCATTTACCCTGCGCTTTCAAGATGTATTCGACGGCGTCGCGCGCTGCGCCGTCGCCGCCGGCATGGGGTGTAGTCCAATGGGCTTCGGCCTTGACTTCCGGACGCGCGTTCTTGACCGCGATCGCCAAGCCGCACTTACGCATGGCCGGCAGATCAATCACATCGTCGCCGACAAAAGCGGCCTCGGCAGCGGTGATTCCGTCGTTTTTCAAGATCTGCGTCAACACCGACGCCTTGTCCTGCACGCCCTGGTAAATGTGATCCATCTTCAGATCGCGCGCACGCAGGGCAACGGTTTCCGAGATGCGCTTGGTGATGATTCCGGTCTTGATGCCGCCAAGGCGAGCGAGCGAAATGGCAGTGCCATCGTGGGCATGAAAGCCTTTGGCTTCGATCAGGCTCGCACAGCGGATCCCGAAGCCACCCTCATCCTCGGTCGACGCCGCCCCCTGCGCCGATTTTTCGAGAGCGCTCCTCTGGCTCGGTTGTGTGCCCGCCGGAGCTGGAAAAATCCAGATTTTGCCGTCGGTGAGCACGCCATCGACGTCGAACAAAATGAGTTTAATTTTGCGGGCGCGAGCAGCGGCGGAAGGTTTAGGCATCGCCGGAATTCTAGCAGGCTGGAGCCGTAACTACCGTTACCGAGCACATCTCAGCACATGTACAATTCTGTGTCGGGGCGCTACCTGCAAGAATGAGCGAGGAAATGCTCGACATGCCTACGTTTCGTCGCTGATTTCTGGGCGAACGTTTTACGAAATCACCAAACCCCGCTACAATCGGTTTCATGCCGTCTGCAGTCTCCTCTTCGCTGGCTTGGGCGCATCCTCTCGTTCAGGAATGGTTCACCGCGCGCTTTTCCACGCCGACCGAACCACAGGAGCAGGGCTGGCCGCACATCCTCGCCAGCCACACCACTCTCATCTCCGCCCCCACCGGCTCCGGCAAAACGCTCGCCGCTTTTCTTGCCTGCATCAATCGCCTGGTTTCGAAGGCGCTCGCCGGAGATCTGCACGACCGCACCGAAGTGCTCTACGTCTCACCGCTCAAGGCACTCGGCAACGACATCCAGAAAAATCTCGAAATCCCGCTGGGAGAAATCTTGCAGATGGCGGGCGATCGTGGCCTGCTGATGCCGGAAATCCGCACCGCCGTTCGCACGGGCGACACCTTGATCAAAGACCGCCTGGCGATGTTGAAGCGCCCTCCGCACATCCTCGTCACCACTCCCGAATCGCTTTATATCCTTCTTACCGCCGAGAAGAGCCGCGCCATCTTGCGCGACGTCGAAACCGTGATCGTGGACGAGATTCACGCTGTGGCCGATGACAAGCGCGGTGTGCATCTTTCTCTTTCGCTGGAACGGCTGGAGGCGCTGACTGAGCGCCCGCCCGTGCGCATCGGTCTCTCCGCCACGCAGAAGCCGGTTGAAGAAGTGGCGCATTTTCTTGCGGGCTGCTCTGATCCGAAAAAAGCGCGCGCGGTTCCAGTAATCGTCAACGTCGGTCACAAGCGCACGCTCGATCTTGGAGTCGAGGTTCCGTCGTCTGAGCTGGGACCGGTCGCGTCGAACGAAATGTGGGATGAGATTTACGAGCGCATCGTGCAATTGGTGAATGCGCACCGTTCGACGCTGGTGTTCGTCAATACACGGCGTCTGGCAGAGCGCATCGCTCATCAATTGGGCGAGCGGCTTGGCGAAGAGAACGTTGCCGCGCATCACGGCAGTTTGTCGCGCAAGCTGCGGTTGGAGGCCGAGCGAAAACTGAAAGAAGGCCAGGTGAAAGTGCTGGTCGCAACCGCTTCACTCGAACTTGGCATCGACGTGGGAACCGTCGATCTGGTGTGCCACATCAGTTCGCCGCGCTCGATTGCGGTCGCCTTGCAGCGCGTCGGCCGTTCCGGGCATTGGCGCGGCGCAGTTCCAAAGGGCCGGTTTTTCGTTACCACGCGCGACGATCTTGCCGAGTGCGCCGTGCTCGTTCGCGCCATTCGCTGCGGTGAACTCGACCGTCTGATCTTCCCCGAAGGTTCGCTCGATGTGCTGGCGCAGCAAATCGTGGCTTGCTGCGCCGCTTCTCGCAGCGCCTCAGCCGGAGCGGACGCCGACGCCGGCGTTACAAGTGAAGGATGGGACGAAGATGAATTATTCGCGCTGGTGAAGCGAGCGTATCCTTACCGCAACCTCGCCCGCGCAACCTTCGACGCCGTCGTAGAAATGCTCTCCGAAGGCATTGCTTCTCAACGCGGCCGCTACGGCGCTTACCTGCATCACGACAGAATCAATCGCAAGCTGCGAGCGCGGCGTGGCGCGCGTTTGGCCGCGATTACGAGCGGCGGGGCGATTCCCGATAATGCTTTGTTTTCTGTGGTCGCAGAACCCGACGGCGCAAGCGTCGGCACCGTCGATGAAGATTTCGCCGTCGAAAGCATGGCGGGCGACATCATGCTGCTCGGCAACACTTCGTGGCGCATTCGCCGCGTCGAGTCGAAAACGTCGCGCGTGCTGGTCGAAGATGCTCATGGCACGCCGCCGACGGTCCCGTTCTGGCGCGGAGAGGCTCCGGCGCGCACCTCCGAGCTCTCGCAACAACTCGGCGAATTGCGCAAAGAAATCAGCGACCGCTTGCCCGGCCTGGTTCCGGTCGAGGGATGGCGCAATCTTCCGATTGTGGCCGAAGTTGTGAGTTGGCTCGACAAAGAGTGCGGGCTCGATGTGGCCGGCGCCGAGCAATTGATTCAGTACATTCTCGAAGGCCGCGCCGTGCTCGGCGATGTGCCCACGCAGGCGACAATCATCGCTGAGCGCTTTTTCGACGAAGGTGGCGGGATGCAACTTATCATCCACGCGCCTTTTGGCGGGCGCATCAACAAGGCCTGGGGATTGGCGTTGCGCAAGTGCTTTTGCCGCGGATTCAATTTCGAATTGCAGGCTGCCGCCACCGACAACGGCCTGAACATTGCGCTCGCCGAGCAACACAGCTTTCCCCTGGCCGACGTTTTCAACTTTCTGTATTCGGAGACGATGCCGCCGATCCTCGAGCAAGCGGCCCTCGCATCTCCGATCTTTGGCACTCGCTGGCGATGGGATGCGACCCGTGCGTTGGCGCTGCTGCGTTTCCAGGGCGGCAAGAAGGTACCGCCGCAGATTCAGCGCATTCGCTCCGATGATTTGCTCGCCTCGGTTTTTCCCGATGTGGCTGCTTGCCAGGAAAACATTGCCGGAGACATTCAGATTCCCGACCACCCCCTGGTGAAGGAAGTGATGAAGGATGTGCTCACCGAGGCGCTCGATATCGAGGGGCTTACCGAAGTGCTTCGCGGTATTGAGCAGGGACGAATTCGCTGCCTCGCAGTCGACACGCCGGTGCCGTCGCAATTCTCGCACGAGATCCTTAATGCGAATCCGTACGCATATCTCGACGATGCTCCGCTCGAAGAGCGCCGCGCCCGCGCGGTCGAGATGCGGCGCGTGCTGCCGGAGTCGGTCTTGGAAGAAGTCGGCGCGCTCGATCCTGCGGCCATCGCGCAGGTGCAGCAGGAGGCGTGGCCAGACGTGCGCGACGCCGACGAACTGCACGATGTGCTGCACGCATTGGTAATGGTGCCGGAAAACAGTTCTCAGTTCGCGGTTCTCAGTTCTCGGGAAGCAAACCCAAGAAGCACTTCAAACTGGATTGCTTTCTTCAACATTCTGCAAGAACAGAATCGTGCTTTTGAGTCGGAAGTCGCTGGTAAACGGTATTGGATCGCTGCCGAGCGTGCAGAATGGTTACAGGCGCTGCACCCCGAATCCGCGGACAGCTCTGACCCGAAAGCTGCGCACAACAACGGCGCCGACACAACCCGTACCTCGACGGTGCGTTTTGACGATGCTGTGCTGACCGCGGTGCAGGGATGGATGGCGCATCTTGGACCCACGACCGCCACAGAGATTGGCGAGTTGTTGGGCCTGCAAGCGACTGAGATCGAGAAGGCCTTGCTTCGCATGGAAGCTAGCGGCGCGATTTTGCGCGGTAAATTCCGGCCACCTGAATCATCGGGTCTTGAGGCGGCGCAGCGCTTCAGCGCTGCGATCGACGACCGGCCCTCGACGGCTTTAGCCGCTGAGGTAACGGCGGCGGCGGCAAGCAAACCGGAAATCGAGTGGTGCGAACGGCGACTGCTGGCGCGCATTCATCGCCTGACCGTGGCAACGCTGCGCAAACAAATTGCACCGGTCACAGCTTCGCAGTTCATGAGTTGGCTTTTGAAGTGGCAGCACGTCGCGCCCGGGACGCAGGTCCGCGGCGAACATGGCACGCTCGAAGTAATCCGCCAACTGCAAGGATTCGAGATTCCCGCGAGCGCCTGGGAGCGGTTTGTGCTGGCGCGGCGAATTTCGGATTACGATCCGGCACATCTCGATCAGCTTTGCCTGTCAGGCGCGGTAGGGTGGGGACGGTTGTCTCCGCATCCGGCAACGCTCGAAGCCATCGAAAATAACGAGAGCCGGCGGCGCGTGATTCCCACCCGCGTTGTGCCGATTGCTTTTTTTGTGCGCGAGGATGCCGACTGGATGCGAGCGCATCATCCCGCGGCGGAAGATTCGTCGAGTTCGTTCCTGAGTCCGGTGGCGCAGGCCTTGCTCGAACTCTTGAAGCAGCGCGGGGCGTTGTTTTTTGCCGACATGGTCCGCGCCACCGGCCGGCTCAAAGCAGAGGTCGAAACCGGCCTTTGGGAATTGGTTGCGGCGGGATTGGTGACCGCGGACGGATTCGAGAACCTGCGAACATTGGTGACGCCGAAAACCGCATCGGGCGCGGGATTCGGAAAGAGTATTGCTAAAGTGCGTCGTCCACGTCATGCGCCAGGACGATGGTCTTTGTTGCATACCGAAGGCGCCGACCGCGACCGCAGCGTCGAATCGTGCTGCTGGATGTTATTGCGGCGCTATGGCGTCGTTTTCCGCGACCTGCTGGCGCGCGAAACCAATCTGCCGCGATGGCGCGAATTGCAGATCGGCTATCGCCGCCTTGAAGATCGTGGCGAGGTGCGCGGCGGTCGATTTGTCGATGGGTTCATCGGAGAACAGTTCGCGCTGCCAGTTGCTGTCGAGTCCTTGCGGGCTCATCGCAAGCTCCCGCAGACCGGCGGCGAGCGCATCGTCATCGCGGCGGCCGATCCGTTGAACCTGGTTGGAGTTATTGTTCCCGGCGAGCGAATCCCTGCGATCTCGGGAAGAAATGTCGCATTCCGCGACGGAGTTTGGGACGCGGAAGAGGTGCTGATGGCTCTTGGGTCTTAGCTCTTAGCCTCAGGCTCTTGGCGCTTAGCCTCTTGGCTCTCATCTGTAGGCTCCGCGACTACCCCCAAAGCATTGTCATCCTGAGTGAAGCGAGGGAAGCGAAGCGCGCCGAGCGCAGCGAAGGATCTCCATCTTCACGGCTGCGTCCGCATCTTCACGGCAATTTCAACTTCAGCAACGCCTGCGGATCCAGATACTCCCCCTGCCAGCGCACGGCCAGGTGCAAATGCGGGCCGGTGGCGCGTCCGGTGCCGCCGCTCAGGCCAATCGGCTGGCCCTTCGTCACCTCGTCGCCTTCTTTCACCAAGAATTTCGAAAGATGAAGATAGAGCGTCAGCAGTCCCTGCCCGTGGTCGATCACGACGCAGTTGCCTTCAAAGAACAAAGGCTGTGCGAGGATCACGCGCCCGCGGTTCACCGCCGCAACGGAGGTTCCGCTCGGGACGCGGAAGTCGAGCCCCTGATGCGTGCTCTGGACTGAGCCGTTAAAAACACGCTCGACCCCGAACACATCGGAAATTTCCGCGGTCACGGGCGGCGCAAACGAGCCTTGCCATTCGCGCTCCGGAGTCAAAGTTTTGAAGGCCTCGGTTTTGATTGCCTTGTCCTTCTCGATTTCTTTCTGGTCTTCCGGGCTGGGCGCGGTATACCGGTCGGGAACTTTCAGCGGCACGACAGGATAGCGCTGGTGCGCAATACGGATTTTCTTTTCGAATGAAATTGAATTTGCGGTGGATGCTCCGCTTGCCTGCTGTTCCGGTTGTGCGTCGTGAGTTCCCGCAGATTGCGCGGAGTTGGTTGCGCCATGAAGCGTGAGCGGATAGGTTCCGGGCTTGGTTTCAAGGCTGACTCCGGCGAGCGCAAACCATGTTTTGCGGGTCGGTGATTTATGGCTCGATGACTTATCGGGTGCGTCCAGGCTGAATGCGATCTCATGGCCCAGCCAGCTTCCCGAGAGCTTCTGAACGCTCTTCGGCGTGGTGACCCGGAAAAGCACCGGGCTGCCATTGACGAGACGGGCGGGTTGCTGGACGACCGTCCAGTGTGTCGAAGCCGTGTCGGCAAATGCTATGGCCGAGTGCAGTACGGCCAGCAGAATGATCGGAAATGCGGCGAACACCACGCGTCGCCAGACATCTAAGGAACGGCCGCGCATCCATTTCAGGCTAGCACTTCGAAGAGCGAACATAACTGATGAACCGAACTTTACTGTTACTCACTGGGATGCGCGATCTGGGATGGCGACGGAAGATGGGCGATCGCGCTCACGATTCACCAGAAACTACGCTAGAATCCGCAAAGTGACGATCCGCAAAATGGCGATTGGCGCAATGCTGCGCGTGGTTCGGGAACGCACCGAAATAACCTGCCAGCAGTCGGATTGGCGCAATTTTCGTTTACATTCCTGCTCACAACTATCCACCATCGCTGTTCTTCTAATTCTTTTATGGCAATCTATGCTTTTTGCCCAAGTTCCCGGCGACGCGGCGAAGAGTCCAACGAGCGATTCCGAAATCGCCGCCGCCGACCGACTCTATCGCTCCGGCAAGTTCGCCGCAGCCGAAGCGAGTTATCGGGCCCTCGTGAAAAACGATACCAAGCTGGTGCCAGCGCAGGTTGGACTCGTGCGGTCGATGCTGCGTCAGCAGAAAATTGATGAGGCGTTCGACGCGGCGAACGCCGCCTTGGCCGAGCAGCCAAATTCCGCCGCATTGCTCGCGGCAAAGGGTGATGTGCAGTTCCGCCTCGGCGCAATGTCGGATGCCGAGTTATCGTATCTCGCGGCGAAAAAGCACGATCCAAAAGAGGTGCATTCTTATCTCGGCCTCGCGCGTATCTACCGGGCTTACTCAATGTACGGCGTCGCCTACGGCGAGTTAAAGATTGCGCACGACATTGCCCCGAACGATATCGACGTACAAATGGCGTGGCTCCGTCTCCTTCCACGCAAAGGAAAGTTGGCGTCACTTGAGGCCTATCTTGCCGGCCCACATGCCGCCGATGCAGATGAGACAGAGCAGTTGACCGAGCGTTTGGAGTTCCTCCGGAAAACAGCAGATAAACCTCCACACGACTGCCAACAAGTCAGCAAGGTGGAGCAGACCGAGATCAAGCTAAGCAAGATGTACGCGGAGGCGCGACGCCGGTGGGCCTCGGGGCTGGTTCGGGGCGTGAGTCTTTCGGCGACCATCAATGATCAGAATGCTGAATTCCAGCTCGACACCGGCGCGAGCGGAATCATCATCGGACGTAAAGTCGCGGAAAACGCCGGATTAACCCGCATCTCCACCGTGCATTACGGCGGCATCGGCGATCGGGGGTCGCGCACCGGCTATACCGCAGTCGCGGATCACATCCGAATCGGAGACCTGGAATTTCAGGACTGCCTCGTAGTCGTCAGCAACCAGGCCGCTGTTCTCAACGAGACCGGATTGCTTGGCGCGGATGTTTTCGCAACTTATCTGGTTGACATCGACATTCCGGAAATGCGGCTCAAACTCTCTCCGCTGCCAAAGCGCCCAGAGGATACCGTCGCACCGAAGTCACTCAACAGCAACGGCGACGAGCAAGCCAACACTGATGACCAAAGAGAGACCGCGGCAAACGCTGATTCCGGCGAGCAAAAATCTGCTGGGGGCTATTCTTCAGCGCAAAGTTCCGGTCCGCCGGATTCAAAGACGTTCCCTCAGCCCGCATCACCGCCCAAAGATCGTTACGTTGCCCGGGAGATGGCCAACTGGACGAAAGTCTTCCGTTTTGGCCACCTGATTCTGGTGCCGACTAATGTGAACGACTCGAAACCCATGCTATTTGGGCTCGACACGGGCGCGTTCGACAATATGTTGTCGTTACGCGCTGGGAGCCAGATGGGAAAGGTGAGTCCGGACTACTTCCAGCGCGTGCGCGGATTGAGCGGCACCGTGAATGAAGTCTATCGTTCCAATGCCACGCTGCGTTTTGCGCGCGTGCGCGAGCAGCAGAACATTGTGACCTTCGATCTCTCCGGCATAAGCGGCGAGATGGGAACCGAGATTTCCGGTTTTCTCGGTTTTGATATGCTTCGGCTGCTCGACGTGAAGATCGATTATCGCGACGGCCTGGTGGATTTCGAGTACGGACGTAAATAGGAAATGCCGCGGAAAGACGCGGCGTCGGTCCAGATGGGTTCCGCGATCCAGCTGGATTCAGTTACTCCTCAACTTTGAGAATTCCGCTTCAGCCAAGTGAACAAACGAGCGCATCGAGGTGCATCCCAATAATCGGGTTCACGCATCAACTCGTAAATAACGGTCCGAGCAACACACACGACACCGAAAGCCCGGCTAGCTCAGAGCGGAAGTTCAATCGTCCCCTGGTACGGTTGAAGGCTTCAAGTCTGCTCCAGGGTGTTAAGAGGAGTCTCTTATGCAGCGACTGAATGTTGGGCTGCTGTTCATTTCGGTGGCTTACCTTGCAATGCTGCTTGCCGGTTGCGGAGGCGGATCATCCGATGGACAAACGACTGGGAGTTTTACGCTTTCATCTTCGCCCGGCTTCGCAACCGTCACACAGGGCAGGCAAACGACCAGCACTATCACCATCGTGCCGCAAAACGGCTTCAGCGGTTCTGTCAATCTTTCCATCTCAGCCTTGCCCAACGGCGTGACCGCGACTTTCGAACCGAGTTCTGCAACCACTGCCAGTACGCTAACCTTAGCGGCCAGCGCCACGGCGGCCACGGGACCGGTGACGTTGGCGATCACGGGCACGTCCGGTGCGTCGACGAGCAGCACATCGCTGAACCTCACTGTCGATGGACAAATACAAGCAGGGCTGATTACCCACGTAGTGATTATCTTTCAGGAGAATCGAACTCCCGACAACCTGTTTCACGACACGGTGCTGATGAGTCGCGGGGCCGACATCGCGACCCAGGGTCTAATTGCGAACGGACAGACGATCCCGCTTACGCCGGTCTCGCTGGTAACGACCTATGACCTCGACCACGTTCACGCCTCGTTCCTTCAAGCTTGCGACTACAATTCCGCGAACAACACTTGCGCCATGGATGGCGCTTACCAGATCGGCTGTGGCCCCAGCGGTTGTCCGACTTATCCGCAATACCAATACGTGCAGCCGTCTGATGTGCAACCCTACTTCACGATGGCCGAGACCTACACCTTCGGCGACCGGATGTTCCAAACCAACGAGGGGCCAAGTTTCCCGGCTCATCAGTACATCCTTGCGGGTACATCGCGAATCGACGCAACCAGCACCATATCGGCTGCAGATAATCCGCTCAACACTGGTGGCCAGTCGGGTTGCCTTGCGGCTCCCGGTGCTGACATCGATGCTATCGATATCAGTCAGGCGAGTCCGGAAACGCCCGAGACCTTGATCACCCAGCTCTGCTTCGAACATCCAACTCTGACCGATCTGCTCGATGCCGCCAATCTCAGTTGGAAGTATTACGTACCCACGGCAGGCTCGATCTGGACGGCCCCGGACGCGATTCAGCACATCTGCGTGCCTGAGCCGCCCTATCCATCCGAATCGAGCGTGTGCACTGGCGCCGACTGGACCAACAACGTTGTGCTCGAAGGATCGGGCGCGCAGATCCTTACCGACATCGCTAACGGACAGCTTGCCAACGTGAGCTGGGTAATTCCTACGGGCAGCAACTCCGATCACGCCGGCAACAGCGAAGACAATGGGCCCTCGTGGGTGGCGTCCATCGTGAACCAGATCGGCAATCCCGAATACGGCTACTGGCCGAACACGGCGATCATCGTTACCTGGGATGACTGGGGAGGATGGTACGATCACCAGCCTCCGCCGGCGATTCGCGACTCGTATGAATACGGGCTGCGCGTGCCGCTGATCGTGATTTCACCCTATGCCAAGCCGCAGTACATCTCGCACCAGCTGAATGACTTTGGCAGCATCCTCAAGTTCGTTGAAGAAAATTTTTCGCTGGGGGAAATCGATCCCGCGGTCGGGTATGCGGATTCGTATACCACAACGGACGATTTGTCGGATTGCTTCGACTTTAAGCAGACGCCACTAACCTTCACGCCAATCCCGGCGGTGCTGAAGGCGGAACATTTTCTCAACGATAAGTCTCCACCGACGCCGCCAGACAACGACTGAATTCCGACCATCGCCTCGGGCTCGCGAAAAGAAACGATCGGGCCGGATTTCGTGATGAAGCCTCACCGCAGTGCGTCATGACACCAGTCATAACCCGAATTTCGCTACTACTCCAAGTCTAGTTTTTGGAAGATTTGGTGGACCTGGTCGGGATCGAACCGACGACCTCTTCCATGCCATGGAAGCGCGCTCCCAGCTGCGCCACAGGCCCACATCGGATTGCCGTATTCAATTCTCGCTTAGCTTTGCCGCTCCGTCAAACTCACCTGCATGACTTCGGCCTCCGGCACGCCGTCGTCATACCCGGTGGGCTAGTTCCACGAAATTCGGCCTCCACGCTCGACTCCGACTGGCAACCTCGACTAGGATATGCTGGAAAAATGCCAGCACATATCTGGAGCCCCATATTGAACTCACGGAGCCTTCTTCTTTGGCCGCTTCTCGGTTTTGCGGCATGTCTGGCGCCGCCAGTAATAACGATGAGCGCTCAGGACGCCGCGAGCCCAGCCGATGCGCAAGCGCCGGTTGCCTACGCTTCGGTCAGCGAACTGAACGGCATCCTCACGCTGTTGCAGCAGACGGCGACGAACATGCAGGCGGACGTGGGAAAGATGCGCATCGAAAAATGGAAGACCGACGCTACAACCAAACAGCAGACGCTGGCGAACGTGGAATCGATTCAGCGCAATCTGCAGTCGGCGCTGCCCGACATCATCTCGCAGGCGAGCAATGCGCCCGAGGATCTGGGAGCGAGTTTCAAACTCTACCGCGAACTCGATGCGTTGTACGACGTCTTTGGTTCGGTGGTGGAATCGGCGGGCGCGTTCGGAAGCAAGGACGAGTTCCAAAGCCTGAATAACGACATGACGGGTCTCGAGAGTGCGCGACGCTCACTCGGCGAACGCGTGCAGAAGCTGGCGGTGAACAAAGAAGCTGAGTTGACGCGTTTGCGCGCGCAGATAAAAACGCTGTCCGCGGCGCCGCCCCCGCCGCCGAAGAAGATCATCGTGGACGATACCGAGCCGGCGAAGAAGCCTCCGGCAAAAAAGAAGACCACAACGAAACCGAAGCCGCCTGCGACGACGCCGGCAACAACACCTCCGCCCAGCAACCCGCCATCGCAATAAGCTGCGACCTGCGAGCTTGCAACTTCGAGCACCTCACTTAGGATTGCTCGTGGCTCGAAGCTCGTAGCCGGTGTGCTCCTTATTTCATCGGCGGAATGTACGCTATATAGCGCGCAAACAACCAGCACAAGAAAAATACAACCGGTATGTGCACCATCAACTGCAGTACGCCGTAGCCGACGATGTCGCGAGCTTTCAATTTCAGGATGCCGAGCAGAGGCAGCATCCAAAAGGGATTGACGAGATTCGGGAGCGCTTCCGACGCATTGTAAATTTGCACCACCCAACCGAGATGCACCTGGTGCAGATTCGCGGCTTGCAGCACATAAGGTGCTTCGATCACCCACTTGCTGCCGCCAGAAGGAATGAAAACTCCGAGCACCGCCGAATAGATCGCCACCAGCAATGGATATGTGTTGTGCGTGCTGATCGAAGCGAAAAGGTTCGCCAGCGCCTGCGTGATCCCGGTGCCGACGATCATTCCAAAGATGACGGCGTAGAACGGAAACTGGATCAGCACGCCGCCGGTCGCGGGAACGCACTCCGCAACGGCGCGCATAAATCGCTTGGGTCGCCAGTGGAGCAAAAGCCCAACCGTGATGAACATCAGGTTGTAGGTATTCAGATCGAGCGCCGCGAGCGCGCCCTGAGGCGAGGTGCGAAATACGTCCACCAGATACCAGCACAACAGCGCAGCCACCAGAATTGTCAGCAGCGGGCTGTATTCCAACCATTCGCCGGGCTTGGTTCTTTCTTCGAGATGGGGACGAATCGGCTCGTATTGGATGCCGTAGGATTCGGCAGTGCGGGCGTTTTCGGGCGACGGCGTCGAGAGGTATGCGATCAGCACCGACAGCACAATGAGGATCGCCGTGGTCGCGACGCTCTGCCACAAAAAGAGAGTTTGCGTAAGCGGGATGAGGCCGCTGATGTTGAACAACGATGGCGGCATGGCAGTCTTGGTTGCCATCAGCATGGCGGCGGAAGATGACAGTCCCATGGCCCACACAGCCCCCAGGCCAAGATATGCCGCGGCGCCCGCAGCGCGGTAGTCCATCCCCTTGACGCGATTGGCGAGTTCGCGAACGAAGAGGCCACTGAAAATTAAACTTAAGCCCCAGGAAATGAGCGACGTTAGCATGGAGAATAACGCGACCATCGCAACCGCGCCGCGCGGCGTTTTCGGGATTTCGGCGAGTGCGCGAATGGCGCGATAGACGATCGGCGTCGAGGCGACAACGTAGCCGCCGATGATGATCATCACCATCTGCATGGTGAACGGGACGAGGGTCCAAAAGTTCTTGCCGCCCTGGATGGCCAATTTGGCCGCGTCCTGACGAAGCACCAGACCCACGACAAAGACCACGACAACTCCCAGCAGCGCAAAGACCAGTGGATCGGGGAACCAGCGCTCGCTCCAGTTGGCGAGCCCCAAGCCAAAGCGAACCAGAGGTTGTTCCTGAACTTCCGCTTGCTTCCCGCGTGGCATGTGCATAGTGGATTCCTTTTGGGCCCGACGGCGGTATCTTTGAATTTTTGCCGGTCCTCTGCTGAAATACGCCCGCCATTGTAGCGCTTGTTTCGCGCAAAGGAAGCCGATTATGCAGCGCTTATGATTCGCAGTTGGTATAGCTGCCTCTTCTATAATGCAGGCGCAACCGACGGCGGAATTCCACAGACTGCATTTCCGTCGGTTTAAGCTGGCGTTGCAGTGGCATTCAAACGACGAGTAAAGGGTCTTTACCGGTGAGACACCCTATCGTGGGAGCGGGCCGGCGACAGAGCGAACCCCATCCAGCGGTCTGGTCCCTCTTTCTGCGCCCGGTCGTTATCCTCCTGCTGTTTGCCGCAGCCTTCGGCTACCTCGAAGCCGCCGTTGTCAGCTATCTCCGGATCTTGCACGAGCCCGCGCGACGCCATTTTTATCCCAATCGGAGTCCCGACGAAATGTTCCCGCTCCTGACTCTGGACCAGATGCGGGCGGCCGGGCCGGAGCAGTCAAAGACGCTCGTGGTCGAAATCGGGCGCGAGACCGCCACGATGCTGATGCTGGCTGCGATTGCGCTGGCCGTCGCCCACAATGCCCGGCAATGGGCCGCGGCGTTCGCCATCGCCTTCGGCGTCTGGGACATCATGTTCTACGCCTGCCTGAAGCTGCTCATAGCCTGGCCGGCTTCGCTGTTCACGTGGGACATTCTCTTCCTGATTCCGGTACCGTGGGTCGGCCCGGTGATCGCGCCCGTGCTCGTGTCGCTGGCTATGATTGCCGGAGGGATGTGGTGTTTGTGGCGTGAAGCGGTTGGCCGACCGTTGCAGATCGGTCTCACGAATGCTGTCGGTGTCGTGCTGGGAGCGCTGGTGATAGTTTTGT
>JASHOU010000059.1 GCA_030038475.1 Terriglobales bacterium | reverse complement strand
CTAGAATGCCGGTAATGAGGTTTTTATGACGAATGAAACAGTCGCACCTCCCATAACGCTCGAAGTTGCTGACGGAACGCTTTCACTATTACGGGGCTGCCATTTTCGGGTGGCACCTCAGGAGTGGGGGACCTTCGACCGAATGACGATTAAAGATCATCACGGTGCCGACGAAGACGTCGCAATACTCGGTACAGGTTCGCAACGTACCGTCAAACGCTTGGTGCTAAATGCCGAATCAATGACCCGCGAGTGGGAGTACCGCTTCGTCGATGTTGATTCGGAAAATCAAAAGCGCCTATTAGATACCTACAAAATGTTTGACGGCAAGTAGCTGTCACCTTCTGGCTTCGTTATTCGTTTTCTTTAGCAGACATCGATCCAACGGACATTCGTCTTGAGAGACTTGGACAGGGTCAGTTCAAAACGCTACTGGCGGGAATGTCTGCGGTGACGTTCCATACCCGAAACTACGCCAAGAAGATAGACCACACTTCCAACTCCAATTCCTCACCTTTTCCGATTGCACAATACTCCGTACATACAAACGACGATTTTGCCCCGCGATTCGCAAAAGCTTTCAAGCGTGCGGTGGAACTCTGCGGTGGGAAGCGATTCGAGCTTCTAACAATTGGTCTGCTAGCCTTGCGCGCCATCTATTCACCCCCACGCACACGAAATTTACAATTTCGCGATGCCACGCAAACACTGGAATGACGCGGGTCCGACGCATGTCATGACGCGCAGAGGTGCATGAATGCTGGCGAGTTCTAAATGTGAAAGTGAGGGGTGTGTACATATCAACATGCACCACACACATTCCCCTGCTTTCATTGACTTGATCCTTATCCAGCACGTAAGATTCGCGGACAGTGATTGGCCAGGCCATTTCGCGCTACCGCATCGTCGAGAAGGTCGGTGGCGGAGGCATGGGCGTGGTTTACAAGGCCGAGGACACCGAGCTTGGCCGCTTCGTGGCGCTCAAGTTCCTGCCGGATGACGTTCCCCGAGATCCACAATCCTTAGAACGCTTTCGCCGAGAGGCGCGTGCGGCATCCACGCTTAACCATCCCAACATATGCACGATTTACGACATCGGCAAGAACGGCGAGCAGTCATATATTGCCATGGAGTATTTGGACGGCGTGACGTTGAAACACCGCATCGGTGGAAAACCAATAGAAATCGAAACTGTGCTGTCGCTCGGTATCGAGATTGCTGATGGGTTGAATGCCGCGCACGCAAAGGGCGTGGTTCACCGTGATATCAAGCCCGCGAACATTTTCGTGACGGAGCAGGGGCACGCAAAAATTCTAGATTTTGGATTAGCAAAGGTCGCTCCCGCCGGCGGTTCTTCGAGGCAAATCGCATCGGCAGACACATGCACAATCGAGGACCAGCACCTGACCAGCCCTGGTTCTACACTCGGCACCGTCGCTTACATGTCTCCCGAGCAGGTGCGTGCAAAAGAGTTGGATTCCCGAACGGACTTGTTTTCGTTAGGGGCTGTTTTGTATGAGATGGCAACTGGTACGTTGCCGTTTAGAGGGGAAAGCTCAGGATTGATCTCCAAAGCCATTCTGGATGGGACACCAACGCCAGCCGTGCGCCTGAATCCGGATCTGCCGGCTGACTTGGAACGGATCATCAACAAGTGTCTGGAGAAAGATCGTAACCTACGCTACCAGCATGCCTCCGAGATTCGCACCGACCTGCAACGGCTGAAGCGCGACACCGAGTCATCGAGCCGAACAATCAAACCAAGTAAAGCGGTTCCCGATGAGGCGAGCACAAAACCACAAATGGGTGCTCGCTCCAAGGTGTTAATTGCTATGGTAGCGGCACTAGCAGTGGTGGCCGTAAGTTTTGCAGGCTACCGTTGGTATCAGGCGCGTTCTGCACCAACCGCAACGAAAGTGGCAGGCAAGCCATCGATCGCTGTGCTGCCGTTACAAAACCTCAGCGCCGAACCGGATAGCAACTATTTCAGTGACGGCATGACAGACGAGATCACCACGAAGCTCTCGAAGATCCAAGGCATCAACGTCGCTTCGCACTCGGTAGTCGTAGCTGCAAAGGGCAGCGCGATGGACATCGGCAAAACCATCGGGGTGCGATATGTCCTCGAGGGCTCAGTACGGAAAGCGGGAAACGAGGTACGCGTTAACGTCCACCTCATAGACACCGACACTGGTTTCCAAGTCTGGGCGGATGACTTCACTGGGGAGATGAAAGATGTCTTCGCGCTGCAGGAGCAGACTGCCCTGAAGATAGCGCAGTCACTGAACCTGAAGCTCACACCGCAGGAACAGCAGGCTATCAAGAAACGGTATACGCAGAATCCGCAGGCTTATGACGCATACTTGCGTGGGTCCACATTGGTCTCTTCCTTTGACCAACGTGAGTCGCTCGAGAAGGCGCGCAAGAACTTCGAACTAGCACTACGCTTGGACCCGGATTATGCACCGGCAATCGCCGGGTTGGCGTGGGTGGAAGGTCAGATCTATCGCAATCTAGAAGCCACCCCGGTGCACCTGCAGCGAGCCGAAGAATATGCCCGGCGGGCCCTTGCGATTGATCCAAACCTCTCGGAAGCACACATAGCCATGGGCACGGTCTATTCCGACAAGTATGACTATGCCGACGCTGCACATGAGTACCGCACTGCGGCTGACTTGGACCCGGACAGCGGCTATGCCTCGGACCAGCTCTCCTGGGCGCTCGGCTACCAACAGCCACCAGATGCCATTGGTGCAGAAGCCGCTGCCAGAAAAGCCTTACATCTGCAGACGTCTCTTTACCCTGCTTACTACCACCTCGGGCGTGCGCTATTGCTGCAAAAACGCTACGAAGAGGCGCTCGCGGCCTTCGAGCAAATGCGTCAGATTGCTCCACAGGCAGGCAGTGCAGACCTGGGTATCGGTCAGGTGTACTTGGCCGAGGGCGAGTACGACAAGGCCTTGAAGGCGATGACCGCAGGCTTCAGACCAAACGGTATTCAGTATTATTGGCTAAGTGCAACTTACGCCGCAAAAGGCGACCGGGCGAAGGCCCTCGACACCATGCAGAAGGCGTTTCAAAGCGGGTTCACAGACTTCCGCGCCATCGACAACAGCCCGTATTTCGATTCCCTGCGCAGCGATCCGAAATTCCTGGACATGATGACGAGGTACCGAAAGTGACTGCCATTTCACGCCAGCCTTCCGCCGCAGAGCTTCGCCAAAGCCGAACCAGCACTTCCCGCCTGATATCAAATTCTAGGTGACTGTTGTAATCAGGCGTTAGCGCTCAAAACCCCCGGTCGGGGTCAATGAGCGTTATCGGGATTTTCTGCCAGCAATAAACGAACCTTTGCCATGCCTAATCCTCATTCGCCGCCTCTTAAGCTTTGCGCTGAAGCTGATTGTCTCGCAGCAGGAACCGTTTATCGGGATCAATTCGGAGCGCACCAAGTTCGTATAAGCGCCTTTCTTTGTTGATCATAACCACGCTCTGAGAAATCTTGAGAAATTCTGATGACCCTTCCTAAAGACTTCTGAATGCCATTCGGGGCAAGATCGCACTCGTCACGAGCTGCCGGGAAATCACCTTCGACGTGGCCAGCAATTTATCGCGGGTTCCGGTGTTGGGCAAAGACTTCAGCGCACGCCGTTGCCACTTACAGAAGGACCGCGATTACCGTGGAAACCGACCGGGTCTGGATCATTCGCAAATCGCACTCGGCACGAGGGTGGTGCGCGGAATGTGGCCGCGAGGTGGACATGGCGGGGTGGAGAGGTGGCATTGGTCGCAAGCGGAGGATGGAATAACCGACCTTTTCGATTCTCGCGAAAAACAACGCGAAAAACAATGGAGTGTGCCATGAAAATCTCGAAGAGACAGTTAGCGGTACTTTTGCTTTCCACACTAGGTTTGTTCGCTGGCGCCTTCGGGCAGACGGGTGCGACTTCTTCCACGGAGTCGGTATCCAACAATCCGTTGGAGAGCGGGCAGGCGCGAATCTTCCTGCACGCCGGACAGTCTGCGACAGCGGGCAAGCAGACCCTCTCAGCGCCCGCGCCCCTCGACCATGCATCGCTAGACCGTGCTTCGCGAGATCGGGCGCCGCACCGGGCCTCTCCAGACTCTCAAAGACGGCCGGGCCCAGCAGTCGCGGCAGAGAGATACGTCTTTGGCAGGATGGATCTAGCCACGGGCACCGGGCCCGACGCCGTCGCGATCGGCGCGTTTCAGACGGGCGGGCCGCCGAGCTTGGCCGTAGCCAACTATGGCTCGGCAACAATTTCCATTCTGCTCGCAAACACGGACGGAACCTTCCAGGCACAAACAGACTATGCCACCGGCATCGAGCCCAGTGCAATTGCTGTAGCCGACTTTAATGGCGATGGAAATCTGGATCTGGCAGTTGCCAACTACTACTCCGGGACAATTTCCATCTTGCTCGGCAACGGGGACGGCACATTCCAGCCGCAAGTCACCTACTCATGCGTTGGGGCCTGCAGCGATGTGATCGTGGGCGACTTCAACGGCGATGGGAACCTGGACCTGGCAGTGGATGCTTTTGACGCAAACGAGGTGGTCATTCTACTCGGCAACGGGGACGGAACATTTCAGGCGCCGGTGGCTTACGCCACGGGCAATGGCCCTTACTACCTGGTGGCGGGAGACTTCAACGGCGACGGCGTCCTTGATTTGGCGACCTCGAACAATTGGTCCGACACGGTTTCAGTCTTACTGGGCAATGGCAACGGTACGTTTCAGCCGCAGGTGGAATACGAAACGGGGTACTGTGCGGGGGAGATCGCCGAAGGTGACTTCACGGGCAACAACAACATCGATCTTGTCGTAGCTAACTATTGTGGAAACAGCGTATCCGTTCTTCTGGGAAATGGCAACGGCACATTTCAAAACCAAGTGAACTACGCAACCGGCGACGAGCCGTTTTGGGTATCCGTGGGAGACTTCAGAGGCGACGGTAAGCTGGACCTGGCCGTAGCCAACAACAACGACAATACCGTTTCGATATTGCTCGGAAAAGGGAATGGCACCTTCGCCTCCCACGTCGACTACGGCGTCGGTGCAGGGCCCTTTGCCTTGGCCGTGGGTGACCTGAACGGAGACGGCAAACTCGACTTGGCCGTTGCTAATGCAACCGGCAATACGGTCTCGGTGCTGGTGGGAGAAGGCAATGGAACCTTCCAGACTCAACAGAACTACGCTACGGAAGTCTTTCCGGGAACGGTGGCCATCGCCGACTTCAACGGGGACGGCAAGCTTGATCTTGCCACCGAGACGGCGGACGATACCGTCTCGGTCCTGCTCAACAAAGGAGGGGGGAAATTTGACGCAGCGGTGAATTACGCTGTAGGCTACTTTCCGTTTGGAACCGCTGCCGCAGATTTCACCGGGAGCGGCAAGATGGATCTGGCCGTGGCCAACGTCGGGGAGAATACGATCTCCGTGCTGCTGGGCAACGGCAACGGAACCTTCCAGAACCAGGTGCAGTATGCGGCCGGTTATCGGCCCTACGGAATCGCGCCGGGAGATTTCACCGGCAACGGCATCCTCGACATCGCGACTGCCGATAGCGAAGCAGACACCGAGGCCATCTTGCTGGGCAATGGCAATGGCACCTTTACGTCTTTCGTAAGTTATTCCACAGACCTCAATTTCCCTGTTGCGACGGCTACAGCCGATTTTAACGGCGACGGCAATCTCGACTTGGCTGTCTCCGGGGAATATTCCAATGCCGTGTCCATCTTGATGGGCAACGGCGACGGCACATTTCAGGCGCCTGTCACTTACCCCGTCGGCACCCAACCCATAGGGATCGTCGTCGGAGACTTCAATAACGATGGGAATATCGATGTTGCCGTGGCCAACGTTTCCGACAACACCGTCTCAGTCTTGCTGGGCAACGGTGATGGCACTTTCCAGTCGCAGCTCGTCTATCCAGTGGGTGTGCTGCCGGGGCTGTTGTCAGTTGCGGATTTTAACGCCGACGGCAATCTGGACATCGCCGTTACCAATTTCCTTTGTTATTACGGGCCCTGCCCGCCAGGAACCGTTTCGGTTCTGCTCGGCAACGGCGACGGTACTTTCCAGCCTCACGTGGACTACCGCGTCGGCGAGTTTCCTTTCGGGATAGCAGCCGCCGACCTTAGCGGCGAGGGCGGAGCAGATCTGGCGGTAGCTAACAGTAACAGCCCGGGCACGGTTTCGGTTCTGCTCAATCTTCCCGTCATCTCCGTATTTCCCAATGTGCTGAACTTTGGCACGGAGACAGTTGGCGTCAAGAGCAGCCCGCTGACCATCACCATCGGCAATCCGAGCGGCACGCCGATCACCATCACCGGCAAGCCGAAAATCAGCGGAGCCGACGCCACCGACTTCGCCGAAACCACCACTTGTCCGCTTTCGCCGAACACCTTGGCCCCGGGTGCCGAGTGCTCCATCAGCGTGACGTTCGATCCGAAGGCGACCGGTGCTAGAAGCGCCACGCTCAGCCTGAAAGACAGCGTGCCGGGAAGCCCGCAGTCGATCGCGTTGGGGGGTACCGGCCAATGAAGACGACAAAGAGTCCCACGGTGACTGACCGACTCAAGCCGTCCACCGGGCACTTCCTCTGACGTTTACGGTTAAAACGCAGCGCAACAAATCCACGCCGCCCGATGTTTGGGCGGCGTCATCTTTCGCATCCACGCCTAAGAGGGGAGCACGCTAGCTATCGCAATCAGGCGATAGCGCTCATTGAGGGGTTTTGAGCGTTATCGGGATTTTTCGCCAACTACTGGCCTTCAAGGGTTTCTTCGCCGAATTTCCGCCGTAGTAGCCTGATACATCTATATATCGCGACAAACAATACGAAGCCAAGGAGCGCAGCCGACTTCTCAGCGCCACGGCCCAGTTCTCCTACTCGGTGTACCCAAGCATGAACAACAGCCAATTGGATGACAGAGCCGAAGATCACAGCCATCCAGAACGCGATGTCGCGCCACAATGACCGGAACCCAACTATGACAAAGACGAGAGGCGTCACCACATAGACGGCAGTCTCCTCCCAGTCGGGTTTCGGGTGGTATCGCTTCGGAAGTGCAAGATACGCGCACGCGATGATCGCCATTACAAGAAATGCGGAAAGCAATTCAAGCCAAGAAATTGCCGCTTCCCGAATAGCTTACGGCGGCGACTTCTGGACTCATGCCGCTCTGCCGCTTCTCGAATTTCTCATAATTCCCTATCAAGGTCCCATATCCAGTGGCCTTCTTGGTTGTGCCCCGCCTGTTCGAGGTGGCTGCCGAAGCGCTCGGGGCTTGCTTCAGCTCTTGTGCATAGTCTAGTATTAGGATAGACATTGTAGTATATATAAATGATTGAAAGGAACTTCGCAATGAACTCAACAGCGTATGCAAGATTCTGTGCTATCAGTGTCGTCGCCTTCATCGCCGTGTGCCTTCTATCCGCAGCGCAGGCGCAGTCACCATCCATCGACGGACTCTGGGACGCGACCGTCACTGTCAACAACGTACCCATCCCCTTCCGGATTGAACTTTCCAGTCAAGGCACAGAGGTCACGAGCTACTTCTTTAATGGAGACGAAAAAGTAAATCCATCCACCCAAGGTTCTTTTCGCGATGGATTCCTCGACCTCAAGTTCGCGAGCTACGCGACCGAACTGAAAGCCACGCTAAAGGACGAAAGCTTAGCCGGCTCCTTTGAGGGCGGACCGGGGAGTTTGTACCCGTTCGTGGCGAAGCGGCACAATCCGTCATTGACACCCACTGCGGATTCCAGTGCGCCGATCATTGATGGCGGCTGGGAGATCCAGGTGAAGAGCCCGAAAGGAGAGTCGGCGTGGCACTTTATCGTCAAACAAGCGGGCTCTAGCGTTTCAGCAGCCATCCTGCGGGTCGATGGCGATACTGGAACTCTTTCCGGAAGTTACAAGGACGGGAAGTTTATCCTCAGCCACTTCACCGGAGAACGGCCGTTTTATGTAGAAGTGACCCCGGCTGCCGACGGCACATTGCGCCTCGAACTCAGCAACTATCATGAAACCCAGACGTTGATTGCTCTTCGACCCGAAACCGCTCGTGCCAAGGGTTTGACGCCGCCGGATGATCCCACGCAACACACTAGGCTGAAAAACCCCAATGAGCCACTTCACTTCAGCTTTCCTGATCTTCAAGGGCAGATCGTCACCGACCGCGACGCTCGTTTCCGCGGCAAGGTCGTTCTCGTCAACATTACTGGCAGTTGGTGCCCCAATTGCCATGATGAGGCCCCGTTCCTTGAAGCTCTGTATCGGAAGTATCACGATCAGGGATTCGAGATTGTCGCACTCGATTTTGAGCAGGCCGAACAGTTGAAGGATCTTTCCCGTCTGCGGGCTTTTATTCAGCGTTACGGAATCGAATACACCTACCTGGTCGCAGGCGAACCCAGCCAACTGAACGAGAAGATACCTCAAGCGGAGAACCTCAACGCCTGGCCTACTACATTTTTCGTTGGCCGCGATGGGCTCGTACATGAGATTCACACCGGCTTCACCAGTCGAGCAAGTGGCAGCTTCGATTCTGAACTGAAAGGTCAAATCACTGCCGATGTGGCACGGCTATTGTCTGCGAACGTGCAGACGGCGAGCAGCCAGTAGGAGTTGAGGGTGAGTGGGAGTGCCGTGGCGCTCAAACAGATGGCGAGGATATTTGCCAAGTCGATCTTGTGCGCGCGATTGCTCCTATAGCCGGCGCCTCCAACTTGAATATTGATCACGACGGTCGCAAGCGTTGCGTGTAGTGGGGCTTAACTTGTCTTGTTATGGACTCAAAAGGGGCTACAATCCGCTCTGGCCGTTCGCTTCGCTCTTGGTAAACCTCTAGTAGAATAATCGGCTTTAAAGGAGATCTCGTTGCCATGTTGATTGCTTTCCGCGCCCTCCGCAAATGGCCGTTGACCGTCACTCTTGTTTTTTCCGTACTTGCGTCTGCGCTCGCTGCGCAAACCTCGGCGCCGCCAACCGTCGTCTTCATGACAGATTTCGGTGTGGTCGATGATTCCGTCGCTCTCTGCAAAGGGGTTATGTATGGCATCGCGCCTAACTTGCGCATCGTGGACCTTACTCACCAGGTCCCTGCCTTTTCGATCTCCGACGGCGCCCGTTTTCTGTTCGGAGCCTCACCATATTTTCCCGCCTCAACCGTTTTTGTCGGGGTGGTGGATCCTACGGTGGGCAGCACGCGCAAAGCGATCGTGGTGAAGTCAAAACGCGGCCAATTCTTCGTGGTTCCAGACAATGGCCTGATCACCATGGTCGCCAATCGAGACGGTATCGAGGGTGTTCGCCAGATCACGAATCCGGACTGGATGATCGGAGCAAAGGTCTCCTCCACTTTTCACGGCCGGGACATTTTTTCTCCGGTCGGCGCTCACCTCGCCCGTGGTGATGATTGGAATCAGGTCGGCCCCGAATTGAAAGAGTTGGTCCGTCTCGATCTTCACCCCGCTACCGTCGACAATCGGGGTCTTACAGGCGAGGTCATCGCGCTCGATGGGCCCTTCGGCAATCTGGTTACGAACATCAGTTCGGAGGATTTCCTCAAGCTTGGTTACAAACGCGGTGATTTGTTGAAGGTCATGATCGCTGGCCGGGAATATCAAATGCCATTCGTCAGAACTTTCAGCGATGTCCCGCTCAAACAGCCGTTGCTCTACATCGATTCTCGTGGACGCGCCAGCTTCGCACTCAATCAGAACAGTTTCGCTGCAGCTTACGACATCCGGCCGCCGCAACCAATTTTCATTCCGCGCAAGGAACAGTGACGGGACGGCACGTTTTTGGTGAAAAAGAAATATTCGCAAATGCATTCTCGACGCTCGTTGTCGATAGGTTGTGAAAATGACTTAAGTCCAAGGAGCTGATGTTTATGCGCCTCGTCCGATTCAGATGTTTCTTCATGCTCCCATTGTTGTCTTTCTTACTGTCGATCGCTTTGGGCCAAAGTTTCCGCGGATCCATTCGCGGTACAGTCACCGACGCGACAGGCGGCGTACTGCCGAACGCCAAGGTGACCGCTAAGAGTGTTGCCACCGGTCTTCAGCGCGAGGCAACCACCGGTCCCGATGGCGCTTATGTTATCGCCGAACTCCCCGCTGGCACCTATACCGTCACTGCGCAAGCGGTAGCGCTTTCGCAGGAGAGCCAGGATGTCGAGGTCAACGTCGGCCTCGACTCAGCTGCCGATTTCGAACTTTCCCACGTGGAGAAGGCGAGCGAGCGGGTTCTTGTGACCACCGAAGAGGTGCCGCTCATGGAAACCACGCGTGACGTGCTCGGCCAGGTTGTTGAGCAGAAACTTGTCAACGAACTTCCGTTGAACGGTCGCGATTTTGGGAAGCTGGTTGCATTGGTTCCCGGAACCACCGTCGACCCCTCCGGTGTTGCGGGTACCGAGGATGGTTTTGGCCAGTTCAACATCAATGGCAACCGAGACCGCTCTAACAACTACACGCTGGATGGCACGGACAACAACGATCCCTTCTTTAATAACTCCGCCCTCAACCAAACAGGCATTGGAGGAGCCCCTGCGTCCCTGCTCCCGATCGACGCGATTCAGGAATTCAATCTGCAATCTCAATTCAGCGCCGAGTACGGCCGCAATAGCGGATCGGTCGTCAATATCATTACGCGCTCGGGCAGCAACAAGCTCCACGGCTCCGCCTATGAGTTCTTCCGCAACAGCGGACTTGATGCGCGCAATTACTTCAACACGGAATCGCGCAAGTCAGTTTTCCAAAACAGCAATTTCGGAGCTTCACTCGGCGGCCCGGTTATCAAAGATAAGACATTTTTCTTCGGCGCCTACGAAGGACAGCGTGAAAACGTCGGCTCCGATTTCTTGCTGCTGGTTCCGACTCAGGCGGAAATAGCCGAAGCGCGTTCCATCGCCCAAGGCATTAACCCTGGCGGCGTCATTAATCCCGGTCTCGACTCCATTCTTTCCTTTTACCCCAAGAGCAATGTCAACCAGATTGCCGGCGTCGTGCAAGACACGAACAATGGGGATTACTTCATCGCCAAAATCGACCACAACCTCTCCAACACTGAGCTTCTCACCGGCCGATATGCTTTCGCCCGCAACTATCAGGTTTTTCCCTTCGGTTCGCCGGGAGGGTATGGCACTGGCTCTCGTCTGCCGGCCTTCGCGCAAACTTCACCCACTCGCGTGCAAGTTCTGTCGCTCAGCCTGCTTTCCACGCTGTCCTCCTCTCACATTAACGAAGTTCGCTTTGGCTATAGCCGGTACACAACCTCGTTTAGCTCGCTCAATGCAAATTGGAATCCCAGCGACTACGGACTCAACTTCGGCACCGGCAAACTCGGCTTGCCTGAATTCGACTTCACCGATATCGAAAATCTCGGGGCCATCGGTTACAGCGTTCCGCGCGGCCGCACCAGCCAGAGTTTCCAGATTCTCGATAATTTCACTTGGATTGCGGGCAAGCACACCTGGAAGTTTGGCGGCGAATTTCGCCGCGCCGCCATCAGCAACTTCAATGACAATCTCGAGCGCGGCATCTATCAATTCACCGCCGGCGTGTGTACATTCCCGGGCAATCTCTGCACGCTTCCGAACGGTCAACCCAACCCCAACTATGACCCTATCGTGGATGCTCTCTCCGACTTTTACACGGGTGGCACGCAGGACGTGAACTTCTGCTGCACGTCGGTTTCTGTCGACACTGGCAACACGCATCGCGATACCTTCAACAATGGGTTCAGCTTTTTTGCGCAGGACGATTATCGCCTGGCGCCGAAATTTACTCTCAACTTCGGTCTCCGCTGGGAATACTTCGGACCGCTCAGTGAAGCCCACAACCTGCTCTCCAATTACAACCCCGTCAACGGAACACTCGGCATGGTCGGTACCGATGGCTTGGGCAATAGCCTTTATAAACGCGACCTTCACGACTTCGGGCCGCGCGTTGGCTTCGCCTGGAACGTACGCTCAAACACCGTAGTGCGCGGCGCTTATGGCATCTACTACGATTACGTGCCGCAGGATATATTGATTGCCAACTACACCACGTCTGCCGGCGTTGCAACCAATCCGATCGGCCCCCAGGCAGTCTTGCCGATGAATTTCAACGCCAATGCCTTCATCGGAGCCGATACCGTCGATCCGATCATGACCGTTGCCACCAGCGGTCCTTACAACATATTTGCAGTACCCGACAGCTTTCACACTCCTTATGTCCAGAATTTCAATTTCAACATTCAACAGGAGCTAGGCTCCCGCGCTTCATTTGAAATCGGATATGTGGGCAGCAAAGGGACGAAGTTGGTCCGCCTTACAGACCTGAACGAGTTCGGCACGAATCCGAATTTCTACCAGATCGACGAACTCGCGCCCCTCAGCTTCTCGAATTACAACTCCCTGCAAACGACGTTGCGCCTCTCCAACAGTCGCAGAGTGTCTGGTTTTCTCACTTACAATTTCTCGAAGTCGCTCGACGATGCATCGGACGGTATCGACTTTGCCCCCGGCGCGGCGTTCCCACAGGATCCATCGAATCTGAAAGCGGAGCACGGGCCATCGACGTTCGATACGAAGCACCGTTTCACCGGCGCCGTAAACTACGACCTTCGCCCAGTTCACTCTCTCGGGAAATTCGGCTCTGGCTGGCAGCTTAACTGGATCGCCAGCCTGCAAAGCGGGAGGCCGATTCCGATCGAAACTGCCACCGATACTTTCGAGCCCTACAACATCTACTACAATCAGCGACCGAACGTTGTGCCCGGCGTCAGTCCGATCATGCCGCATTGGACACCGGCCACCGGATATCTGAATCCACTCGCATTCAGCCAGCCGCCCGGACCCTCTGTCAATTCCCCGTACGGAACCCCTGGCGATCTCGGCCGCAACTCCATCTATGGCCCCGG
>JASHOU010000058.1 GCA_030038475.1 Terriglobales bacterium | reverse complement strand
ATCGCGACTTTGCTTACGAGCGTGGGCGCGCTTTGGCAACGAAGATGAAGGAGCTGATTCCCCGCCAGATGTTCGAGGTCGCCATTCAGGCAGCGATTGGCGCGAAAATTATCGCCCGCGAAACCGTGCCGGCTATGCGCAAGAACGTGCTTGCCAAGTGCTACGGCGGCGACATTACGCGCAAGCGCAAGCTGCTCGAAAAGCAAAAAGAAGGCAAGAAGCGGATGAAGCGTATCGGCCGCGTAGATATTCCGCAGGAAGCGTTTCTAGCGGTGCTGAAGGTGGGCGAAGGCGGAAGCTGAAATCATCGCTGGGAAGTTATTCTTTGGGCGTCTGCCTGCCGACTCTCTGAAGCTCTGAATCCTGAGCTTGCTCAGCGGCTCCCAGAAAGGCTTCAAGAGCGCTCCGATCCTCCGGGAGCATCCTGACAAACCTTATCCCGTTTCCCACCTGGGGATCACAGGTTACAACCGTTGCGACAATCAAGACAATAGTTTCGATGGACAGCTGCATTTCCAGGTTAGTTCCGACCGGAAACGGGAAAATCGTCTCGATGTAGCAGCCGCTCAGGCTCAGATCGGCAGTCGCGCCACGAATCGGACCGTCACCATGGTCAGTCTGTATTTGGACGGGGACCCTCACTTTTATGCGTGTATGTTCGCGACGCTCATTCGGCTCGGTATCGCTCACCGATCGTCACCTTCCTTCCCGAACAGAGAACAACTCGGATATACCGCATACCACGGCCCGGAGCACAAACTCCGCACTCTGAGCGACGATTTGAAACCTGAAGCAGGAACCCACGGATGCGAAACAATAACTGCCCGAATCGAAATGGAACGGTGGCGCTCTGCGCCATCGCGCGTGGGTTTGGAACTAAAACTCCAACCTCCAGAGCCCATCCAGTTCCGTTCGTTTGGCGCGCCTCTGGCTCTCCAGCAGAGAGAGCACCTTGTTTATAGTTCGCGGAGTCTCTCGCAGACGAAAAGCCAGCTCGCCAACCTCCACGACGACCTCCTGCTTCGGGTACATATAGAGCCTCATTCGCCCGTAATCTAAGACTGACTGAGCCAGTTCCTCGATTTCCCGGTTACGAGAAGCGGTTCTGCCGCGGCCCCGTAACACATCTTCGAGCAAGCCCGCCCGCGCCCGCAGATGAGTAATGGCTTCCTGGATACGACCCACTTCGATCTCCCTTTAGAAAAGCTGGGACTGCTTTTCCTTCTCTCCGCCTCAGCACGCTTAGTGTCGATACATCTCGACACGAACCTCACGCGCTTTGGCGCAAATCGCCTTCCCCGTCGTGCGGAACGAGCGGCGCTAATTTGGAGTCATCGACTTGAATTCCGCCAGCTTCCATCAGTTCCCAAAAATCCACGCCGTAAATAATGCAAAGACTCATGATCTTCGCAACATGTCTGGGCAGTCTGTTCATGGCTTCGTAATCCGACAAAAGACCCAACGCGATACCGTAGTCACGATTTCTCATCAGGCGTGCAACTCGAATCGTCATTTCATGAGCGGCGCGAATCGTCAGTCCAGCACGTGAGCGCGAGATACGGAGTAATTTTGAGAGCTTGATCCCGCTTTTGCCAACGGATGCCATCATCGAAGAGTTCGATTTTGCCGGATGGCAGGCGGGTTCGGACCGGGTCACGTGACGGGGGCGAAGTTCGAGATCGACCAAGCCCAAGATACGCACCTCCCTCGAGAGGCGGAGCGGCCAGGCTGACAACGGAGGACGGTTCGGCAGAAGGACGACGTGCTCATCATCGACACGCTCCACCGCGCAGCACGTCAGGCCGCCAGCGTGTTCTACCAGCCACAGGCGGCCGTCGCCATGCTCACCAACCGGAACATCCTGGGAATAATATCGGTCGGCCCGCACGATGCTGCCGGGAAGAAGTCTTGGGTAGACGACGGCATCGCGGTTGCCGATCTTGGCGAAGAAGTAACGTCCGTTCGGCTTCGCGATCCTCGAATTCCGTGGGACAAAGCACGCGTCGCGGGCGCCGACGCTGTAATCGGGAGTGACAAGAACTGTGCGTTCGCTGTGGATCTTGAGCTGCAGGGGAAGAATCAGCTTCAAATCAAACCCGAACACATTCATCCAGTCGGAAAATCGATGACCTGTGATGTGACTCAATGCTGCGATCTGACAAATGTGCGGCGTGATGCCACGCTTCTGTTTGTAAAGGAAAGTTGGCGGAATGAAATAGGGAGTGTTCTGTCCATAGCGCATCCCCGTAAGAACCGAAACTTGCCCCATCGTCAGTCCCAATTCCCTCAAGACCTTTTTGATTTGGTCCGCGCGGCCCCTCTGGTTCCGCGTCCGTGCCTCGTCCGCTGAGATCTGCGCTAAGTGGAACGCAGACTCATCAAGAGGCGCACGAGTCAAATCACGCACCGCTGCGGATGCGCTCATTTATCAACACTAGCCCCTAACGGGCCCGCCACGAACGTTCTATCGGCGCACCGAAGCCGCGCTCAAAGGACTGCCATTCTGTGGCACGACTATTCCCAAACACAGGAACAACTGCGAAATTCCCCACACGTTTCGAAGGTTGAACGCAGCATATCGTTTGACAAGCTGAATCGGTGCAGAACGGAATGTTGGTCGGTATTCCGACGAACCAGTGGGGGGTTTGGTTCGCCGCGCCCAATCCTCAAAATGACTCTCCCGACGGCTGGAAGTTCTTCGCAAGATTTATCTTCTGGATTCCGGTTGGTCGTCGGCATGCCGACGACCATCGAATATCAAAGTCATTTTTTCGCATAGTCGAAACCCGATCCTGCTGCCGGATCGCGCGTTTTTCGAACATTCGCGCCGATCATCTCCAAAAACACGTACTGTCTCTCCCAGTCCGGTAGTGATAGCCGGAAAGGAGAACCTGGATGAAAAATGTTGCCCGTATGATTTTCGCAGCCTTGTTGTTTACGTTCGTACTGAGCACTGCTTCCTTGGCCGACGGCGGCGCGCCGATGCCAACATGCGTCCCGCCAAATTGCAGCAGCATAGATGGTCCGGCTCGATAGCAAATACCGCGCGGGTTCCGGGAGACTGTCAACTAACCCTTGTGGGCCGAGCCGTTCGCGAGTAATCTGCAGGTTCGGCCCATGGATTTTCTGCACCTCATAACCAGGCTCCTCTGGGTAGCTCCGCTCATTCTCCAGGCTGCCATTGCATTTGTGATGGTGAGGCGCAACCTGGTCGTAATCTTTCCGGTCTTTTTTGGCTACACGGTGGTAGTGCTCTCACAGGATATTGCCCTTCTATTTCTTAGATATCAGAGCAATACTTACGCCCGCGTTTACTGGTGCGGGGAAGCGCTCGCAGTTTTGCTGAGCCTGGGTGTCATCTTTGAGAGTTTGAAGCACCTTTTCCCGCCTTTTCCATTTCGCAGACTTCTTCTGAAGTGTGTGTGGGTCGCGGGCGCCCTTGCCGCAGTTATAGCCATCGGGATGTTGTTGCTCGCCAACTACGGAACCGGAGCGGCCCGTATTTTTGAATTTGTCATTCTGCTCGAGCGCTCTGCTAGGTTTCTGCAGACTTGCCTGCTCATTGTGGTGATTGCCTTGATTTCGCGCCTGGGATTGCCTTGGCAGCACTACTCTGTTGGAATCGTTGCCGGCTTCGGTATCTACTCAGCCTTGGCTCTGGCGATGCTGGAATTTCGCGCCCGTCTACATTTGGTAAGCGATTCCAAGCTGGTCTTATTCAACTCGGCAGCATATAATCTCGCCGCTAGTGTCTGGGCTTTTTACTTCCTGCGATCCTGGCGTAGGACACCCCTGGAGCGTTTGCCAAAGACCGATTTGGCGGAATGGAATGAAGCAGTAGGCGATTACGTTGACCAATGGTATCGACGATAGTCATCCTGGCGGTAGCTTCCTCAGCTCTGGCTCTCGTGTGGTCGCTTCTCCACACTGGGCATAGCAAAATATGCAATGGACAAGATTGGGAAGAGAAAAAGCACGAGATTGACGTCCAGATCTTCCAGGCAATTCTTGACCGCGATAATGAGCGATACCTTCGTCGTTCTCTCTCTCGCAGTCAATTCGAATCTGTTCAGAGGAAGCGCATTCGCCTGGCATTGCAGATGCTGCAGCTCGCCGAGGAAAATGCCGGCATGTTGGTGAGGCTGGGAGAGCTTGCGAGAACGGGGAGAGATCCGGCACTCGCGCAGCGGGCTGATGAACTGATCGCCACGGCAATCCAATTCCGACTCAATTTGCTTTCGGCGAGGCTTTGGCTATCTCTGAAATGGTTTTTCCCGTCCTGGACGGTATCCGTATCCCCCTTCCAAGCGCGGTATCGGCATCTAGAATTGCGGTATCGGCATCTATTGGATTTGCTGATAGGCGTTCAGTAGCGAGCTAGCCAACCGTGTTCGGCTACTCTTTTGCACTCAAATCTTCGAATATGTTTCCGTACACTATTTTTGAGGAAGCAAACACACTATTTCGCGATATGCCTGTTGAATGAAGTACCGCGATTGGTGGTCGTGGGTGGGGGGACACGAAAAATGGAATCGGGGACATGGATTCGAGCGTTACGTGAAGAGCGGATGATCAAACCAAGCGACGTTGAGCGTATTACTCGAACTCTCGCGGACGCGAAGGGCAATACTGATTTTTACGTTTCACATTCGACGTTGGCCGATATCGAAGCGGGGTCGATTCCGAGCATTCACAAGCTTTTTAGCCTGGCAATCTGTCTCAAGGTGCCTTTGTACGAACTTCTGTTGCCCTTTGGGATCGATCCGCAGGAACCCACAGCTTATGAAGGGGGATCGACACCAGAGGCGGTTGTTTTTCAAGCGCCCCAAGTGAGCGAGCCAGCTTTCCGATTCCAGCTTAATTTCGACACGAGCTTCAGTCTGGAGGAAACAACCCTTTTGCGGCTCCAGCCGCGGCACCTCGAGAGCCTGCCGCCATTCTCACAGGGTCGGCTTGATCCCGTGCGCTACCGCTACGCGGTAATTGGATCCAAAGATGGCGGGATGGCAGAGGTGCTTCCTCCGCGATCCGTGGTGGAGATCGACACTGCGCAGAATAGAGTACAGGTTTTCGCCTGGCGGACGCTCCGGGATCGTCCCGTTTATCTTGTGTGGCACAGCGGAGGGCATACCTGTCGCTGGTGTCAAGTTGATGGCAGGGAACTCAGCCTTCTGCCACATCCGTTGTCCCAGCAGCCGGTTCGGCGTTTCAAGATGCCGAGCGAGGCCATCGTGGTTGGCAGGGTGACGAATGCCTGGCTTCCTTTTGAGCCGGCCCAGATTCAACGAAACGCTGCTTCCTGAACCTGGGTTTCGACGGACGGTCGTTCGTCTTTCAAAATCTCCAGTGCGACTTCCACGTTCAGACAGAAGAGATCGGCGTATATGGGAAGCGCAAGCACCGGAACGGTTGCACGGTATGCCTTGAGGGATTGCCAAGTGCTCAGAACTATGTCTCGCGCTTCTCGAGTGTAACGAATGTATTCCTCCATCTGAATCACATATTGCG
>JASHOU010000057.1 GCA_030038475.1 Terriglobales bacterium | reverse complement strand
TACAACATAAACCAACACTGAAAAGGCTGGCGTCGGCGGTTCAACTCCGTCCCTGGCCACCACAAGAAACTGCACATTGGCAGTTCTTCTTCGGGTCCGGCAAAAACAAGTTTGCCGTTCGGTACCGCTAAACCACGATTACAAAACAGCCAGTTCGGGTGTTTCGGCCCAACAGGAAACTATGGGTTTTGGTCGCGCTAATACTCCAATCACTTGGGTCTATGAATGCCAGGCGACCCACAACAGCAGGAGTAAGGTATGCAAGATAGTACGAATTCGCCGAGTTTGTCGCCATTTACTAGAAGGACCGGGCGTGTGCCGCCGTCCGGTGAGGTGAAGAAGGGTTTGGCGGTAGGTTGCCGATTGGCAATTTTTTTTGCTGACGTTTCTGGTCATTGGTCACTCTCGTGCCCGAGACCCAGTTCTACAGCCACTTCCCTTTTCAGGGATCCGGCTATTTTCCGGCTGCCGCTCCCTGGCTGCGGCTGAGCACATCACGCACCCGTCGGCCGAGAGTGGCTAAGCGGAAGGGCTTCTGCAAGAGCACGTGCTTGGGATCTAGAACCTGCTGGTTGGAAAGCAAGTTATTCGAATACCCCGACATAAACACTACGCAGATCTCCGGCCGGATGCTCGCCATCCTCTCTGCCAGGTCACGCCCACTCATGAGCGGCATGATCAAGTCCGTCAGCAGAAGGTGGATAGCTTGGTTATATTGTTCTGCCACCTGCAGAGCGTCTGATCCTCCTTCAGCCGTAAGGACGGTATAGCCACATTCCCGCAGAAATTCTGCCGTGGAATTGCGGACACCATCCTCATCTTCCACAAGAAGAATCGTTTCTGAGCCTGTGAGCGGCTGCTCCTGCCCTTCTTCATCTTCCATCTGGATTTCTTCGTCGGCGAGTGGAAAATATATTTTGAAAGTCGTGCCTAAATCCGGTTCGCTATGAACAAAGATCTGGCCTCCGCTCTGTTTTACGATGCCGAGCACGATCGCGAGCCCAAGGCCCGTACCTTTGCCTTGCTCCTTGGTCGTGAAGAAAGGCTCAAAAATATGAGACTTGGTCTCAGCGGTCATTCCGGAACCGTTGTCGCTTACCATGACCATAACGTATTTTCGCGTTTGCGCTGGATACGCAGGAGCACTGTTAGCGTCATCTAGCTCAGCATTGACGGTCTCGATTACCAGTTTCCCGCCATTCGGCATGGCGTCCCGGGCATTGATGATCAGGTTCATCAGCACTTGCTGAACCTGACTCGGGTCCGCTTTCACCCGTCCAAGGTCGCCACCCGCGATGAACTGTAACTCAATGTTTTCTGGGATCAGGCGCTTCAACATTCTGATCTGTTCCACGATCAGCATGTTCAGGTCGAGCACTTTGGGCGAGAGCACCTGTTTGCGGCTGAAGGTCAACAAGCCTTCGGTCAGAGACGATCCTCGTTCGGTCGCGTGTACGATCTCGCCAACGTAGCGGCGGGTGTTCTCGTCGGTCAGCTTCTTTTCCAGCAGTTCCGCATAACTGCTGATTGCCATCAAGATGTTGTTGAAATCGTGAGCCACACCGCCCGCCAGGCGGCCGATTGCCTCGATCTTCTGCATTTGCCGCAGTTGCTGTTCCAACTCGCGTCGGGTTGTAATGTCCTCGACTGTTCCCTCAAAATAGAGCGTCCGGCCGCCGGAGTCGCGCACCGCGCGGGCATTCTCCGAAACCCAAATGATCTTTCCATCCTTGCGATAGGCTTCGTACTCAAAATTCTGCACGCCGCCATGCTCTTCCAGGATTTTGGCGAATTGGGTGTGCGCCTCGGGATTAACATACTCCTGGGTTCTGATGTCCTTGCGAGCCTCCATCAGTTCATTGGAGGAGCCGAAACCAAGCATACGCGCGAGGGCGGGGTTGGCGGAGATATATTTGCCATCCGGAGTCGTTTGATAGATTCCCTCGACGGTATTTTCAAAGATCGTCCGATATTTTTCTTCTGCCTTCCGCATCGCTTCTTCTGAGCGCTTTTGCTCGGTAATATCCGCCAGGAATCCTAAAATTCCTTTGACCTTGCGGTCCGCGTCTCGGATCGGGGCTGCGGACAGGATAACCGTTACTAAAGAGCCGTTCCGCGTCTGGCGGAGCACCTCGAGCCCCCGCACGGTCTCGCCCGAAAGCAATCTTGCCCGTAGCTCGGCGGTTCCTTTCAGCAGTTCGTCGGGGACGATGGGACTGGGTTTGCCAATGAGTTCGTGCTCCCTCCAGCCAAATAGCGCTTCTGCCGCGGGATTCCACATGGTCACGCGGCCCTCTCTGTCGACGGCCATGATGGGGATAGGGGAAGCATAGATGCTGGTCTCGTTAGCTCTGCGGAGAGCTTCTTCGGCGAGCTTCTGTGCCGTTATATCCCGCGCTATCGAAGATGCACCGTTGATAGTTCCGTCGGAATCGAAAACCGGCGAGACGCTTAGTGACACCTGGATAAGCTTGCCGTTTTTGGCCATCCTGACGGTTTCGAAATTCGTGGTCGGGTGGCCAGCCTTCACCTCTTCGACTATCCTCCGAATTTCATGGGAGCGGCCGGCGGGAGCGAGGATGGAGATGTTCTGGCCAATGGCCTCGCCGGCGGAGTAGCCATACATTCGCTCAGCACCCTTGTTCCAACTCGTGATCTGGCAAGTCAGATCCTTGCCGATGATGGCATCCTGCGAGGATTCGACGATCGCCGCCAGACGCACCATCATCTCCTCCGCCCGCCGCCGTGCCGTGATGTCGCGAATATATACAGTATAAGTATTCTGTTTCCTGATCGTGGTCCGGGTAACTGTGATCTCCGCTGGAAATTCGCTGCCATCGGCTCGCCAGCATTTGGTTTCGAGGCGATTGCCCAGGATATCGATGCCACCTGGTTGGGCAGGGATGAAGAGCTGGCCGCGCAAACGATCCCGCAAGGCAGGATGCAGGATTGTACGGGCCACGTCCTTGCCCAAAGTTTCCGAACGGGGGATGCGAAAGGTTTTCTCCGCGGCTAAGTTGAAATCCGTGATCCGGGCGTCTGCATCGGCGCAGATGACGCAATCCATGGCACAATCCAACAGAGCCTGCCGGCGAGCTTCGCTCTCGTGGAGGGCTTTTTGAACCCGCTCAAAATCGTTGGAGGCTGAGTTGGATTTCATAGTCAAAACTGGGCACTCGCCGGCTGTTGGTTTTCGGCGGCGCAGCCGTTACGTTTCTATTCCCCAAGCAACTCTTGAATTCTCTCCGTGAGGGTTTCAAGGCGGAAGGGCTTCCGCAGCATTGCGTTTTTGGAAGGACCGGTCCCACGCGAAGGAGGTGCTTCATCGGTATCGCCTGACATATAAAGGACCTTCAGATCGGGGTGGAGTCTGATCAACTGCTCAGCCACTTGGTGGCCGGTCATCTTGGGCATCACGATGTCGGTGATCAAGATATCAAGGCGGGAACGATTTTGCTCCACGACGTGAATAGCTTCGTCGCCCGTTCTTGCCTGCAAGACCTTAAAACCTTCCATTTTCAAAAATTCCGAGGTTGGTATGCGCACCGCGTCATCGTCTTCGACAACTAAAACAGTACGAGCGCCCGGCACAGTCGGTCGAGAACTGCGCTGAGAATCTTCTCGGGCAGCTTGTTTCAGCGCCGGGAAGTAGATGTTGAAGCTGCTGCCTTTTTCCGGTTCACTGTCGATTCGAACATAGCCTCCGGAATTCTTGACGATTCCGCGAACCGCTGCCAAAGACAGGTTGATTCTGGCGTCTTGATCGGGACTGGCAACCGGTTCTTCCGCGGCGCGTTTGCTACCGGTATCGTCGATGGAGAGCATCACATATTCACCGGGCCGCTCGATCTCGCCCATGGATTCCTTGTTAAGATCCACCAATGTCGTCCGTATTGTTAGCTTTCCGCCCTTGGCCATTGCATTGCGCGCATTGAGTGTAAGACTCAGCACCACTTGCTCGATTTCAGTGGCGTCGGCATTGACCAATGGCATGCTCGGACTGAGCTCGTACACGACCGCGAAGTGCTCTCCCGTTAGCTGCTCGAGGAGATTGCTAATTCCGGTTATCACATTGTTCAGATCCAGAGGCTGATGTGAGGCGACCGGTTTGCGGCTTATGGCTAGGAGCTTTTGGACTAAAGCGGTCGCCCGGCCAGCGTTGCTCAGTACGTGCTCAAGGCTCCGTCGTTGTGACGGGGAAGCGTTCTTCATCTCCAGCTCGGCGTAGCTGGTGATGGCCATCATGATGTTATTGAACTGGTTGGCGGTTGCGCGCGTAAGTTCGCCAATCAACTCAGTTTTCTGGGCAAGCAAGAGAGTCCGCAGGTCAACATGCGCTTCGGGATAGCCTTTTGTCGGTTTGCTGATTAGGAGTTCCGCCATAGGCACTCTTCCCACTTCGAAACTTTTCTACCAATTCGCATTAGAATAAGCAGTCCTCAAGGGCTCAACAAATTACGGAGGTAATCGCACCCGGAGTTATGCCCAAGCACTAAGCCCAACCTTACTGCATTGATCAATGAATAGAGGGACCGGGAGGGATCGCTTCGAGAATTGTTTCCAGTTGAGCGATTTTCTGCGGACATTTTTGTTTATTTTCCAGAACTAGAGAATTCATTGTTGAACAGCAGAGCTGCGACCGTTTCTGACGTTGCCTGTTATCAATGCTTTTGAGTCTTGCCCGTTTGGCTTCCGGCGTGCCTGTATACCGGCATGGCAGACAGAGTTCTTATAATCGACGATGATGAACAACTGGTGGATGCTTATCGCGACTATCTCGCAGGAGGCGGGTACGAGGTGGATTGCGCTCAAGAACTGGAAGAAGCACAAACTCTTCTGGCCCACTTTTCCTATTCTGTTGTAATCACGGATCTCCGGCTGAGCAAACTTGGGTTCGGCGGACTCGATCTGATCAAGCATGTTCGCGAGAATTCCTCGCAAACGCGCATCATTGTGTTGACTGGTTATGGCTGGCCGGAACTGAAGGCGGAGGCATCGGCATCGGGAGCGGACGCATTCCTTCGAAAGCCGATGCGGTTGAAAGATCTAGGGAACACAATCGCACAGGTAGCAGGAGGCCAGGTATGAGAAAGTCCATTCTCGAAACCATTCTCGATCCTCATGAACTGTCCGTTCGTTTCCAGCCAATTTTCCAGATCCAAGACGGAGCGAGACACGTCGATAGTGTCGAGGCCCTGATTCGCGGACCTCGGGGAACCAACTTCGAAAGAGCGGACATTCTATTTGATTATGTCCGGCGCAAGAAAGCTGAGGCTGCCGTGGATCAAAGTTGCCTCACAACGATCTGCGATGCGGCCAAAAATCTGCCTTCAAAACTGCGCGTCAACGTCAATGTGCACGCCTCGACGCTGGGCCGAAATTCCGAATTCGTTGACTTCTTTCTGGGCCATGTGCAGAAACAGTCCCTGGCGCCGGAACGCTTCACGATGGAACTTGTGGAATATGCTCCCACCTGTAACATCCCCGAATTGACGAATAGCATCGGGAAGTTACGAAGTTATGGCGTGCGGATCGCGCTCGACGACGTAGGCTTGGGCCAGTCTAACTATCGCATGATGCTGGATTGCCATCCCGAATACTTCAAGCTTGACGCGTACTTTGTGAATGGTTTGTGCTCGGACACAAAACGTCGGGCCGTGGTGGAGTCAGTGGTAGCGCTGGCCAAAGCTCTGGGAAGTTCGGTGGTAGCCGAAGGCGTCACGTCGAACGACGACCTCTTGCAGTTGGAGACGATGGACGTTGATTTTGCGCAGGCGAATCTCTTGTGCCCGGCCATTTCGTTAAAAGATTTGCTGGCGTCCGGCTATCTTGATGATCCTGCTTTCTGGGCGCCAGCTCGACGGCAGACGGGAAAGCGCAACGTGTACAACTTGGAGCAGCATCGGGAACAGCTGAGCCTGGCTGCAGAGCAGTCCTCCCCCGCATAAAAAGACTCCATTGTTTTTCTGAGCTTCGAGGAATCTGTCAGGTCTGAACGCGAAGGGTATTGATTCCGAAGGTCTTCATTTTATTGTAAAGGGTGCTTCGGGTCAGTCCCAGGCGAGCTGCAGCGCGGGCAACGTTGCCACGCTCTGCGTCTAGCACTTTTTGTATATGCAAGCGCTGAATCTCGCGGAACGTGAGCTGCGACTCTCCATCAGCCGCAACTTCGCTCTTAAACTCCAAATGCAGATCTTTGGGACGAATGGTCTCGCCAGTGGCCAATAATACCGCTCGCTCGATCACATTCTTCAGTTCGCGGATGTTCCCGGGCCACGAGTATGCAGTCATGGTTTCGATGGTCTGATCGGCGACAGTAAGGTGCAACCGGCCCAAGTCAACGGCAACCCGCTCGAAGAAGTGCGTGGCGAGGACTGGGATATCCTCAAGTCTTTCACGGAGCGGAGGCACGCGAATCACTACTGTGTTGACGCGAAAATACAAGTCGCTGCGGAATTTTTTCTGCCGGACCAGATCGGCCAGATCCTCGTGACTGGCGGCAATCAGCCGCACATCCAATTGGCGTTCCTGCACATCACCTAATCGCCGAAACCTTTTCCCTTCCAGAATCTTGAGCAATTTGGGCTGGATTTGCAGGTCCATGTCTCCGATTTCATCAAGGAACACAGTTCCCCGCTGGGCAAACTCCAGCAGTCCCATCTTACGCTGCACCGCTCCTGTGAAAGCGCCAGCCTCATGGCCGAACAGCTCACTCTCCAGCAGCTCTCGTGAAAAGCCGGCACAGTTCAGATCGACAAAAGGTTCCTCTGCTCTCGGACTGTGGTCGTGTATCCATTTGGCCAGTACGCCCTTGCCCGAACCGGTCTCTCCCGCGATCA
Source organism: Terriglobales bacterium (assembly GCA_030038475.1). Taxonomy (GTDB): domain Bacteria; phylum Acidobacteriota; class Terriglobia; order Terriglobales; family Acidobacteriaceae; genus Acidiflorens. Next base: position 88,066 of record JASHOU010000057.1, on the reverse strand, counting down.
GAACTGGACAATGGCTGAGGCAGACTCTCTCCGCCTGTTGGGCCACCTCGCGAACCGCCTTACTTGTACCCAGAAACGGATCCACGCTTTCGCGCTTCTCCCGTGCCTTCCCCGCCAGCTGTTTCTGGAGGTTGCGTTGATTCTTCAATGCCCGCTCCAGCACAACAGCGATAGCAGACATCTCCACAGGCTTGGTTAAAAACTGTTCCGCCCCCTCCTTGATCGCCTGCACGGCCAGGGGAATGCTCCCATTCCCAGTCAGCAGAATCAGCGGCACCGAGGGATAGGATTGCCTGAGGTTCGGTAACAGATCCAGGGCGGTACCGTCGGGCAATGAGTAATCCAGGATAGCGGCATCAGGGGACGAGTTTTTGAAAACCTCCCTGATGTCAGCACAGTCCCCAGCCGGGATGACTTCATAATCGAGCGACTCGAGAAATTCACAGAGCGCGCCACGAATGGCCTGGTCATCCTCACCGACAACGATGCGTTTCTTGGACATGTTGGACCGCGTCCGAGTATGGTTGCATCCTCCATGACAGCGCGCGCGCCTTAGGATGCATTGATCCTGGTGAATCTTTAGAGAAATCTAACGTGGATAGTAACTACGCGACAGATAACATTAGTAACCTCGGCGCATTCGGAGAATGTGACGTAAGCGGCGCATATCTTTGGTAGTTATCACCTCTGTAACTGGTTCCTCTTCCTCCCTTCATGCGACGCTTGCAGTGATCGCGCATTGGGGGGCAATTGAGAACACTTGCCAGAATGGGAAATTGGGTATCGCAGAGCCGGTGGCGCCTGTATCTTCTGTTTTTGCTGCTACTGATTGTGCCGATCGCACTCTTCGCCTATTCCACCAGCCAGGTTCTGAAGCAACAATCCGAAAACCAAGCCGCAGCCGAGAGCACTCAGATTGCGCGTGTCTCGGCTGCTCTAGTGGACGAATATTTTCAGCAAGGCACAATCGCTCTCGAATCCATTGCCACGCGCTACACTCTTGGCCCAGCCTGGGAAAAAGGGGATATGAATCTGATCGCATGGCATTTACAGAGTGCGAAATCGCTGCGCCCGGATTTTGCCTTCGTGAGCATGTACGACCTGAAGGGCACGATGCGGGCCATCTATCCGCCGCAGCCAGACTTGCTCGGCCAGAACTTCGCGAACCGCGACTGGTACAAAGGTGTATCGCGACAACTGCGGCCTTATATCTCGGAGATCTATCAGACTGCAGTTCCACCCTACCACCCGGTGGTTGCCAATGCCGTTCCTGTGTATGACGAGCAAGGCAAGCCCATTGCCATCCTCATGGGTGCGGATACTCTGGATACGATCAGCCGAAAATTAAAAGAGACCAAGATCGAAAAGGGATGGACGATCCTGCTCGTCGACCAAAACGGGCATTTGGCTGCCCACCGAAGCAGCGATCCAAACATGGTTGTTGCCGACTCCGACGCCCGTGAAGTTGTAGAACGAGTACAGGCGGCGCAAGATCGTAAAGCAAGCTTTGTTCGCAATGGCGAAGCTCGCTTCAGTAGTTATGAAGCAGCTGGACAGACCGGCTGGGGAGTTTTGGTAGAACAGTCGGCCAGCGTTCTTCAGCAGGGCGTCTGGGCGCTCGAAAAGCGGGTATGGCTTTTGGGTCTGGTATTCCTGATACTCGGACTGGGGCTGAGCGCATTCATGGGATCGCTCTACGCTCAGCTTGAGACAGGCAACCGGTTCATCCAACTCTCGGTTGACATGTTTTGCATTATCGGGTTCGACGGATTCTTCAAGAGTCTGAACCCCAGCTGGGAAAAAGCGCTGGGCTTCACTCGGAAAGAACTTATGTCGAAGCCACGGATTGAGTTCATACATCCGGAAGACCGCGCGTTGACGACCACGGAGATTGACCGGCTACAGCACGGCGAAGTGACCCTGGCCTTCGAAAACCGCTATCTCTGCAAAGACGGTTCCTACAAATGGTTGCTGTGGAACGCCATCTCGGTGCCTGGACAAGCCGTCATTTACGCCGTGGCGCGCGACATTACAGGCCGAAAGCGCGCCGAAACAGAACGGCAGGAATTCACGCAACGCTTGGCGGCAGCCAATGAGGAACTTGAAGTCCGCAACCGCGAGGTAGAACGCGCTACACGACTGAAGAGCCAATTCCTCGCCAGCATGAGCCACGAGTTGCGAACTCCGCTGAATGCCATTGTTGGATTTTCGGAGCTGCTAGCCGACGGGATTCCCGGCGAACTGACTGCCAAGCAAAAGCGCTTTGTGAATCATATTAAGCAAGGGTCGGTTCATCTTTTACAGTTGATCAACGACATTCTTGACCTTTCCAAGATTGAAGCCGGACAACTGGAATTTCGCTGCGAAGACTTTCTCGTCGGCGACGCTCTGCCTGAGGTGCTTTCGACAATTCGCCCACTCGCAATGATGAAGAATATTCAGGTACGACAGGCTCTGGAAACGGATCGGCGTATTCATGCGGATCGGGTCCGCTTCAAACAGGTCCTCTATAACCTTCTCAGCAACGCGGTTAAATTCACGCCGAAAGATGGCCACATCGATATTCGTTGTTTTGACAATGGAACAGCGGTTGCCCTGTCCGTGAAGGACTCGGGTATCGGGATTCGTTCTGAGGATCAGGAGATGGTCTTTGAAGAATTTCGGCAGGTCGAAAGGAGCGCGGGAGCAACGCAGGCGGGCACGGGATTGGGACTCGCCATCACCAGGCGTCTCGTGGAGCAACAGGGAGGAAAGATTTGGCTGGAAAGCGAACCGGGGAAGGGCAGCTGTTTCACATTTACTCTCCCGTACGGCGTGCCCACCGAAGCTACTTCCGTTGCTGTGCCTGCCACATTGTTAGCGCCAGCCGCTGACAAAACCCGCAAACCCCTTGTCTTGATCGTAGACGACGAGCTTCCAGCTCGCGAACTGCTGGCCAGCTACCTGGAGACGGATTATCGGATCGCGCTGGCCGATTCCGGGGCGGAGGCCGTCAAGAAAGCCCAGGAGTTGCTCCCCGATGCAATCACTCTCGACGTTATGATGCCCGGCGGAACCGGTTTCGAAACACTTGTGGCGCTCAAAGCGGCGGTCGAAACCGTGGATATTCCTGTCATCATTGTCTCGATCGTGGATCAGCAAAAAGTTGGGTTTGCCTTGGGAGCTACGGACTATCTTATTAAGCCAATTCATCGCCCCACTCTCCTCGATACGATTCGCAAGCATGTTGTATTTCGAACCAAGGACGACACCGCGATCCTGCTCGTCGACGACGATCCCCAAACATTGGAATTGGTGGAAGAAACCTTGCGATCTGCCGGCTATCCAACGCAGAGTGTCCACAACGGCACCGAAGCTCTGCAAGTGCTGCGGTCAAAGTCTGTGCGGGCCATCTTGCTTGATCTGCTCATGCCGGATATGGATGGTTTTCAGGTGATTCGCCATGTTCGGCAGGAGCCCACCCTAAGAGACCTGCCAATTCTGGTGATGACGGCCAAGAGCCTGACCGAGGCAGAAATCGACCTGCTCAGGCAGGACACGCAAGGACTCTTTCAAAAAAGCGGATCATGGCAGCAACAGCTCACCACTGAGATGAACAGGGTTCTTCAACGTGGCAGCCTGACCAAGGCCGTAGGGCGATCATGAGAAGAGTGCTGATTGCAGAAGATAATGCCGTTAATAGAGAACTTCTTCGCGAATTGCTCGAGGTGCGCGGCTATGAGGTCGCGGAGGCGTGCGATGGCCAGGAAGCACTGGAGATGGTCGAACAAACCCGCCCCGACATTCTGCTGCTGGATCTCGGTATGCCAAAGCTGGACGGGTTTGGCGTAGTCCGGCACATCCGCGCAAGTCCCGGCCTAGCAAGATTGCCGGTATTGGCCATCACCGCCTACGCGATGCGCGGTGATCGGGAAGAAGTCTTGAATGCTGGGTTCGATGGATATCTGTCGAAGCCACTCGATGCGGCTCTCTTGGCCAAGGAGATGCAACGCCTTCTCAATCGCTCCGATTCCTAGTTGTGCCTTCCGATCGAATCGCTGCGACAACCTGCCGACTGGAGACGCAGAAGAATTTGCCAGTCGACAAACAAAATTAAATGATGCGGAAACTGCTTCTACTTCGACACCAAATCTGGCTCTTCCACCTCTGCGATGAATTTGCGAATCGCTTCGGCGTTTTGAGAGCTCATTTTCGTGAAATGGATTCCGAGCCGGTTTTCAGTTTGCCATGCCACGATTCCAAAAGCTTCGATATTCCCGCCTGAGGAAGGCAATCGAAATGACACCCGAACGACGTCTTTGGGCTTCAGTCCAGCGGTCTCGATTTGCATCCCGCCTTCACTGAGGTTCCAGGTCGTGCCCTGGATGACTCTGGAATCAATGTAGCAAAGCACTTCGGTCTGGAGCGGAACACGGGCATTCCGTCGCCGATTTACCAGGAACGATCCGCGCACCGCCCGGAACAAATTGATCAGCCTTTGCCTGTCGACCGGCTTTTGTAGAAAGAAAGTCGCTCCGTTCGCAAATGCCTGTTGCATTGTGGTTCTGTCATCGCGCCCAGTCACAATCACAATCGGAGTGGATTTGTTCCAGGAGGAATCCCGGATTTGGCGCGCGAGATCGAAGCCGTGCATCTTAGGCATCTCCAAATCCATGAAAATTCCGTCAAACTTCTCCTGGTTAACCAGGGCAGCCGCTTCCCGCGCGTCGCCCACGGGGAAAACCGACGCCTTGAGCGAGGTGATAACCTCGCTCATGAGCTCCAGACTTGGCACATCATCTTCCACAATGAGAAGTTTGAGTGACATCGTTGTATGCCTCGCTTCGAAAAATCGAGCTCCATCCAAAGCTAGAGTCTGGGCTTCATGCTCTATTCTCGGACTGACCCGCTCCAAACCTCACGGAGGGCGCCTTCACGCGGCTCTGACCTCGGTCAGCATAAGACTCGGCTCTGGGAAAGGTGTTTTGTTGGCGTATGCGCGATGCGGGTATTTGGATCATCGCCGTCCCTTCCGAGCAGGATAGGCTGGAATGTCGATGCCGGTTCAGAACGCTGGCGACACTCAGCAAGGCCCGTGAACCGCACGCAAGACAGTTTGTGTGCGCCGCGGTTATCGTTTCGCAATCCAAGCAGAGACCGGCTTGTTGGAGCGGCACCAAACCGATGTTCGACATATTCACTTCAGCTCCTTTGGATTCCAGCCGCTAAACGCTGCCTCGGCTGGAACACTTCTGTTTGACCGTGTTGTCTCGCTTGAATCCAGCATGGAGGGTCCGACAATTCCGAAGCCTATTAGCTTGGGATTAAAGTGGGTTCGCAAACTCTGTATGGTTGTAGGCTTGCCAACACCATCGCCTGGGCGGCAGGTGCTGCCTGAAAAATTGCTCTGAATCGCGAAATGTGGCGCGTTGTTGTTTTCTTCCGGAGACAGCATTGGTTTCCGCATATATGTGCTGACAGATGCAATTGGCGAACCACCTGTTCCGGCCGAACGTTTCTAAGGATTTAAGCTGTGTCGGAGTAGGCGAAGGCCTGTTTGGATTTTGGAAATCGAACACATCCGAGGAACCGCGGGAACCAGGTTAGCGTAATATGCTTGTAGCACTCAGCAAACTCTGCGGCTCTTTCTTATTGAACAGGAGTTTTGGATCCTGCACTCATCGGAGTCTGCCCGCCAATTATGACAACAGCGCCGGGGAAGGCAAGAATCGGACCCTCGAAACAGTTTTCCGATGCAGTTTTAATTGAGGAATGTCGCCAGGGAAAAGAAGCCGCATGGTCGGCTCTGATTGCCAAATATAAGAACCTGATCTTTTCGATTCCGGTGCGGTATGGATTTTGCGAAGAAGATTCCGCCGATATTTTCCAGGCGGTGTGCATGGATCTGTTAACGGAATTGCCATCTCTTCGCGAGCCTAACGCTCTGGCTGCGTGGCTTATCCAGGTTACGCGCAATAAATGTTTCCACCGAAAACGGGCGCAGCAACGCGGCAAAGTGCAAGAAATCGGCGATCCGGACTCGTACGCGTCGCCGGAGGAGCCGGAAGGCTTGGTTTTACAGGTCCAGCAAGAGCAAATGCTGCGCGAAGCTTTGCTGGCTCTCTCTCCACGATGCCAGCGTCTTGTCCAAATGCTGTTCTTTGAGCAGCCGGCGCGTCCTTATCAGCAAGTCGCGCGCGACCTGGAGCTCGCAGAGGGCTCGATTGGCTTTATCCGCAGACGCTGTCTGGATAAGCTGAGAAATGAACTGGAGCAGATGGGTTACCACCTGTCGTGACCATCGTCACCCCAGACGTGATAATGCTCGCCGAGAAGGCTCCCGACCAATATCGCCCGACTCAGAGACCCTATTATGGGCCTCCATTCATGTTACTTCGGGAAACCGCCCCAAGTGGCAACCTTCTATATTTGGCACTGATCTCACAAGTCGCTCACAGCAACGACGGATTAGATCAGCACCCTATATTTTCCTGCGTCCGGGCTATATTTTTACGGGCCTTCCATACCCTTATTAACTAGAAATACTCACTCCCAATTGAGGTAGGAATCTGCTATGAAACATTTTCCGGCAGAGGATTGGATCGATTACGTCCGGCAGATTGATGGCCGCGGACAAAGGGCAGCCATGCAGAAACATCTCGACGAGGGCTGTTCCAAGTGCCTTGAGACGATGAATATATGGAGGCGTATCGTGACTCTCGCAAAGGATCAGAATCAGAATGCTTTTGAACCCCCAGCAGTGGCGGTCCATGCGGCGCGAGCCAGCTTTGCTCTGCGTAAGGTGGTTCCATTCCCAGCAGGCCAGCTCGAAGTAGCCAGGCTGCTCTTCGACAGTACGCTGCAGCCCGTGGCAGTGGGAGTGCGCGGTAGTGTTGCCGTCAGGCACCTGCTGTACAAGTCAGGAGAAGTCTGCATTGACGTGCGCACGCAGCCCAAACCGGGGTCGGATTCAATGGTCCTGATCGGCCAGCTCCATAATTCTACAAAGCCCGACCGCGGAATTAGCGGAATTCCGGTTAGCCTGCTGTGCGACGGCGACACGGTATCGCGGGGAAGAACAAACGACGTTGGAGAGTTCGACTTCGGTCTCACCGCACTCGATCACCTGCAGCTCGCATTTGGGGTTGGAAGCAACAGGACGATCATTGTACCGATTCCCGATGGAGAAAGCGCTCGGGGTCTCACTTAAGCTTAAGTAACGTGGGATTAGTCGGTGTGATTGGGCACCCGAGTGCGGAACGCTCTTGCAGATTCTCCCGTGTCAGGGCCACGATCGGTCGAAAAAAGGGCAAGATCGGCGGCCAATCGTGGCCCTGGCCCCCTGACTCCACGGCGGCAGGGAGCAGCTATGGAAGCCGGCGGAACACGAATAAGAAAAGAAAGTGTAGAAATCTGATTTGCGATGGATCCTTGGTACAAAATTCGCGGAATTGATGGTGCGAACGGCAAGGCAATAGAAAATGCTTTTGCTGAGTTGTGGGTAGCCAACCAAATGCCGAACGATGCTGCGCTCTTCGCCGTCCGTGACCCTGGAGCCAGAAGGGACGACCTTTATTTCTCCCCAGGTGCTGCGAGGGTCGCTGGCAACCTCATCGCTCTCTATGGAGGTACTGAATGCCCTCGGCCACAGGCTGCTGGCTTGGCTCTCATTGTCGGGGATGAAGTTGCCGTCGACTTTTCTTAAGTCGAAGAGAACGAGATATGAAAGTTCCTACGCAACTAACTGACCTCGGATTCGCTTTCATTCTCATCCCAGAGCAAGATCAAGGTAGTAGAAGGAGGTAGAAGAACGCCAGCACCAAATCGAACGCCGCATCCAACCGGGTTTGCGAAGCCTTGAAGCCGGTGAGATCATCTACTACAAAGTCGATAACGGATGCGAATGGCCAGGCGTTCTGCCGTGCTTGTTCAATTCCGGCCTCCGAGATGTCAATGAGCGTGGCTTCCCAACCCCGTTTTTCCAGCCACATCGCGTCCCGTCCCGCTCCTCCTGCCAGGTTGAGCACCTTCCAGCCGCGCGGAAATACCGGCACTATATATTGGGAAAATGCGCGTAGCAGGAACACATCGGGTGTCGTCCGCCTCTCTTTGTCCGTCGCCTCCAGATATTTCCGGTTGCAGCGCACGCGTTCGTCGAATCTGTCATCAAAAAAAGAAGAGGGCGACATGCTCTGTAATTCTATTCTCGATTCTATTCCCCACGGTTCTATTGCCGATGAGCCGAATGGCAGTCGAGGCGGAAAGCGGTGCACATGCCTCGCCTGACGCCATATTCAGCAGGCCATAGCGGAGCTTCGCTCCCACCCCGCACTGGCGGAGGCGACGGTGATGGCGACGACGGCCGCGGGCACAAAGGCGATGACGGCATGCCGGACTCCATGCCGAACTATGGCGAGCGCCTGCGCCGCGCGCGGCTAGGGCTGGCTGTTGCCATGACACCGATTGTTATGCTCTTCCTTTCTTTCACCGCCGTTTACCTTGTCCGGCGCGGATTTCTGAGCTTCGACCCCGGTACTACAACGTATGTCCGAACCTGGATTCCGGTGGAATTGCCCTGGGTTTTAGTGCTGGGTAACACAGCCGTCCTTATTATCAGCAGCTTCACCATTGAGCAAGCGAGGCGTGCTACCACCCGCGAAGCCGCGCTTGCACCAGTGCGATCGATTCCCGGCATCTCGCTCGGCGACGAACGTCACTTCCCGTGGCTCGGCCTCACGACCGTGCTCGGCCTCGTGTTTCTTGCCGGGCAACTTTTTCTCTGGAGCAAGCTTTCCGCCGGAGGGTTTCATTTCGCCGGTGGCACGAGCAGTTCTTTCGTCTACATTCTCACGGCGATGCACGGCTCGCATCTCGCCGCCGGAGTACTTGCGCTTTTATGGACCGACTTGGCGAGCGCCCTGCATCGTCCCATCGAAACGCGCCGCATCGTCGTCGACATCACGGCCTGGTATTGGCACTGTATGATGGCACTGTGGATCTACATCCTCGTCTTGTTCTCCTTCGCGCCGCAGTAATGCGCATTCTGGCTTGCTCCCTCTTTAGACTGCGCGCTAACGCCGGCCCCAAAGCTCTCAGCGCAACGAACATTTATAATAAGAAGATTCGCTAATCAGTTCCGATCCGTCTGTAGCGCCAGGGGAAGATGTCGACAGAGAGCATTGTTGTTCGCGGGGCCCGGGTTCATAACCTCAAGAACATTGACTTTGAAATTGAGCATAACACGCTGACCGTCGTCACCGGCGTGTCCGGTTCCGGCAAGTCTTCGCTTGCCTTCGACACGATCTACGCTGAGGGGCAACGGCGCTATGTGGAATCGCTTTCCGCATACGCCCGCCAGTTTCTCGAACGCATCGAGAAGCCCGACGTCGATCTGATCGACGGCATCGCGCCCGCGGTCGCCATCAAGCAAAAAAATTCTACCCGCAATCCCCGGTCGACCGTCGCCACCGCCACTGAGATTTTCGATTACTTGCGCCTGCTCTTTGCGCGCATCGGGCGCACCTACTGCGTCGAGTGCGGACAGGAAGTGAAACGAGACACGGTCGACGAAGTTGTGGATCGCGTGCTTACCCTCGGCGAAGGAACTCGCCTCAACGTTTTTTTTCCCATTCAAACGCAGTTGCCGAGCGACCAAGCGAAAACTCCAAAGAAGTCCCACGCAACGAAGAAAACCGTCGCTCCGAATTTGCCTTCTGACGCGATCAAATCGCGCTTGTTCGATCTGCGCAAGCGCGGTTTCAACCGGCTCTTTCAGAACGGACGGGTTTTCGAGTTTTCCACTCCCGAATCACTGCTCGACATTAATTTTTCCGAACCTGTCTTTGGTTTAGTCGATCGTCTCGCCGTCCCCGCCGATCAGCGCTCCCGCATCGTCGATGCCGTCGAGACCGCCTATCGCGAAGCGGGCGAAGTTATTTTTGAAACCGCTCCACGTGAAGGTGAAAGCGCACAGCGTGTGCGTTTCTCCCAGCGCTTCGAGTGCAAAAACGATGGCCTGCGCTATGAAGAGCCAGAGCCGCGCCTGTTTTCTTTCAACAATCCCTACGGCGCATGTCCCCGCTGCCAGGGTTTTGGCAATACCATCGACTTCGATCTCGACCTCGTCATTCCCGACAAAAGCAAAAGCTTGAACGAAGGCGCAATCGAACCCTGGACGAAGCCAAAGTACCGGGCACTCTTCACCGAACTCAAGCGCTTTGTGCGGCAATCCGCAATTCCGCTGGACATGCCCTGGTCCGACATCGAGGCCGAGCAGCAGAAACTGATTATCGATGGCACTCGCAGCTTCATCGGCGTTCGCGGCTTCTTTCAGCACTTGGAGCGCAAGAAATATAAGCTGCACGTCCGCGTGTTTCTCAGCCGTTATCGTGGATACTCGGTGTGCTCCGAATGCCGCGGAACGCGCCTGCGCACAGAAGCGCGCCAGGTGAAGATCGAAGGCAAGAACATCTGCCAGGTATGCAGCATGACTGTGGAAGAAGCTGCGCGTTTCTTCGACGGATTGAAACTTGCACCCGAGCAGGCCGCGATTGCCGATAAGTTGCTCGTCGAACTGCGCGAGCGCCTGCGCTTTCTCAACGAAGTGGGCCTTGAATACCTGACCCTCGACCGTCTCGCCTCGACGCTCTCCGGCGGCGAAGCGCAGCGCATTCAGCTTGCAACTTCTCTTGGGGCGCGTTTGGTCGGAACGCTCTACGTACTCGATGAGCCCTCCATCGGTCTGCACAGTCGCGATACACACCGGCTCATCAAAATTCTGCACGGCCTGCGCGATTTGGGAAACACCATCCTCGTCGTCGAGCACGATCCCGATATCATGCGCGCCGCCGACCGCATTCTCGATCTCGGGCCGGGCGCGGGAGAAAACGGCGGCAAAGTCGTCGGCGCCGGAGCTTACTCCGAAATTCTGAAGATGTCGCACTCGCTTACCGGCCGCTATCTCGCCGCCGAACTCCACATTCAGATCCCAACGCGTCGTCGTAAACCGGGGTCGCACAAACTTCGCATTACTGGCGCTCGAGCCCACAATCTCAAGCACATCGATCTCGAAATCCCGCTCGGCATGTTAGTGGCAATCACGGGCGTTTCGGGTTCGGGTAAATCTTCCCTGCTGCATGACGTCCTCTATCAGGCGCTGGCTATGGCCAAACGACAAGCCAACAACGGCACAACCGCTGTTCTGTGGGATGACCTCGAAGGCGACGAGTTTATCGATGAGGCTGTGCTGGTCGATCAATCGCCCATCGGCCGCACGCCGCGCTCGAATCCGGTTACTTACATCAAAGCGTTCGACATTATCCGCGATCTCTTCGCTTCCCTGCCGGAGGCGAAAAAGCGGGGCTTCCCTGCCGGATATTTTTCCTTTAATGTGCCAGGCGGCCGCTGCGAAAATTGCCAGGGTGACGGCACGGTCACGGTCGAAGTGCAGTTCCTCGCCGATGTCGAACTGATTTGCGACGAATGCAAGGGCACGCGCTACAAGCCGCAGGTGCTCGAAATTCACTATAAAGGCAAGAACATTCACGAAGTCCTGAATCTCACCATTCGCGAAGCGCTCAAATTTTTTGCCGAGGTCCCACGACTCACGGAAAAACTGCGTGTGCTCGATGAAGTCGGCCTCGGCTACCTGCGTCTCGGCCAGTCCGCAACTACGCTTTCCGGCGGCGAAGCACAGCGCATGAAACTGGCTGCACACCTTCAGCCCGGCTCGCGTCCTGTCAGCCAATCGGGTGAAAACGGCGATGCGCCAAAACGCAAGCCCCGCAGGCTTTACATCTTCGATGAGCCGACCACCGGCCTGCACTTTGACGATGTGAGCAAACTGCTTTCCGCTTTTCGCCGTCTAATCGATGCAGGTGGCTCCATCATCGTCATCGAGCACAATCTCGAAGTCATTAAGACTGCGGATTGGGTCATTGATCTTGGCCCCGAAGGGGGCGAGCGCGGTGGGAACATTGTCGGCTCTGGCCCACCCGAAGCAATCGCCGAGCTGGAAGGCTCCTACACGGGACAATATCTGAAGCAGGTATTGAACGGAAACGGTGCGCGCCATGGCGAGCAGTAGATTCACCCGTATCCGCGTCACCGGCGTGCGCCTGCACTCTATCCTCCCGAAATTGCTACTCGCGTGTTCAATCGCCGCAACCGCTTTCCCCCAAACCCACACCACCATTCGCCATTACAAGGAACGCGTCGACGATCAGCCGCCGGAAATCGCGCAGGCCGAAGATGCCATTCAGAAAAGCGACTTTGCGACCGCGGAAACGTTGCTAAAGAAAGTCCTCGACAAAGATCCCGGCAATTCTCAGCCATGGGCATATCAGGCGTGGTTCGATCTCGGATTCACTCTCAACGCCCTCCATCGCACCGATGACTCCATCGCAGCCTATCGCAAGTCGGTCGCCGCTAAGCCCGACGTTTTTGAATCCAACCTCAATTTAGGACTGATGCTAGCCCGCGCCAACAATCCCGAAGCCGAACAGTTTCTTCGCGCCGCCACGACTCTCAAACCGACCGACCACGTAGAAGAAGGCCAGGCACGCGCTTGGCTCGCGCTCGCGCGCCTGATCGAGAACAAAAAGCCGGAAGATGCGCTCCAGGCGTATGCCAAAGCTTCGGAGCTTACGCCCAAAGATCCCGAACCTCATCTTTCCGCCGGCCTGCTGCTCGAAGGCCAAAAGCAGTTCTCCGCCGCCGAGGCCGAATACAAACAGGCGTTAACCCTCGATCCGCATTCGACCGATGCTGCCATCGGTCTCACCAACATTTACATGAAATCCGGTCGCCTCAGCGACGCCGAACCGTTGTTGCGAAAGCTCGCTGCCGACCGTGCCGATGACGCTGGTATTCACCTGCAGTTAGGACGCGTCCTCGAAGCGCAGGGCAAGAAAGACAAGGCAATCGCAGAATTTCAGGCGGCGTTGAAACTCTCGCCCTCCGATGCGGCCGCGCAGCGCGAACTCGCCGATCTCTTTGCCGATGCCGGCAAACATGACCTTGCAGAAGCTGCCTATCGCAAGCTGCTCGCCGCTCAATCGAATGATCCTGAACTGCATCGCGGACTCGGAAAAGCTCTTCTGCTGCAAAAAAAGTTTCCCGAAGCGCAGCAGGAGTTCCTCGCCGCAGTCCGGCTGAAGCGCGATTCGCCCAATGCATACGTCGACTTGGCCTTTGCCGCCAGCGAAAACAAGAACTATGATCTCGCAATCCGAGCCCTCAATGGGCGCGCTCTGCTGAACGACGAGATGCCTGCCATCTGCTTTTTCCTCCGCGCTTCCGCTTATGACCATCTGCGCGACTACAATCAGGCAGCGCTCGATTATCATCACTTTCTGGATGTCGCGAAGGGAAAGTATCCCGATCAGGAATGGCAAGCCACGCATCGCCTGATCGCCATCGAACCAAAGAAATAATGAACCAAAGAAGTAATGAACGAAGGAAAAACTGAGACAAGGAAGTATTGAACCGGAAAGTTCGAACCTTGAAGCATTGAATTCTGACCGCCATGCCGCAACCTGCCAGCCGACCCTCTGCCTTCACCGCTCTGCTGATCGTTGTCGCGTTCTCCTTCACGTCCGCCGCCAAAGATGAAACCGTCGACGAACTGAAGGCGCACTTCGAAAGCGCACACGTCGAAGAGCGCGCTGAGCTTGGGATCAAGATCGCGCAGGCTCAGCTTGGCAATGCCGACAAACTCTATATCAGTGGCGATGCAGCTCGAGCCCGCGCCGCAGTCGACGATATCGCAAGCTATTCCGAAAAGGCGCGCGACGCTGCCACCGAAACCAATAAGCATCTTAAGAATGTGGAGATCGCCGTGCGAAAAATGGCGGAGAAACTCCGCGACATCAAACGCACTCTCGCCTTTGACGACCAGCCTCCAGTCGAACAGGCGATTCGCCGGCTGGAAAACGTCCGCACTTCGCTGCTCAAGGCAATGTTCGGCAACGACGAAAAGAAACAAAAGAAATGAAACGCATCATCCGCTGCCGCTACGCGCTCGCTCTCGCCATGTTACTCACGCTCGTGCTTCCCGTCTGGGCGCAGCAGCGCCGTGACCCGCTCAATCCACTGGAGATCGACCAGTTGCGTGATGCCATGCTTGATCCCGACCAGCGGTTAAAACTTTACGTGCAGTTTTCGCGGACGCGTATGACCAAACTTGAGCAGATGCGAAGCGACTCCAAAGCCAAAGATCGATCTCAGCAGACCCATGACTTGCTGGAAGATTTTCTCGCCCTCTACAACGAACTTGATGACAACATCGATATGTATGTCGGACGCAAGAACGATATTCGCAAACCGCTCAAGCTCGTCATCGAAGCCGACACGGAATTTCAGTCAAAACTGCGCGCGCTGAAGAACTCTGCCAATGCCAACCCCGAAGAAGCCAGGCAATACGAATTTCTGCTGGCCGACGCGCTCGACACGGTCGATTCCAGCGCCGACGACCACCGCAAAACTCTCGAAGAGGTCGAGGCCTACGTGAAGCACAAGAAAAAACAATAGGGCGGGGGGAAAACGTAGGGCGACACATGGTTCTTACTGACGGTTGTAAGTCAGGAGCCTGAGCTTTTTCGAGAACTAACTGGCGGCTGTTTCTCGTGCTATTCTTTGTTCAACGTGTCGGAAAAGCTCAACGAAATCTTTCAGCAGGCGTATGGCAAACTGCGCCCGCGCGCGCCGGCACCGCCGATGCACTTTCGTTTTTATCCTTTTGTTTCCATCAACAACACGATTCGTTTGCGCGAGGGCGAACTCTACATCCGTTTGTCGGATTTACTCGAAGGCGCACCGGAAGCCGTGCTCCATGCGATCGCCCACATTCTGCTCGCGAAGCTCTATCGCAAGCCGGTCGATCGCGGCTACAGCGTTCGTTATCGCCGCTATGTGGCCCGCCACGATGTTGCTGCAAAGGCGCGATTGCTTCGCCAGATTCGCGGACGCAAGCACATCCACTCCGCTCGCGGCCATCACTACCACTTGGAAGAAATCTTTGACAACCTCAACTGCCGCTTTTTTCACGGACTCATGGGCCGTCCGCAACTCACCTGGAGCCGGAACCATGCCCGCAGCAGTCTCGGCCATTACGACCCGGCCCACAACGCAATCGTCATCAGCCGCGCCTTCGACAATCCGGGCGTGCCGCGCATTGCGATCGAGTACATCGTCTTCCACGAGATGCTGCATTTGAAGCATCCGGTCAAGCTGAACGGCAGCCGAAGATGCGTCCACTCACAGGAATTTCGCGCCGAAGAAGAACTTTTCCCAAAACTCGATCAAGCAAAAAGTTTCTTGCGGATTCTGTAGCACGCCCTCTGCGACCTCGCTCAGGCTCTCATCCTCGGCGCCGAGCACAAGACGCTCTCGCGGCTAGATCGCTCGGTATCGTTGTGGTGCCCGCATAGTGTTCCACAATCTTCAGTGGTAGACTTCGGACCGTTCAGCCGCTTTTCCGGCTATTCGCGGGCACCAACTGTGATGGAGAGGGATGCAAAACGCTTGATGCAAAAGCTTAAAGTCGGCGTTGCCGTTGTTTTGATTTTGTGGGTATGTGGGCACTCACTGGCGCCGCAGACAAGATCTCAGCTTAGGCCTTCGATAAAAGTCACCGACGCGCAGATCGTCCATGCCGACGATCAGCCGGGAAACTGGTTGAGCTATGGACGCACGTACAGCGAACAGCGATTCAGTCCACTGAAGCAGATCGACTATAAAAATGCCGCGCGCCTCGGCTTAGCTTGGTACGTCGACCTCGACACCAACCGCGGTCAGGAAGCCACGCCGCTGGTCGTCGATGGCGTGATGTACTTCACGAGCGCGTGGAGCAAGGTGTTCGCCGTGAACGCCGCCACCGGCCGCCTGTTGTGGTCCTACGACCCGAAGGTGCCAAAGGCGTGGGGAGCGAACGCTTGCTGCGACGTGGTGAATCGCGGAATCGCAATTTGGCAAGGCAAAGTTTACGTGGGAACCCTCGATGGACGATTGATTGCGCTCGATGCGAATTCCGGCAAACTTGTCTGGCAACAACTGACCATCGATCCTCAATGGCGTTACACAATCACTGGCGCTCCGCGTGTCGTAAAAGGAAATGTTTTGATCGGTAACGGAGGCGCGGAGTTCGGCGTGCGCGGCTACGTTTCAGCCTACGATGCCACGACCGGCAAATTGATCTGGCGCTTCTACACCGTGCCGGGCGATCCGGCAAAGCCCTTCGAGCAGCCGATTCTTGAACAGGCGGCGAAAACCTGGAGCGGCCAGTGGTGGAAGATCGGCGGCGGCGGCACCGTCTGGGACGCGATCGTATACGATCCCGAGCTCGATCTTGTCTATATCGGAGTCGGCAACGGCGGGCCGTGGAACGAGAAGTATCGCAGTCCCAAAGGCGGCGAGAATCTTTTCACCTGCTCGATCGTGGCCCTCAACCCGGACACCGGGCAATATGTTTGGCACTATCAGGAGGTCCCAGATGACGATTGGGACTACGATTCAGCCGAGCAGATCATACTCGCCGATATTCCGGCCGATATTACGATGGGCGGCAAGATCCGAAAAGTGATCCTCCATGCGCCCAAGGACGGGTTCTTCTATATCATCGATCGTGAAACCGGAACTCTGATCTCTGCCAAGCCGTTCACCTTCGTGAATTGGGCGACAGGAATCGACCCAAAGACCGGCCGTCCGATTGAGAACCCGACCGCGCGCTATCCCCGCGGCGAAGTGCCTCCGATTGTTCCCGGACCGGTGGGTGCGCACAGCTGGCAACCGATGTCCTACAGCCCACTGACTGGACTTGCGTATATTCCGGTGAATGACGTCGGGTTCAACTTCAAGTCGCCCGACGATTTCGAGTTCAAGGATGAGGCGCTGAATTTTGGAATCGATATGGTCGCTGCCGGCATGCCGCAGGATGCGAAGATCAAGCGCGCGATTCTCGACAGCGTCAAAGGCAAGCTGGTGGCTTGGGACCCGATCCGGCAACAGCAAGCGTGGGCCGTGGAGCGTCCAGGTCCATGGAATGGAGGCACACTGGCGACGGCGGGGAATCTGGTGTTTGAAGGCACTGCCGCAGGACGATTTGAGGCGTATCGCGCCGACACGGGAGAGAAGGTTTGGTCGTTTGACGCGCAGACGGGCGTGATGGCAGGACCGGTGACTTATACGGTCAAGGGAGAACAGTACGTTGCGGTGCTCGCCGGTTGGGGTGGGGTTTTTCCGCTGGTTGCGGGCGAGGTCTCGTTCAAGTCAGGACGTGTGCGCAACGTCAGCCGCATGTTGGCGTTCAAAATCGGAGGAACGGCGAAGCTGCCGGCATTGCCGCCGCTGGAAACGCCGCAGTTGCAACCTCCGCCATCGACGGCGAGCGCGGATGAGATTCGGCGCGGCGAAGCTGTTTACCAGCGTTTTTGTTCTGGCTGCCACGGCGACGTCGCGGTCAGCGGCGGATTGCTGCCTGACCTGCGTTATTCGGCGTTCCTCAAGAACGACAAGTGGTTTGCCATCGTGCGGGATGGATTGCTGAAGTCCGAGGGGATGGTGGGCTTCGGCAAGGAGGTTTCGCAACAGGATGCGGCGGCGATTCGGAGTTACGTTATCTTCCGCGCCAACCAGACGTTGAGTAAAAAAAACCATACGGCGAACGCTGAACATTAAGAAAGGCGACTAACATCAACCGGCGATAATACCGATGAAGACCACAAATCTCACGGCCGCTATACATTACACTTGGCGTCAGTCGCGCAGTTTGGGCTTGTGAGGGTCGCGCGGTTGGAATACAGTGATCCGGGCTTTTTTGCGGCTGTGGGCTGAAGGCGTAGGCTTGGCTCGGAAATAAGTTCGTAAGTTGCAAGTCGCTAAAACCAACTCGTAAGCTTGTAAGTTGAGGTTATTCTATTACGACTCGTTAATTACGACTCTGGGAGGTGTTTGTGTATCGCAGCGATACCGTCGGAAGTCTGTTGCGGCCGGCTTATTTGAAGGAAGCGCGCGACCTGTATGCGTCCGGAAAGCTGACGGATGTGGCCTTCAAAGAGATCGAAGATCGCGCCGTGAATGAGTGCATCGAGCTGCAAATCCGCGCCGGCATGGAGGTCATTACCGACGGCGAGGTGAGGCGCTACGCATTTTTTGGACACCTGATCGATGCCGTCGAGGGCTTCGACAAATATGGCGGATGGGCAATTCCGTTTAAAGATGAAAAAGGCGAGAAGCTGGTTCTGCCTCGGCCCGTGGTTGTGGGCAAGCTCCGGCGCAAGCGGCCGCTGTGCGCGGAAGAATTCACCTACCTGCGCGCCCGAACGAAACATCCTTCCAAGACCACCATCATCAGCGCGCAGCAGGCGGCGGCATATTACGACAAAAATAAATCTGGCGCGGCTTATCCGAGCATCGACGCCTATCTCGCCGACATCGTCGATATCCTGCGCGATGAAGTTGCGGAGTTGATTCGGCTGGGCTGCACTTACATCCAGATCGACTCACCGCAATACACTGCCCTGCTCGATCCCGACTTGCGCGAAGGCTATCGGCAGCGCGGCAACGATCCCGACCGACTGCTCGACCTCTCGATCGAGATGGACAATGCCGTGATCGGCGACCACCCCGGAATCATTTTTGGACTGCACCTTTGCCGGGGAAATAACCAGAGCAGGTTCTATGCATCCGGCGACTATGGGCCCATCACGCGCGTGTTTCACAACACGAAGTTTCATCGCTTTTTGCTGGAGTATGACGACGCGCGTTCCGGCGGTTTTGAACCGCTGCGGCAAGTTCCGGAAGATCGTACTGTCGTGCTCGGCCTGGTCAGTTCCAAGAAGCCGCAGTTGGAGAACCAGGACGAATTGAAAAAACGCATCGAGGCGGCTTCTGCCTATATTCCATTGGAGCGGCTGGGGCTGAGCCCGCAGTGCGGGTTCGCATCGACCATCGAAGGAAATTTAGTGACTGCGGCGGATCAGGAAGCGAAGCTGCAGCTGGTGGCCGAAGTGGCACACCAGGTATGGGGGAAAACCGTGCCGGTCGCACGTAGAGCCTAGCAGCCCGACGTGAAACTGGCAGCTAAAATCACGCAATGTCGATCGATGACTTTGTACGGTACAGTAAGGTGCTCCATGCCTTGACCGCTGATTTTGTGCGCGCGGTCCCCGACGATAAGTGGAACTTTACGCCTGACCCGCCCGGAAAGTCTGGGCCCGCACCCCATCGGATTGGCGACGGCTTCGCGCCATTTTGCAAGCAACTGCGGCACGTCATCTGTGTGCGTGGTGTCTACAATGCCGCGCTGGCGACGAGAAAAGTGGATTGGACGCGAAAGCACGAGCACTATGTCGGTCCGCTGACTCGGGAGGCGCTGCTCGCCGCGCTTGATGACAGGCAGCGACACTTGCTCGCCACACTGGAAAACGTCGACATCGACGCACCAATCGATTGGGGTGGAACTCCTTTTACCTTCGCGCTGTTCACGTGGGAGTTTGTGCAACACGAGGCGATCCATCACGGCCAGTGGAGCATTTATGCCTCGCTCGCCGGGTTCGACACGCCGCTCAGCTGGCGAACGTCATGGGGCTTGTGAGTCCGCGTCCTGCCGCATCAAGTTGCAGGCTTCGAAGCTTGCCACAATCTCGGCTTACAACTGAGCGCAAACCGCCTTGGTTTCGGTATACAACTCAATTCCCTCGCGCCCACATTCGCGTCCCCAGCCGGATTGACGGTAGCCGCCGAAAGGAAGCGCGGCGTCGAAAATGTTATAGCAATTGACCCAGACCGTTCCAGCGCGGATCTTGGCGGCCACTTTGTGGGCGGTGCTTACGTCGCGCGTCCAGACTGCCGATGCCAAACCATAGTGCGTATCGTTGGCCGACTTCACAATTTCATTCGGATCGCTAAACGGAATGGCAGTAACGACCGGGCCGAAGATTTCTTCGCGCACCACTTTCATCTCCGGACGCACATCGACCAGAACAGTGGGTTCGACGAAGTATCCTGAACCAGCAATTTTGCGCCCGCCGATCGCAGCCTTCGCGCCGTCCTTGATGCCGGAATCAAGATAGCCGCACACGCGCTCGAGTTGCTCCTGCGAAACCAGAGGGCCGAGCGTGGTGGCGGGATCGATGCCAGGACCGATCTGGAATTTCTTCGACGCCTCCGCGACCCCTGCGACAACTTTGTCGAAGATGCTTTTGTGCACGAACAGGCGCGAGCCGGCGGCGCAAATCTGGCCCTGGTTGAAGAAAATGGCGTTAGCGCTGCCGGGAATGGCGCAGTCGAGGTCGGCGTCGGCAAAAACGATGTTTGGACTTTTGCCACCGAGTTCGAGCGACACTTTTTTCAGATTGCCGGCTGCGGCAGTCACGATCAGGCGTCCCACTTCGGTCGAGCCGGTGAAGGCGACCTTATCGACGTCAGGATGCGCCGCCAGAGCAGCGCCCGCGGTTTCTCCAAAGCCGGGCACGATGTTGACGACTCCATCGGGGAAGCCCGCTTCCTGAATTAGTTCTCCAAGGCGCAGGGCGGTCAGCGGAGTTTGTTCGGCGGGCTTCAACACCACCGTGCAGCCCGCGGCCAACGCCGGTCCCAGCTTTAGCGAGGCCATGATGAGCGGAAAGTTCCATGGAATGATTTGCCCGGCTACGCCGATCGGTTCGCGCAGCGTGTAAGCGAAATACTTGGCGCGCGGCATGGAAATGGGGATGGTGCTGCCTTCAATCTTCGTCGCCCAGCCCGACATGTAGCGGAAGTTGGCCGCGGCCGTTGGCACGTCAACGATGCGTGAAAACAGCAGCGGCTTGCCATTGTCGAGCGTTTCCAACTCCGCCAGCTCTTCCTTATGTTCGTCGATCAGCTCGGCAAGTTTCCAAAGCAGGCGGGCGCGCTCAGCCGGCACCATGTCGGGCCACGGACCCTCTTCGAAAGCCTTGCGCGCAGCTTTCACTGCGCGGTCAATGTCGACGTGATCGCCCTCGCACACCTTGGCCAGCACTTCTCCAGTTGCCGGGTTGTAGGTATCGAATGTCTTGCCGGAAGCGGCTTCCACCCACGCCCCGCCAATGAACATCTTTCTTGGCCGCTTGAGAAAATCTGCGACCTCACTATTGATTTCAACCGGAGAAGCAATGGTTGCCATGACGTTCACCTCCAAAAGTCGTCCGCAGAGCGGCGGGATCGGGACTCAATCCTTTTGCTCATTTTATTCCAAAGTATCGATTTGGCCAGATGCGCACGTGCCGGTAACCTTTTATACTTGAGCAGAGCGCCAGCCCTTCGCGTAGCTCTCTCGCACAACCTTGGAGTAAGGCGCGGGGCTCACAATGGCTCGAATCTCAATTTGCTTATGACGCTCGACGGTCGGTTTTTGCGAACCGCCTCCTGCTTCGCCCCACAGCAGTTTCACTTCCGTGCCGATTTCAACATCGGAATCCACCACGCCCAGCGACAGCATGGAGCGTTCGTTGTAGCTGTAGCCGGTAAACATGGAAAGGCCGACGGTCTTGCCGCCGTCGATGATCTGGTCGTACGACGCGGATGCATAATTCGATTGCGGCAGGTCGATATATTTGTAGATATTTCCTGCCTCGAACATCGACGTAAACACTTTGACGACATCCTGAGCGTTCCAGGCAAAGGTTACTTTCTTGCGATGCGCTTTCCCTTGCATCTTTTCCAGCGCTTCCCTTCCAATGAAGTCGTGGTCGAATTTGATGAATGGCCCGTAGCCCAGGTCGTGGGGCGACATGTAGTAGTCTTCGATGTTGTTGGAATCGAAACTCCCGGCAAGCGATCCCGTCGCTTCGTAACTCGTCGACGGCAACCACTGTCTGTACGCCTTCATCTTCTCGCCGGTGTAGACCGCCGGCAGCGGAGATGGAATCCATCCCGACTCAAGCGCGTTAGTCGAGTAGGCTCTGGCGCCAACTTCCCGAAGGCCAAAGTCCTTGCCGGCGGCAACAATCGCCGCGCGAATTTCCTCGCGCTCTTCGTAGGGTCCCCAAACTTCCAATCCTGGAGCGCCGGCCATCCCATGCCGCAGCGCGCACACCTTTTGTCCCGCGATGTTGATCGCACCCATGTTGAAGAATTTGATCTCCGGCAGCGGCGCGCCGTTTAGTCTCTCGAGAATCTGCGGAGCGTTCGGCCCCTGAATCTGGTAGCGATAACAACTCCGCACCACCGCCTTGCCGCGCGGGTTGGAGGGCGATCGATCATCCTTTTCGACCTTGACGTCATATCCGCCAGTCTCGGCGTGAAACTGAAGCCAGTTGCCAACCGGCGCGCGGCCCACGAACACCAGCTTGTTTTCCTCGAGATGAAAGAGAATTCCGTCACCGATCACGTAGCCGTCATAGGAGCACGGAGAGAACTGCTTCGCCCGATTGACCGGAAACTTCGCAAAGCTGTTCGTGCCGAGATAGGAGAGCATCTTGAGAGCATCAGTACCTTCCACGTAGAGGTTGACCATGTGGTGCGACTGGTCGAAGAGAACGGCGCTCTCGCGCCAGGCAAGTTGTTCGTCGCGCCAATTTGAGTATTCGCTGGGGACGACCGGATAAACGTAGGCTCCAATCTGCGAATTACGCAACATGGTTACCGGATTTCCAGCGGCCTGCAGCAGATCCTCCAGACTCTTCTCTGTCATTTTTAGCCTCCGCGTTAGAAGGTCGGGTGACGCGTCGTTCAGTATACGGAACATGCCCCAATTTGCAATATCGTCTGCAATATCGTTTGCAGTACAGTTCGCCGTATCTCCCGGCAAAAAGCGCAGAAGAATTGACAAGGCCCGCGACGGACGCTTAGTCTCGTTCGTCCGAAACTTGATCCGAAATTCCGAGACTCGATCGGAAATGAAGACGCGACGATGACCGCTTCCTCAAAATTCGTTGCCTTCGATGAGACGGGGGCCGTCGGCTTGATCCGGCTCGATAAGCCTCCGGTCAACGCGCTCAGCCGCGATGTAAGAACCGGAATCCTCGACGCCATCGCGGAAGCTTCAAAGCATACTCAAATCAAAATCCTGCTTATCTATTCGGCCGGCAGCATGTTCAGCGCAGGCGCAGACCTCAAAGAGTTCGATACGGGATTCGGAGAACCCTCGCTGCAAGACGTGCAGGCCGCGCTCGAAAGATCGCGACTGCCGGTTGTCGCCGCGATCAACGGATTAGCGCTGGGCGGCGGACTCGAACTGGCGATGGCCTGTCACTATCGGGTTGCGCACAAAAACGCGAAGCTCGGGCTGCCGGAGATCACGCTGGGAATCATCCCGGGCGCGGGGGCAACGCAGCGCCTGCCGCGCTTAATCGGGGCTCGCGCCGCGCTGGAGATGATTCTTTCGGGCGCGCCTATTTCAGCCAGTGAAGCGAAGTCCAAGGGCCTTGTCGATGAAGTGGTGGAAGGCGATCTGCGCGCAAGCGCGTTAAATTTTTGTGAGCGCTTGCTCCAAAACCGACTCGGCCCTCGCCCGACCAGCAATCTTGCCGCAGCATCCAGTCTCACCAAAGCCGACATTGCCGAGGCCTTGCGCGCGCACGCCCGCACGCTGAAAGGGCGAACCACCCAGGCTTTCGTGGTCGATGCCATCAAGGCATCGGCTTTGCCGTTTGCCGAGGGCATCGCTGTCGAAGCTGAACTCGCGCAAAAATCCCTCGCTTCGCGTGAAAGCCAGGCGCTTCGCCATATTTTCTTAGCCGAACGCGAATCGGGAAAAGTGGCCGGTTTGCCGGCTCGGGCGCAAGAACAAGAGGCGGAAATCAAGCGCGTCGCCATCATCGGCGCGGGAACAATGGGGAGTGCGATCGCAATTGCCTTCGCCGACGCTGGCCGCACGGTGACACTGATCGACAACTCCCAGACCGCACTTGCGCGAAGCCGCGAGGTCATTGCGTCCACCTACGCATCGAGCGTGAAGCGTGGCCGCATTCTCCAGGAAATCGCCCATGAGCGCATTGCCCGGATCGCCGCCGGCATGCAACTTGCCGACGCAGCCGATGCCGATCTCGTGATCGAAGCCGTGTTCGAGGACCTGGACTTAAAAAAACAAGTTCTGTCAGCGCTCGATTCGATTCTTCCTTCCGATCATCTGCTTGCCTCGAATACTTCGACTCTTTCGGTGACCGAGCTGGCGCGCGCGACCGCGCATCCGGGCCGCGTCTTGGGACTGCACTTTTTCGCTCCGGCAAACGTTACCAGGTTGCTTGAGATTGTGCGTGGCAATGACACGTCGGGCGAGACGCTCGCAACCGCGCTCCAGGTGGCAAAATTGCTAAAGAAAAATCCGGTGGTGTCGCGTGACGCCTTCGGTTTCATCGGGAATCGTATGATGCTCGACGGCTATTTTCGCGAAGCCGAGCAACTGCTTCTGGAAGGCGCCTCGCCAATGCAGGTGGATGCGGCCCTTGAGCGATTCGGATTTGCAATGGGTCCGCAGCGCGTCAGCGATCTGGGCGGAAACGACGTTGGAACCAAGACTCGAATTCAGCTTTACAAGCGCGAGAGCCGTCCCGATCCCTACTTCGTGATCGCCGACCGCCTCACCGAACTCGGCTGGCTTGGCCAGAAGACCGGTCGCGGCTTCTACCGGTACGAGAGTGGCAGTCGCGACGCCATGCCCGATCCGGAAGTGACAGCCCTGATTGAGACGCTCGCCGCGCAGAGAAATATGGTGCGGCGCGACATCAAAGATGACGAAATCGTTGAGCGCTGCATCCTGTCGCTGATCAACGTGGGAGCGATGGTTCTCGAACAAGGCATCGCCTCGCGCGCCTCAGACATCGACGTGGTCTGGACGAGCGGCTATGGTTTCCCGCGCCACCTTGGCGGCCCGATGTTTTATGCCGACACGCTCGGACTCGGTCATGTTGCCGAGCGCATACGTTACTATCACGAAAAGCTCGGCCATTATTGGCGTCCGGCGGAATTGATTGAACGCCTGGCAGCGGCAAACTCAACCTTCGAACGCTCGACCCTCGCCGATGATTCAGCCAAACGGTGATCGCACCGCGAAACGGTGCAGCGCTTCAGCCAGTTCCCCGGTCATCGACAACTGCGGTGTGTGATCTGTATTGAGCTCAGCGACCTCTGCGCATGGATTCTCGGCGATCATCCGGCGCTGCAAAGCCGGCATGATTGCTCGGTCCTGCGTGCATACGACGTAGTACCGGTTGACGTCCTCGAGGGCTCCGGCCGGTATGGATACAGGTGTAACGAATGGCCCGACCGGTTGCGGGCGCTGTTGTTCGATCGCCCAGGCGTCAACGTTTTCCGCGCAGCAGTCGTACAACGCCTGACGCGAGGCAGCGACGGGCATGACGGCAACCGGGGGTTCTCCCTCGATCACGATGTTTGCCTGCACCTGATCGCCCGCTCCCTCTGGAAGGTTCGTCAAGTCAAGAAGACTCTGGCCGTCCTTGGGCAAAAATGCGGCTACATACACGAGCGCCGCAACCCGCTCGCGACAGCGTGCTGCTCCGTGCGTAGCAATGATTCCGCCCATGCTGTGGCCGACAACCATGGCCGGATCGGGATGCGATGCCAGCACTTCACACAATCGGGCGGCGCAGGCATCGAGGCTAATTTCGCTTACGGGCGTGTGGTCCTCGCCCAGCCCCGGCAAATCGAGGGCCTCCACAGAGTGGCCTTTTGCCTTCAATCGTTCGATTAGCGGCTTCCAGATCCATGCGCCACAAAAGGCGCCATGTACGAGGACGAATCTCGCCATCTCATCTCCTCATGCTTCGGCGAATTCAGGATTCGGTGAGTCGTTTTGATAGTCTAGGTTTTGATCAACCAAGTTTCGACAAACTAAAACAAACTAAAGAGACGGTAAAGTTTAGTCGAAAATCCGGTACTAATCTAATTTCGACGATGCGAGACTCATTGACATGTTCATAGAAGTTTTGAGGTATGCCCTAATACCGCTCTTTCTCATTGCCCTTTGGGTAATTCCTGATCCAATTGGGAAAATCGTGAAGGTTTGGCGTCTCTTTCGGGGAGAGCGAATAGATGATTGAGTGCAGAGCGCTGATTTAGATCAGCACCGAAAATTGGTCTCGCATGGATTCAATCCCGTCAACGCTTATAATTCCACATTCGCCTCCATGCTCACGAATCGACAAACCATCCGCATCGAATGGGGAGATTGCGACCCAGCCGGGATCGTCTATTTCCCGCGCTATTTTGAGTTTTTTGACGCCTGCACTCGCGCGCTGTTTGAACGTGCTGGCCTTTTCAAACGCGATATGTTGAAGACCTACGGCAT
This sequence comes from Terriglobales bacterium, assembly GCA_030038475.1. GTDB lineage: Bacteria > Acidobacteriota > Terriglobia > Terriglobales > Acidobacteriaceae > Acidiflorens. The sequence continues at coordinate 61,821 of JASHOU010000057.1, read as the reverse complement.
CGCCGGCATTCCCGTCGTAGATATGAAGGCGCGCTTCATGATTCCGTCCCGGTTTGGCGACGATGTCGTGGTGGAATCGACCGTGTCAAAGTGGGGCAAGAGCAGCTTTGTTGTCCGCCACCAGTTGATGAAAGGCGACGGGATGGCAATGGCAATCGAATGCTTCGAGACGCGCGTCTGGGTTGCGCATCCCAATGGAGACGCCGAAAAATTTGAGACGCGCGCCATTCCGGAGGAAGTGAAAAACAAATTCGGCGGCCATTGAGTACACTTAACGTTGAGTACACTGAAACCCCGGTAACCCTCGTGAATGCGCCCGTACGGCCAGTACGTTTTTTCTCTCCCGACGTCGAACTAACCCGCCAAGCCGATGGAAGTTACCTGATGCGGTCGGTCGAACCGCTGGCGGATTATGACCGCCGCATCGGCGATTGGCTGGACCGCTGGGCCGCGGAGGCGCCGGATCGTGCTTTCATCATTGAGCAAACGAAAAACGAGCAGACGAAAGACGGCGAGCGGACCATCTCTTACCGCGAGGCACGCGAGGCGGCATTGGCTCTGGCCGAGGGTCTGCTCACCTACGATCTCGGCCCCGAGCGGCCGATCGCAATACTGGCCGCGAACAGCATCGACTATGCGTTGATCATTCTGGCGGCGGTGTATGTTGGCATTCCATTTGCTCCTATCGCGCCCGCTTATGCGCTTCAAACCACCGACTATCTCAAGCTGTCGCACAGCTTTCGTCTGCTGACTCCCGGCATGGTGGTCGTGGATGACGGAGAACTTTATCGCGAAGCCATCGAAAAGGCGCTCGGCATGGCCGGGAGTCGTATTCCCGTTGTCGCCCTCCGCAATTTACCGCCCTCATCGGACATCATCAGTTTTCCCTCGCTGCGTGGCGACGGCAGCCGGCGGAATACCGTGATGGCAGCCGCGGCATGCGTTGGCAGAGAAACCGTCGCGAAGTATTTGTTTACCTCCGGCTCGACCGGAGTGCCTAAGGCAGTGATCAACACGCACGGCATGCTTTGCTCGAACGCGCAAATGAAGCGGCAAGTTGCGCCCATCCTGGCGGATGAGCCACCGGTGATGGTGGATTGGGCTCCGTGGAATCACACGGCCGGTGGTAACAGCAATTTCAGTATTGTCCTGCACAACGGAGGCACGCTCTACATCGATCCGGGGAAGCCAACGCCCGCGCTGTTCGGCGAGAGTCTGAAGCTATTGCGCCGGATATCGCCGACGATTTACTTCAATGTGCCGAAGGGTTTTGAACTGTTGATCCCGCACCTCGAAGCCGATCGCAGCTTTCGCGAACACTTCTTCCGCCGCATCAAGTTTCTCTGGTACGCCGCGGCATCGATGCAGCCCTCAACCTGGAACGCTCTCGAGCAACTGACGATCAAAGCCACCGGTCAAAAAATTTTGACCGTCAGCGGCCTCGGCATGACCGAAACCAGTCCCATCGCTCTTTTCGGCAACCTCTACGCTACCGGCCCGGGAGTCGTTGGTATCCCAGTGGCTGGAATGGATCTGAAACTGGTTCCGCATGATGACAGCTTTGAGGCTTGGTATCGTGGCCCGAATGTCACTCCTGGTTACTGGCGCGACCAGTCGGCCACGGAATCGTCCTTCGATGAGGATGGCTTCTTCCGCTCGGGTGACCTGCTCAGCTTCATCGATCCGGAACAGCCGAGAGCGGGTTTGCGCTTTGATGGCCGGATCAGTGAAGACTTCAAGCTGACTTCGGGCACGCGCGTCAGCGCCGGCAAGTTGCGGTTGGCCGCGCTCGATGCCCTGCGGCCGCTAGCCAACGAAGTTGTGATCGTAGGCGCGGACCGCGAGGATGTGCGGATGCTCATCTTTCCCGACTGGAAAGCATGCGCCGAGGCCGCCGGCCTCGGTTGCGAGGCAACACCCGCACAGACCGCCGCAAACAAGAAATTACGGGCAACCTTTCGCGAACGATTGATGCAGTTGGCTTCGACCGGAACCGGCAGTTCCAACCGGATTGTCGCCGCCCTGTTGGTTGAGATTCCGCCTTCAAGCGCAGCTGGGGAGTTGACCGAAAAAGGTACAGTAAACAGCCGTGGATTGCAGCGCAACCGCCCGGAACTGCTCGATATGCTTTTTGGGGAAACGGATGATCGGGTATTGCGCATCCCTTGTGATGACACAAGGAGATGACGCCACGTGACGCTAATGATGCCGCAAAGTGATCACGCTTAAAGATAGCGGCTGCACCCGGGCCAAACTGGTGTAGATTAAGTCGGCGCGGGGGGGAAGTAGCGGGGGGACGCAATGAGCACAATGTTATGAGCACAACGGTCAAAGCCAGGCGGTTTCCGCTTCCGAGCTCGCTTGAAGTAATCGCAGGAACCGAACGAGCACAGGCGGCTTATCCCTACTACATGCAGTTCACCGCGGAAGACGACGAACGCTTCTGGTTCTACAACTCCATGCACTTCCCGGCACCGATGTGCCTCTTCGACACCATCACCGCCGAGGCTGCGTATTGTGCCCTGGGCGCAGCCAACACGCGAGTGCATTGCCTGCCCACAACGCTCGGTATCGATTACCGAATCATCAACGGCCGCATCTACATCGGCGGAAACGGGGTGACCGATCCGGCTGAGATCGCGCGCCGCACCGAAGAATTCAAGCAGCGCGCTTTTTATTACTATGGCAACTGGGAGCGGCTCTTCGCCCACTGGAAAGACAAAATGATGGCGCTGATCCGGGATGCGCAAAGGCTGCCGAAAGTTGAAATCCCGGAGTTGGAGCCGCTGGAGCATGTTTATGCAGGCCGCGGTGTCGCCTCCAACCATTACCTGCTCGATATTTATCAGAAAACGCTCGAAGGTTATTACCGGATGTGGCAGTACCATTTCGAATTTCTCCTGCTCGGCTATGGCGCCTATCTCACCTTCTTTGACTTCTGCAAGAAGGCATTTCCTGAGATCAGCGACCAGACGGTGGCCCGCATGGTCGCGGGCATGCAAGCTGAGATCTTTCGCCCCGACGACGAACTCAGACGCCTTGCCAGGCGCGCCATCGAACTCGGCGTCGATGACAAGATTCGAGAGGGTAGCTCTCCAGGCGAAATCATCAAGTCTCTCGAGCAACTCGGCGATCCCGGCAAGGCTTGGTTGAAAGAACTCGCCGTGTCGCGCGATCCCTGGTTCAACATCAACGTCGGCGACGGCTTCTATCACTATCACCGGTCATGGAACGACGATCTGTCCATGCCGTTCGCGGCGCTGCCGGGATACATCGCCAATGCCAAGGCAGGCCAGCGGCTCGAAAGGCCAATCGAGAAACTGATGGCGGAGCGCAAAAAGCTGATCGAAGATTACCGCGAACTTCTGAATACCGACGAAGACCGCGCCGCCTACGATCAGATGATTGGCCTCGCGCATCGCGTTTTCCCCTACGTCGAGGGACATAAGTTCTATTGCGAACACTGGTATACAAACCTGTTCTTTAACAAGATCAGGGAGTTCGGCGTGCTGCTTTCCGCGCATGGTTTCTTCCCCGATCAGGAGGACGTTTTCCATCTCACTCACTTCGAAGTGGAAGCAGCGATCGTCGACTTGATGACGTCGTGGTCCAACGGTTCGCCTCCGCGTGGCCCGTCACGTTGGCCTCCTATTGTCGAAGAACGAAAGGCAGCGATTGCGGAATGGACAAAGCACGATACTGCGCCGGCGCTCGGGCCGGTTCCCGACATCATCGACGATCCCGCCATCGTCATGCTGTGGGGAATTACCCGCGAGGGTCTGGACGCGTGGCTGACGGCAGGCGATCAGCCGGACTCCAACGAGATCAAGGGATTTGCCGCTTCCCGCGGCGTGGCTGAGGGCGTGGCGCGAGTCGTAAAGTCGGTCGACGAGATCGGTCGCCTGCGCCAGGGAGACATATTGGTTTGCCAGGTCACCAATCCTACCTGGGCGCCGATCTTCCAGAAGATCGCAGCGGCCGTCTCCGATATTGGAGGCTCGATGAGCCACGCCGCCATCGTGGCCCGCGAATTCGGACTGCCTGCGGTGGTGGGCACGGGTACGGCTACGCAAAAAATTAAAGACGGTCAGCGCGTCCGCGTGGATGGAGGGCGAGGTGTAGTAACGATTCTCGGGTAGAACAGGCTGGCTCTACTTTTCGAAGTTTCAGGTCTTTCAACACATTTTGCTTCGCCACATTGCCATGCGCTCATCGCAAAACCTCAGCTCGCTCGCCGATATCACGCTGGCGGATCGTTTCGCGGTCGGCGGCAAAGGCGGGTCTTTGGGCGAACTCACGCGCGCTGGAATCGCCGTGCCGCCGGGGTTCGTGGTGCGCACTGGCGCCTTCGAACGCTTCCTCGCCATGCTCGAAATAGAAAAGACGATCCGTTCGCGTGTCGAGTCGCTGTGCCAGAATCAAACGGACGAAGATGAACTCGACGCCATTACCGCTCTTTCTGAGCGTGTGCGCGCGCGCTTCGAAAATGTGGCGCTGCCGCAGGATCTGCAATCGGAAATTCTCGGGGCGCATGCCGAGCTTTGCGGCGATCGACTGGATTGGCCGCTGGCCGTGCGCTCCTCGGCAACCACCGAGGATGCGGAGGATGCCAGCTTCGCCGGCCTGCAGGACACCTATTTGTGGGTTATGGGCGCGGAAGCAACGTTGAAATATGTGCGCTCGTGCTGGGCAAGTCTCTACTCCGTCGCCTCCATCGCCTATCGTCGCAAACACAGGATGCGCGAAGATGGAGTGGCAATGGCCGTGGTTGTGCAACAGATGGTCGATGCCCGCACCGCGGGAGTGATGTTCACGCGCAGCCCGCTAACCGGCGACCGGTCGGTGATCACAATCGAGGCGACTTGGGGACTGGGATCGGCGGTAGTCAGCGGCGAGGTGACGCCCGACCGATTCGTCATTGCCAAGATCACCGGCGAGATTTCCGTACGCGACATCTCCGACAAGCACGTCCAGCATCTGCCCGCGCCAAGTGGTGGCGTTGATGAGGTTGAAACACCCGACGAGATGCGCCGTGTGCCGAGCGTTAGCGACGATGAATTAGCGGCGCTTCGGGACATCGGCCGTAAAGTCGAGCGCCATTACGGGCGCCCGCAGGATATTGAATGGGCCATCGACCGGAACGGAAAAATTCTTTTACTGCAGAGCCGGCCCGAGACGGTGTGGTCCGCCAAAGCCGTCAACCCCGTCGCCCGACCCGCGGAGAGTCCAGTTAGCCATGTAATGAACATTTTCGGAGGCCGGAGATGAGTCTGACGGCCAAAGATGTGGCCGAGATCATGCGGTTGCTCGAAGACTCCAGCTTCGACAACTTATCGATTGAGGTCGACGGCATGAAGCTGCACCTGCAGCGCAGCTCGGCGAAATCCGTGCGACACGACCCAGACGGAATCCAATCGCCCACGCATGCCGCGTCATCCTCCGTCATGCCGGCAGCGCCGCCGCGACTGGCGAAAAAAATCAAGCCGCCATCAGAACCTGGTCTGTACGAAATTCCTTCTCCGTTGCTTGGAATCTATTACCGCGCGCCCAAACCCGGCGAACCGGCCTTCGTGGATGTGGGCTCGCATGTGGAAGAGGATACGGTAGTCGGCATCATCGAGGTAATGAAGCTGATGAACACGGTCCGTGCGGGCGTGAAGGGTGAAGTGATCGAGATATTGGTTGAGAACGGCACGGCCGTCGAATATGGCGAGATTCTGCTGCGCCTGCGTCCCGAGTCGTGAGCATGGCGAATATTCAACTGGTTGAGACCTCATTACGCGACGGGAATCAAAGCCTCTGGGCTGCACTCGGTGTCGACACAGCCAAGACTCTGAGCATCGCGCCCGCCATGGAGCGCGTGGGCTTCAAGGCCATCGACTTCACCACTTCCACGCACATGGGCGTTGCCGTGCGCTACAAGCAGGAAAATCCCTGGGAACGAATCCGTCTGATGGCCGAGGCGATGCCGAAGACGCCGTTGCAGTTTCTCTCCACCGGCTTTCGCTTTATCTCGTGGGAGACGGCAAGCCCTGAGTTCATGGCGTTGGCGTTCAGAACTCTTGTGAAGAATGGCATTCGGCGCTTTGCCCTTGCCGATCCAATGAACGACACCGATTCCAATGTCGCCTGCGCGCGCATGGCAAAAGCCGCAGGCGGCGAATATGTTGTTGTCGCGCTCGTCTTCACGATCAGCCCTATTCACGATGATGCGCACTACGTCCATTGCGCTCACAAGCTCGTCGCCAGCCGCGATGTGGACGCTCTCTACATCAAAGATCCGGGAGGTCTTCTCACTCCACTTCGTGCCCGCACGCTGATCCCCGCAATCGTCGAGGTCATCGGCGACAAACCGCTGGAGCTGCATTCTCATTGCACCATCGGTCTCGGAGAGTTGGTCTACATGGACGCGCCGCAGTGGGGAGTGAGCGCAGTACAATGCGCCTCGGGTGCGGCTTCCGACGGGATTTCCAATCCGCCGTCGGAACGAGTGGTATCGAATCTGCGCGCTCTTGGCCATCAGGTTGACATCGACGACGAGGCTCTGGCCGAGGTTAGCCGCTACTTCACTCGCCTTGCGGAAGCGGAAGGTTTTCCGGCGGGGCAGCCGCAGGCTTTCGACGCCGGCTATCTTCGACATCAACTACCCGGTGGGATGATCGGCACCATGCGCCGTCACCTTGCCGAAAGCAGGTTGTCACACTTGGAGCGGGCCGTGATCGATGAGATCGGCCGGGTGCGCGAAGAACTCGGTTGGCCAATCGTGATGACGCCGTTCTCGCAGATCGTGCTGACCCAGGCCGTGATGAACGTGACCGGCAAGGAACGATATGCCGTGATTCCTGACGAAGTGATCCGCTATGCGTTCGGAAAATTCGGCCGGCCCAATATTCCCATCGCGTCGGAGGTGATGGACCGCATCGATTCTCTGCCCCGAGCCGCGGAGCTTCGCAAGGAACCCGGCATGCCACCGCTCAGCGAACTGCGCCAGCGTATCGGACCAGAACTCAGCGACGAAGAGTTTTTGCTTCGAGCCACCATGCCGGCGAACCAGGTTGACGCGATGAAACCACTTGGCGTCGCGCCGCGCATCTACGATCCCGAGATGATTCCGGTGAAGAACCTGATCCGCCAACTCGCCGCCCGCCGCGACATCGCATATCTCTCCGTGACGAAGCCGGGTTTCAGTCTTGAGTTAAGTACGAGCGCCGCAGGAGATGTGGAAGCATGAAAGCATCTCGCAATGGGGAAGCGCTGGGTCCAGTCGAAGGTTTCATGTTCGACCTCGACGGCACGCTCGTGCTCAGCAATCATTCTCTGACCGGTTATCAGTTGCTGCCCGGCGCGGTAGAAGTATTGACTACGCTCGTAGCGCGTGGAATTCCATTTGTCGTGCTTACGAATGGCACCCATTATCCGGCCGCCGAGCAGGCACCCAAGCTGCGTGCACTCGGTCTGCCTATTACTGATGATGCTCTGCTTACTCCGTCGACCGTAGCGGCCGACCTGATGCCGCGCCGTGGCATTAAGCGCGCCCTCGTCTTAGGCACTTCCGGCGTGGGACATGCACTGAGAGAAAGCGGAATTGAAACTCTTTCCACTGGGCAAGAAGGAGCCGAGCAGGCTCAGGCTGTGTACATCGGTTGGCATCCGGAGTGCGGCATGAAGGATATCGAGACGGCGGTGAAGGCAATTTGGAATGGCGCCGAGCTGTATGTCGCGTCGGATGTGCCTTTCTTCGCCACTGCGAGCGGCAAGACATTAGGCCATTCGCACGCCATTACCGCTGCCGTTCGCAAGATCACCCGCGCACCCATGGTGCTTACCGGCAAACCTTCTCTCCATGCTTTGCGGCTGGTGGCTCGTAAGCTGGGAGTGCCCATGCGCAGGGTTGGCGTGGTTGGCGACGATCCGCTGGTGGAAATGATTATGGCTCGCCGCGGAGGTGCGGTCGGTTTCGGGGTTACAACCGGTATGAGTAGTATGCGGGACTGGGCGAAGCAACCCTTGAGCCGAAGCCCGCGCCGCGTGTTGCGCAACCTGGCTGAACTGCTGACCCTCAGTGGAGCAGTTTGAGAACAATATCAACAGCGATTACAAATTTCTTCCCTCTCAGCTGTTCACTTTCCAGATTCGTGGTTCATCTCATCCGCTGACAACCAAGCCTTCTAGAATCGCCTGCATTGTGCAACTTCTACCTCGACGATGCATACATTCTTGCGTAGTGGTTACAAAAATGTGCCCCAGAAATAGTAAAAACGTATGCAATTTTTGCGTTGACAATCAAATAAGTTAGGTGATAAACACGTTGCGTCAGTCGGGTGGGTTTCTCAGGCGAAAAAAAGTTCACAAGACATCGGGGCCACCCCCTTTCACCATGTCGTGCTACGTCTTCTCCTAGGAGGCGGTGATGAAACGCTGTTCGACACTGTTGCCGGTTCTGCTTGGTTTTTTCCTTCTCTTCTCCAACGCTCATCAAACATTCGGGCAAGGAATTGAGAACGCGCAGTTGAACGGCACGGTCACCGACCCAAACGGGGGCCTGGTGGTGGGCGCTTCCATCCGTGTGCGCAACACCGCGACCGATGCGACGTACACGGCGACATCAAACGAAAGAGGGTTCTACGCGATTGCCAATGTGCCACCGGGCACATACGAGCTGAAGGCATCCGGAACCGGGTTTGCTAACTTCACGCAAACGGGAATTGTGCTGACGGTAGGTCAGCTGGCGACGGTTAATCTAGCCTTGCAGGTCGCTACTAAAGGCGAAACCGTTGTGGTCACAGGGGAAGCGCCCACCATCGAGCCGACCCGTAGCGAGATCAGTCAGGTGGTGGCCGCGCAGCAGGTGGACTCGCTCCCCACCAGCAGCCGCGTGTTTACTGACTTTGCTCTTCTCACCCCAGGCGTGGCCACCAGTCGCACCAGCCTGGGCACGACATTCACCGAGTTCGAGGTGACGCAGATCTCTTTCGGCGGCATGCGCTCCTTCAGTAACGAGATCACGGTGGATGGCGCGGATTTCGTCAACGCCGCTAGTGGCATCCAGCGCGCCACGCCCCCGCAAGATTCGGTGCAGGAATTTCGCGTCGTCAACAACAGCTTTGGCGCCGAATACGGGCGCGCGGTTGGCGGCATTGTCAATATCATCACCAAATCTGGCACCAACGATCTCCACGGATCGCTCTACGAGTATTTCCAGAACAGCGCCACCGACGCGCGCTCGCTTCTCCAGCCCGCACCCCTGCCACACTTCCTTCGGCAGAACCAATTTGGAGCCGCCCTGGGCGGTCCGATTGTCAAGAATAAGACTTTCTTTTTCCTGAACTATGAGGGCAAAAGGAGCGCGAATTCGCCGGTTTATCCCCCCGATCTTGTCAACAATATCCAGTTGATCGATCAGGCAAAGGCGTTGATGGGACTCGCCCCCGAAGGCTGCACCGCCGCGCTCAACAGCTGCTTCCCCAATTTCTCCGGCAATCCGGCGAATATCAGTCAAGCGGAAGCTTTCGCCTACCTCCAGGGCTTCCTCAAGACTGGGAACGACGATTTCGGCTTCGCCCGGCTCGACCATCAGATCACAGCGAATAACCGCCTGGCGGTTCGCTACAACGTGGAAGATATTCGCGCCCTCAACGAGCTTGTCGGCAACACCCTGGACGGCGGCGGAATCGGCGTTCCCAGCGGCGGCCGCAATCTCTTCGTGCGCGACCAGGCGGTAGTTGCCACCGTGAACTCGGTGCTGTCGCCCAACGTGGTCAACACAGTGCTCGCGCAGTTCGCGCGTCGGCACTACAACTTCGCTGGCGCCACGGGCCAGCCCGACTTCAGCGTCCTCAACGATCTCGAGTTAGGCCACAATTTCGGAACCAACGACCGGCTCTACGAGACCCGCGGGCAGCTTTCCGAATCCGTATCTTGGGTCAAAGGCAATCACATCGTCAAATTCGGGGCCGACGGCAACTATTTGTCGAGTCTCGAAAATTTCCCGGGGTTCACCCCTGTTCGAATGCTTGTACCGGGATTAACGTGTCTGTCAAATTTCGCAGAGTACTTCAACGGATTGCCAGGCAGCGGCGGCTATCCAACTACCCCGGGGCTCGATGCCTCTGCCGCTGGCTGTGCGGTTCCCGAAGATAACGGCATAGTCTTTACTTATCTCGGCACACCGCTGCCGACCGATCCTAACGTTTGCGCTGCGCCTCTTCCCAACCCTGCTTGCGATCCGACCGTTACGGCGGCCAATCCTCTTAACGGAGGCGGTTTCCCCAATTCGTCTTGGGCGAATGCCTATCCGCCGCAATTCTTTAACCGCTACAGCCGGCTCATTAACCACGGCTATTGGGGTGGCTTTATTCAAGATCAATGGCGCGTTTCTCCTACCTTCACGTTCAATTACGGCCTGCGCTGGGACGTCGAATCAGGATTGGCGCAGTACGTGAATCCTGACTACAACGGATTTCAGCCGCGCATCGGGCTTGCCTATAGCCCGGACTCCAAGACCGTGATTCGCAGCGGTTTCGGCATTTTCTTTGACCGTCAAAACCTGACCTTCTTCTTTGTTCCCAACACGCAGAAGATCGTCGCGGGCTATACCTGCGGCAATCACCCCAGTGCGGCCGTCGCTGCCGGTTGCGACGGTGGTTACATTCCCGGCGTGGTCATTCAACCGCAGGAGTTCCCCAATATCATGTCCAATTTGGGGCAAGCGAATCAGGGCTACCAGTTGTTCGGATACCCGGCGAGCCAAAACGCGGCGGGCTTGGCGGCGAGCGTCATCCAGACGGCCTCGTATAGTGCGGATTTCCCCGCAGGAATCTCAATGGCTGGCACTTGTTTCACGACCGGCGCTTGCGGCGTGGGCGAAGGCGGAATGGACCACGACTCCAGAACGCCCTACGCCGAGCAGGTCAGTTTTGAGGTTCAACGCCAATTCCGCGGAGGTTTGGCGGTCAATCTTAGTTACCTGTTCGTGGGAGCACACAAACTGGTTCGCGGAAATAACATCAACGTACCCTGTCCGGTCGGAACCACCAAATCGGCGGCTCCGACTGATCCGCTGCCTGAATGGGTACCGGGAATACTCGACGCGGGTGGCACCCTCTCCCCGTGTACGGGCACGCCGACGCTGGGCACGGGTGCGCTGAAGGGCCTGGGACCGTTTTTTGGCGGCGCCTTGGGCTCTGGCTTGCAAACCCTCAGCAATGGCCTAGACGATTACAACAACGACGTAGCCAATGCCGTTTACCACGGTGGGACGGTAACGGTTACCGAGCGCCGAAAGAATTTGAATTTGACCGCGAATTACACCTACTCGCACGCTATTGACAATGGCAATTTCACCACCTTCATCAACCTGCCGCCGAACCAGTTCGACTACAACTCGGAACGCGCCAACTCCAACCAGGATGCTCGCCATCGCTTGGTAGCGAATGTCACCGCTTTTGGCCCCAACAATGGCTTCTTGCGGAATTTTCAGGCCAGCAGCATCGTCACCCTTCAATCCGGCCGGCCTTTCACCATTTTCTACGGATCGAACACGCTCAACGACGTAGCGGGCGGTTCCACAGATCGCGTTGGCGGTGCGCCGGCCTACAGCAACTGCCCCTCGGTCGCGAACTGCCAGACCATGATCCCGAGAAACACCTACATCGGCGATCCCGAATATGATTGGGACCTGCGCGTCGCACGTGGGTTCCATCTCACAGAAAAAATTCAGATGGAAGCTGCCGTTGATGCCTTCAACCTTCTCAACCGTCCGAACGTGGACGAGGTCACCTCGGTATATGGTTCGCCCGTGTTCTGCGGCACGACTCCAACCATTCCCCGCCACTACAAAGATGCCGTCAGTCGCGCCATCGAAGCGGGAAATCCAGCAACAGCCTGCCCGTTAGGCGATGGAGCGGCCATCCCCGGCGTCGGGAGCTTTGCCTCTACTCCAATAACACCGCTGGTGGGTCAGACGTGCTCCACGCTACCAGCGGAGTCGTCGTGCCTGTTCATTCCGGCTTTGCCGAATTCGAACTTCGGCCTGCCGCGGACGATGCTCAACGCACGCCAACTGCAGTTCTCGGTAAGGTTTTCGTTTTAAGGATTCGGTTTGAAGTTCTCAGCACCAGCTTGCAGGAGAAAGTCATGAGAGTTCGCTATTCGATTTGCCTGGTCGCAATGGTGGTCGCGTGCGCAATGATTTCCTTGGCGCAGGAGACAAAGCCCACGGTTAAACATGAGGCCGCCGCGGCAACCTCTCCAGCTTCGGGCAAGGAGATGTTTCTGAGTTACTGCGCTGCGTGCCACGGCAAGGATGCCAAGGGCGACGGCCCGGCGGCGAGCGCTCTGAAACAGGCTCCCGCCGACTTGACCATGCTAACCAAGAGCAATGGGGGGAAATATCCCAGCGATCTCGTGACCAGCGTGCTTCGCGGGCAAGCGAATCTGAAGGCGCACGGAGACCAGGAAATGCCGGTTTGGGGACCAGTGTTCTGGAAAATGAGCCAGGGGCACGAGGAGCAAGTGCAGTTACGAATTGCAAACCTGAACCGGTATCTGGAGTCGCTGCAGGCGAAATAGCCACCCCAGCCATCACAAAAACGCGACTGGATCTTCGCGTCTGTGCCCTCATCCTATCTGCCTGTGCTGTCCTTGCGGGTTGCGGCTCGAATTCGTCGAGCTTGTCCCCTGGAAAAGGCTCCGTGCCGGCGATCACTTCCTTTGCGGCTCAGCCGGCTAACGTAACTTTAGGTGCGAGCGCGACACTTAGTTGGGTAACGAGCGGTGCAACCAGTTTTGCCATTACTCCAGGAACATTCACTTCCACATCGGCAAGCGGTTCCACAAACATGAGCCCGACCTCGACAATCACATACGGCGGCTTGATCGACACACCCGACGCGCGCTCGAACGATAATGATCTTTCTTACCAGTCTCACCTTGTCGGACTTCGAGCCGGCAAACGTCTCGAGCCTCATCGTCAGCAATGACAGCGGGCAAACCAGCCATTAGGCGGACTGACTGCCAGCTGGCTGGTTCGTCCTTTACGTCAGTACGGATTCACTGTCACCGTAATCGCCGGGCTTTGCCCAGAGTTGTTGCTGCCGGTGTGGTTACTATCTCCTCCATAGGTCGCAGTGATCGTCCTCGTCCCCGTTGTAGAGAAAGTCAGCTTGCAATGTCCATCTCCACTCGAGGCAGTTAGTGTTCCAGAACATGTTTCGCCCGTACTGGCAGTCAATGTAACACTGCCCGTCGGCAGATAGGAGCTCACGTTGAAATCGAGAGTTGTTGAGGCGACTCCCTTCTTATTCTCGGTGATCGTTTGACTCGGCGAAGTGATCGTCGTAACGGTGGCGGCTTGCAGCACCTGTAACGTTACCGAATCGGTCGCCGTCGTGTAGTTGGTGCTGGTTGGTTTGAATGTCACTTCAAGGGTGACGTTCCCCGCGTCCTCTATCTTCCCTGCCGCGGGATCGTAGGTAAAGCTTCCCGCGACATTCGCTGTGGCATCCAGTTGAGTCGCGCTGAGCGCCGTGCCATAACTAATCGGCGCCGGCGTTGACCAACTGATCACCGGCGTCGCTTTTTCTGCAATCTACGATGCAGCGAGGATTAAATCGGAACAGAGCCAGAACTGTCAAAGAAAATCGTAAAGCGGCGCTGGTTGCCGTGAAACGGCACCAGTCCCCATAGAGCCCTGCGGAGCGCGAGTATCCAGGACTACGTCTTCCTGTGCGTTTTTCCTCGCGCTTTCCCACGTCTGCCGTACGTGTGCCATCACCCAGCGGTGTGTTCTCCGTCACAGATCGCTGTAAACGCTCGCTGATCTACTGATCACAGGAGAATCACCGTGTGCCTTGCGATTCCGGGGAAGATACTGGAAATTCAGGAATCGGGCGAGTTACGCTCGGCTCGCGTCGAGTTTGGCGGAATTGTATGCCAGGTATCGCTGAACTTTGTCCCTGAGGCCGAACTGGGGGATTATGTGATGGTCCATGTTGGCTTCGCCATAAGCCGCGTGGACGCGGCCGAGGCCCAGCGCACTTACCAACTTCTCGCGGAGATGGGAGCGCTGGAATCGGAACTGCCGCCGGCAGAGACATAGGTTTCGTTTCGGCTTGGGTCTTGGTCATGAAATACCTTGACGAATACCGCGATCATCGCATTGCCAAGGGATTGGCAGCTGAGATTCGGCAAGCAACCACGCGGCCGTGGGTGCTGATGGAGATCTGCGGAGGCCAGACACACACCGTCATGCGCTACGGCCTCGATGAATTGCTGCCGCGCGGAATCGAACTCGTGCATGGCCCTGGATGTCCGGTGTGCGTTACCCCGCTTGAAACTGTGGATAAAGCCATTGCGCTGGCGCCGCAACCAGACGTGATTCTGGTTTCCTACGGCGACATGCTGCGCGTGCCGGGATCGCATTCGGATCTGTTTCGCGCTAAGGCTCAGGGTGCGGATGTTCGTATCGCTTACTCGCCGACTGAGGCGGTAAAGATTGCCCGCTCGAATCCCGATCGCAAAGTTGTGTTTCTGGCAATTGGCTTCGAAACCACAGCTCCCGCGAATGCCATGGCCGCCTGGCAAGCCAAACGCGAAGGTCTCACTAATTTTTCTTTGCTGGTTTCGCAGGTGCTGGTGCCGCCGGCGATCCGCGCGCTGATGGTTACGAGCACGAATCGCGTGCAGGGTTTCATTGCCCCGGGACATGTGTGCACAGTCATGGGCTGCAAAGAGTATGAATCGCTGGTGCGCGATTTTCACGTCCCGATCGTGGTTGGCGGATTCGAGCCGGCAGATATCTTGGAAGCGGTTCTCATGCTGGTTCGGCAACTCGAAGCCGGAGAGGCGCGTCTGCAGAATCAGTATGTGCGCTCGGTAAGCTACCAGGGAAACGTACCCGCGCAGCAGATTATGGCCGAGGTGTTTGAAGTCGCCGACCAGAAGTGGCGCGGCATCGGTTCGATTCCGCAGAGTGGCTTGCGCCTGCGCGAAGAGTATGCGGCGTATGATGCAGACCGTGTATTCGACCTCGGCGTAATTAGCGTAGATGAACCGGCCGAGTGCATCAGTGCGCTGGTTTTGCAGGGATTGAAAAAACCCACGGATTGTCCGGCGTTTGGCATGAAGTGTACGTCGGAAAACCCCTTGGGAGCGCCGATGGTTTCGAGTGAAGGGGCATGCGCCGCCTATTATCATTATCGGCGTCATGCAGTTGCCGAGTAGGAGTAAGCATGTCAGCCAAAGCTTCTGCCGAAATAAATTTCGAACTCAGTTGCCCGGCGCCGCTTCCCGCCAAAGACACAATTCTGCTGGGGCACGGCAGCGGCGGCAAGTTGAGCGCCGAACTGATTCGCGACGTTTTCCTGCCTGCGTTCCAGAATCCGGTGCTGGAGCGCCTCGATGACCAGGCGATCGTAAATGTAAACGGCCAGCGTCTGGCCATCACGACCGATTCTTTCGTCGTCCAACCGTTATTTTTCCCCGGCGGAAACATCGGCTCCCTCGCGGTTCACGGCACCATCAACGATTTGGCCATGGGCGGCGCAACCCCACTTTTCTTGAGCGCAGCCTTCATCATCGAAGAGGGTTTCTCCATCGACGAACTACGCCGCGTCGTAAATTCGCTTCGCCAAGCCGCGGCAGATGCGGGCGTGCCTGTGGTTACCGGTGACACGAAGGTTGTCGAAAAAGGCAAAGGTGACGGGCTGTTTATCAACACGACCGGAATCGGACTGGTGCCGGAGGGAATCGATCTTTCCGCCGACCGCGCCTGCGCCGGCGATAAAGTAATCCTCAGCGGCGCGATTGGCGATCACGGCATTGCCATTCTGGCGCAACGCGATGGGCTGGAATTCGAAACCCAGATTCAGAGTGACAGCGCCGCCCTGCACACGCTGGTGGCTGAAATCATGGGCGTCAGTTCCGGTATTCGTTGCATGCGCGATCCCACGCGCGGCGGCGTCTCCAGCACGCTGAATGAAATTGCCGAACGCTCCCAGGTTGGTATCGAACTGGAGGAAACTTCCATTCCCATCCAAGACCAGGTTCGAGGCGCATGTGAGTTGCTCGGCTTGGACCCACTTTACGTGGCGAACGAAGGCAAGCTGATCGCAATCGTGGCGCCGGGAGCCGCTGACGCCATCGTTGAGACGATGCGCAGAAATCCGCTGGGACGTGAGGCACAGATCATTGGCACGGTCAATAATGACCGCGCCGGATTGGTGACAATGCGCACGGCGTTCGGCACGACGCGCGTCGTAGATATGCTGGCAGGCGATCAACTGCCGCGGATATGCTGAAAGAAAGATATTGACGCGATTGTATGCACGAGATGGGAATCGCAAGTTCGGTGCTGGAAGCGGTGAAGACCGAGATGCAGCGCTATCCGGAATCCTATCCCTGCAAGGTCGGCCTTCGAATCGGCGAAATGTCGGCCTTCGACCCGGACGCCTTGCGCTTTTGTTTTGAAGCGATGATCCGGGATACCGATTGGGCAGCGCTGGAGTTGGCCATCGAGTTTTGTCCGCGGCGGCATCATTGTCATGCCTGTGACCACGAGTTCATTGTGCGCGATTACGATTTCCGCTGTCCGCAATGCGCCAATTTTGCAATCAATTGCGTCAGTGGAGATCAGTTGGAGTTGGCATATCTGGAGGTGGAAGAATATGGACCGGGTACCGTTGGAGCGAAAAGTACTCAGTGAGAACGATCGCATCGCAGCTGATCTGCGGGCGCGATTTCTTGAGCACGGCGTTCTCTGCCTCAACCTCATTAGTTCTCCGGGCTCCGGCAAAACCAGCCTTCTGGAGCGCACCCTCGAAGCGCTGCCCCGGCAGGATCGCGTGGCCGTGCTGACCGGCGACATTCAGACGGAAAACGATGCCAACCGGCTGAAGCGCTTTCATTTCCCGGTAAAGCAGATCACCACCGGTGGCACCTGCCATCTCGATGCTCGCATGATCGAGCGTCATCTGGCGGATTGGCGGCTCCAAGACCTGGATCTTTTGTTCGTCGAAAATGTAGGCAACCTGGTTTGCCCATCCAGTTACGATCTGGGCGAAGCGGCGAAGATTGTGGTGTTAAGCGTCACCGAAGGCGAAGATAAGCCGCTGAAGTATCCTTCCATATTCTTCAAGTCCGACTTGCTGGTGCTTAACAAAATCGATCTGCTTCCCTACGTTCCGTTCGACATCAACGCAGCCGCGGAGAACGCCCGCAAGGTGCATCCGGGGATGGAGATTGTTAAGGTATCCAGCCTCACCGGCGCTGGATTGCACGAATGGATCACGTGGCTGGAGGCGAAACGCAAGGCGCATAAATCGCTGGTGGAGACTGCCAGTTAGGTTTGCAGATTGATGAATGGCCGACGCAATGGCAGACGTACGGCGTCAGATCGAGGTTTCCGGCATTGTCCAGGGGGTGGGGTTCCGGCCCTACGTCTACCGCCTCGCTATCGGCCGGCATCTTGGTGGAACCATCCGCAACACGCCCGCGGGAGTTACCATTGAAATTCAGGGCCCGGCAGAGAGCGTTCAGGATTTTGTTGAGCGCCTGCCCACTGAAGCGCCGCCCCTGGCACGGATCACTGGCGTCACCGTAACTGAGCTCCCCTGCAACGGCGATCTGGATTTCCGCATCGTTCACAGCCACGAAGGTGAAGAGGTTCGCACTCTCATTTCTCCCGATGTTGCCATCTGTGCCGATTGCCTGCAGGAGCTGTTCCACCCGCACGACCGGCGCTACCGTTATCCGTTTATCAATTGCACGAACTGCGGGCCGCGCTTCACCATCATTCGCGACATTCCCTATGACCGGCCCAGCACGTCAATGGCGGCGTTTCTCATGTGTCCAGCCTGCCAGGCGGAATACAAAAATCCGCTCGACCGTCGCTTTCACGCCCAACCGAACGCCTGCTGGGACTGCGGGCCGCGCGTGGAACTCTGGGACCAGTCGGGAGAGAAAATTACCTGCGCCGATCCCATCGCCGAAGCAGTCGCCGCATTGCGTGACGGGCGCATTGTCGCCGTAAAAGGTTTGGGCGGATTCCATCTTGCTGCCGATGCAACCAACCCCGCTGCCGTGGCCCTGCTGCGCCAGCGCAAGCGCCGCGTCGAAAAGCCCTTCGCCGTCATGGTTCCCGATCTCGCCGCCACCCGCGAAATCTGCGAACTGGATGACGCTGCGATCACTGCGCTGCAATCGATACAGCGGCCAATTGTTCTTTTGCCGAAAAAATCGCCCAACGCAATTCCCGACGAGGTCGCGCCCTTCAATCGCTACCTGGGTATCTTTCTCCCGTACACGCCGCTTCATCACTTGCTTTTCGCAATCGGAGGCTTCAAGGCTCTGGTCATGACCAGCGGAAACCTGAGTGAGGAACCGATCGCCACCGATAACCGGGAAGCGGTTAAGCGACTAGATGGCCTCGCCGACTATTTCCTCGTCCATAACCGTGACATCCTGCTCCGTTGCGACGATTCGGTGGTGCGCGTCACAGGCGGAGTCACGCGGCAGTTGCGGCGTTCGCGCGGTTTTGTTCCCGTACCGGTCTTCCTGAAAAATGATCAACCGTCGGTGCTGGCTGTCGGCGGCGAACTGAAGAACACCATCTGCCTCGTCAAAGGTAAGAACGCCTTTCTCAGCCAGCATATCGGCGATTTGGAGAATGCTGAGAGTTATGGCTTTTTTCATGAAGCGATTGAGCATCTGGAGCGGATTCTCGAAATCCACCCGGAAATTATCGCTTACGATCTCCACCCCGACTACTTCTCCACCAAATGGGCGCTCCAGCAGATGACGCTGCAGCAGAACGGAATGGTGCCGCGGCGAAGCGGAATAAAGTTGGCCGGTGTGCAACACCACCACGCACACATCGCAAGTTGTATGGCAGAGAATCATCTTGAAGGCCGCGTGATTGGATTTGCCCTCGATGGAACCGGCTACGGGACGGACGGAAAAATCTGGGGTGGAGAAGTTCTCGTCGCTGGCTACGAGGACTTCGAGCGTGCCGCTCATTTCGAGTATGTGCCCTTGGCCGGCGGAGCGGCCGCCATCCGTGAACCCTGGCGCATGGCCGTCAGCTATCTGGCGCATCATTTCGGACGCGAGTTTTTGAAGTTCGACATTCCATTTGTGAGGCAGCTCAACCAAAAGAAAGTAGATCTAATTCTCCGCATGATGGAAAAAGGCGTGAATTCTCCGCTTACATCGAGTTGCGGGCGTCTGTTCGATGCTGTGGCTGCGTTGGCGGGAATCCGTCAGCAGGTCAATTACGAGGCACAGGCTGCCATTGAATTGGAAATGTCGATGGCGTCAGAGACTTTATCATCGGAAAATAACTTCTATCCGCTGGATCTTGTGCGGCACGACGACGGCTGGATCATCGGCACGCGTCCGCTGTTTGAAGCCTTGCTCGACGATCTTCTTCGAGATGTTAACGTGGCAGCAATCAGCGCGCGCTTTCACAACGGGCTGGTTGAGGCATTCGCGCAATTAGCAATGCTGCTGCGAAAGAAGAATCAACTCAATCGCGTTTGTTTGAGCGGTGGAACCTTCCACAATATCTTTTTGTCGCAACGCCTCGAAACACGGCTCTCGCAAGCTGGATTTGAAGTATTTACACAAAAAGAAGTTCCCGCTGGAGACGGCGGTTTGAGTTTAGGACAGGCATTGGTAGCAGCCGCAAGATTCGCGCACGGCAACCCATGACCGCCGCTCTCCGAAATAAATGACACCACCAAACTTGTTTGCAGCCCTACCTAATCCGCCGCCATTCCCTGGGCTTCCGCCTCGCAGTTTTCCAGCACCATCTCCGGCTGTTCGGCGTCGCGGCGTTCGCTGCGGAGCTCGGCTTCGAGGGCCGCAAGCTGCGCCTCGATATCCTGAACGGCTTTGCGCTTGCGGATCACCTCTTCGCGGTAGCGCCGCAGGAAATAATCGATCGTCTCAACGCGAATCTTGATCGATCCCGTGGGTTTGTTCTCGTCCAGATCCTTGAAGCAGAAATACGGCGTGCCCGATTGCTCGATGATGCCCTCGATCACGCCATAAATCGGCGCGTCGTGACCGCACTTGAAGCTGGAGATTTCGAGCGCAACGAGATTGGGATGCCGCGCCGTGAATTTCGCCGCCCACACCTTGTGGTTGGTGCTGCACGAATACGAATTCTTCCAGGCATCGCCAATATCGAGCGGATGGCTAATGACTCCCGCGCGGACCTCATCGCCGAACAGACGCTCCAGCATGTCTTCATCGAGCGGCAACGTGTTCTGCGAAAAGATCGGATAGCCGAGCTTCTGGAACTCCTCCATGATTTCGTGATTCAGCCCTGGATCATGGTGATACGGTCGGCCGAGCATCACAATGCCGATTCGATCTTCGCGCTCCAGTTGATCGAGAACCTGGCGGGCGCGTTTGCGAATGCTGGTTTCATAATCGGCCAATGCTTTGTAGCCGACTTCAACCGCGCGGTCGTTTTCCTCCTGTGACAAGCCGAGAATCGGTTGCCACGCCTGCAGCATCTGGTGGGCGAACAGCTTTCGGTCGGCAAAGTTCAGAACCGGGTCGACGTACTTGACGTTGTGCTCGGCAAATACGTCGTTTTCTTTGGTGAACGCCGCTTTCACGGTCTCCGGCGTCGCCGTCACCGTAGGGCAGGCGTTCATGCCGACGATCTTCACCAGCGGCGACGTGAGCACGTCGTACATGGGGAAGAAGATCACATCGAGCGGCTTCTTTCGGTGCTTCTCCTGAATCAAGTTGTAGACGTGTGAAATGCCGATCTTCGCCGGGAAGCAGGGATCGATTGCGCCTCGGCTTGCGCCGGCGCGGTAGAGATCGGAACTGGTGTAATCGGAGTAGATGATGTTCTCCGGCTGCACGCCGAGGCTCTCGAGATACCCATTGAAAAGCGGAGCGTAGGTGTAAATGTTCAGCACGCGCGGAATGCCCACGCGCAGCTTCTTGCGGTTTTCCATCAGCGGAATCCGCTCTTTGGCAGCTTTGTTCCAGAACTTCGCGCTCGGAATCGGATCGGCCGCGCTCTTCGCGTTCACCGGCCGGAAGACCTCATGCGCGGCCATATCCACAAAGTTCGGATGCTTGTCTTTGATCTGGTCGAGGCCGGCCTTGATGTCTTTCATGTCGTTGACATCCTCGACCAAGCCCTTTTCGCAAGTCGCGATGATCAGGCGCTGCTCGCCGTGCATCAGCGGAACCTTTGTGACCTTTTGAATCGGGATCAATGCCAGATCGTCTTTCGGTGCGGTGCGAATGTCGATAAAGGTGCGCAGGCAATTGTTCTTGCAGAAATAACAGCGCGTGGCTTCGTTGCGCGTGGTGCGGTACTCGATCTTGCGCACCGCGTCGAGTCCGACAAACGTTGTCTGCTGGCCATTGCGCCACAGGCGTAGAGATTCAACCGCCGCGCCGATGGCTCCCGATTCGCCACAAAATTCGTGCACGATAATTTCCGGCTTCTTGCCCGCCGCGCGAAAACTATTGTTGATGAAATCCACTTCCGCCTTCACCACCGCCATGTTGTTCTGCGTTCCGCCTTGCAGAACAAAACGCGTGCCGAGCGCGGCGAGATTAGGAATGCTCGCCACATACAGAAACACATTCTTCGGCAGCACCGCGGCCAGCCCGGCGAGAATTTCCTCCGCGCGCCATCCCTGCCGCTGGAAGTTCACAATATCCGACTGCATGAAAACCGCGCAGCCGTAACCGAAAATCGGCATGGATTGCGCCGAGAACGCCAGGTCGGCGTATTGTTCCACGCCCAGCCCAAAGCCCTCTGCGGTCGATTGCAGAAAATATCCGTTGCCCGCCGAGCATTGCG
Organism: Terriglobales bacterium; assembly: GCA_030038475.1. Lineage (GTDB taxonomy): Bacteria > Acidobacteriota > Terriglobia > Terriglobales > Acidobacteriaceae > Acidiflorens. Next base: position 39,983 of record JASHOU010000057.1, on the reverse strand, counting down.
TGTTGAGTTTGAAATCCTTGACGCGCCCATTGTGCAGAATGATGATCTTGATATCCTGCCCGCCCACGTCGACGATGACGTGCGGATCGTCGTAAAATTTCAGCGCCGATTCGGTGTGCGCGACCGTTTCCACCAGCGCCACGTCTGCGTGCAACACGTCTTTGAGAATGTCTTTCGCATAGCCCGTGGTCGCAACGCCCAGCACTTCGAGCTTCGCCTTCTGCGCCTCCACCTGGCCGCGCAGGTTCTCGAACATCTCAATCGTGTCTTGAATCGGGTTTCCGTTCGAGAGCTGATACGACTTGCAAAGGATGTCGCCCTTTTCGTCGATCAAGACGGCTTTGGTCGAAGTCGAGCCGCCATCGATGCCGATGAAACCGCCAACCGTTTGGTTGGTGTGGAACGCCGCTGGCGTGAATTTCTTGCGGCGATAGGCAAATTTGAAATCATCCAGCTCGGTGTCGCTCGTGGTCAAGCCTTTGGCGCCAGACTTTGCCTTTTCTTCCTGGCGGCCGTATTCGATATAGTGAAGCAGTTGCTCGTATCCGCGGTAGCAGCCGACGCAATCTTCCTCGCTCTTGCCAAACTCAATCGCGCCCATGGCCGCGAAATACTGCGCGTTCTGCGGGACCTTGATGAGATCCTCTGGCTTCGCGCCATCGGGAATCGCAACCTTACGCTCCTGCCACATGCGCGGAATATTCGCTTGCCACGCTTCCCTCATACCGCGAATAAAACTGTTGGGCCCGCCAAGCAGCAGAACGTGCGGCCGCAGGGTGTGGCCGCGCGTCAATACGCTCAAATTTTGCAGAACGATGGCCTCGAACAACGACGCCATCAGCTCGTCGGCAGGCGTGCCCACTTTCTGCAGGCCGTTGATATCCGTCTCCGCGAAAACGCCGCACTTCCCTGCTACTTTGTGCAACTTAATTCCGTGATACTTCTGTTCGCAAAGTTCCGCGGTCGGAATTTTCAGCTTGGCATTGATCTTGTCGATGACCGCGCCCGTGCCGCCGGCGCACTTATCGTTCATCGATGGAATCTTCTTCTTGCGCCCGGTTTCCTCGTCATCCTTGAAGACGATGATCTTGGCATCCTGACCGCCGAGTTCGATAACCGAATAAACCTCCGGGTGCATCTTTTCGACAGCTAACGACACAGCCGTTACTTCCTGCACGAACTTCGCGCCAATCTGGTCGGCAATGGCGCCGCCGCCAGAGCCGGTCATGAACATGCGCGTGTTGTGGCGATTGATGCCGACTTCTTTTTCCATGCGCCGTAGAAATTCCAGCGTCTTCTCCGGCTGCTTGGTCTCGTGCCGCTGGTAATCCTGCCAAAGCACCTTGTCGCTTGCCGCATCCACGACCGTCGCTTTCACCGTCGTCGAGCCGACATCGAGTCCAACCATAAACTCGGTGTGATGATCGTGCGGCTTGGGCGCAGGCGCGGGCGCTATTTGCAACAGCGCTGGCTTCGGTTTTTCTCCCAAATGATCGTGCATCATCTCTCCAGAACCAGGTATCAGGTCTCAGTTGTCAGGTCTCGGGACACCATGTGCTCGCATCTCAGACCGGTGTTGTCCTGAGACCTAAGACCTGAGACCTGCTTTTCTACGCCGCATCCGGCAGCGCTATTCCCGAAACTCGCGAACGCTTCCGCAGCCGCGTGCTTTTATCCATCCGGTCGCTGACATGCAAAACAAATTGCGCCGCGGTTCCGGCAATCCCTTCACGGTGCGGCACATGATAGAAAGGCCGCCGCAGCTCGGGGTGTTCCGCGATGTACTCGCGAATCTCGTTCATGCTCTTGCCCGTTGTTTTCAGGCACTGCTCGAATTCGGTCTTCGCCTTGACCTTCGCTTCGCCGAGCGCCATTTGCACCCGGCTGTGCGCGTTGACTTCGCCCTCGCCGGAGGTTTCAATCGGCAGGAAGATCATGTCCTTGAACTTGTTGATCACCGCCGATTGCACGCCATCCGACTGCGATGAAGGCATGCAGCCAAACGGTTTCAGCGCCAGCACCATGTGGCACAGTTTGTGAACCGTGTAGTAAACATTCTTGCCCACCTCGAGGTGCCCTTCGCCGCCGCGCGCAAACTGGTTATAGAAAGGATGCGCGAAATCGGCCAGTTCCTTTTGCGGCACCAGATGATGCGTAATTCCGCCCATGTTCTTGATGGTTCGGTGATAGAAGAACTGCCACGCTTTCTCGCCGAAGCCGATGCCCCACAGCTTTTTGTGCAGACCGATGTAATTCGCAAAATGCTTCTTGAACTCATGCCACTCCGGATTGCGATGCGGACGATTCACCGGCCACTTCGCAATCGCGTGCGCCTTCGCCTGATACATCAGATAAGCGACCCAGGTCGCAATCGGTTCCACAATCACCTGCGCTCCCTCGCGCTCCAGAAAATCGAACATGTGGAAGTTGCCATCGCCTTCGGTGATCTGGGCCCAGAACTCGCCCGTGATCTTTACCACCGGCTTGACCTTGGTGCGGTCGACTTCGATCGCATTCATGCGGTCGCGGGCCGTATGTAGAGCGCCGAGATAATCCTTGCCCCACATGTGCTCGTGCATCTTGCCCAGCACGTTAAAAGTGTTTCTCAGAACTTTGTTGCTCTTGACCTTTGGCTTGAGCCAATTGGGCGCGCTCTGCTCGATCTCGAACGAGTCGCGATTCCTGAGATCGTCGCACAGGCCATCCACCATCTCGCGGAACACGCGATCGGTCTCACCTTTGTTCACCTCGAACGGACGAATCTGGTAGATCAGGTCGTTGATCACGTCGCCCAGATGCATCGCATTCAGCATTCCCAGCCCGAAGTCGATGGTGAATTTCAGACCCGGCTCGCCGGAGGCAGCCCTGATCCCGTCGCTATCTTTGAATAGCAAAACGCGGAAGCCGTCGAAGCCCGCGTTCTTCAGCGCGAAGCGGTACTCGGCTTCATACATGCCGAAACGGCAAGGACCGCACGATCCCGCGGTAAAGAAAACGTAATTGTTCAGGATCTTGTCGCGCGACAGTCCTTCCTTTTCGAGGAACTGGAGATACTGCACCAGATTGCCGACGGTGAAATACGTCGGATTGCATTGGCCGTTGTTGCCAAACTCTTTGCCCGTCTGAAAGGCGGCAACATTCGGAACCGGTAACTTCTCGCAGCGGTAGCCGCAGCCCTGGAAGACAGCTCGGATCAGATCCTCATGCTTCCAGGTAAATCCGCCAAAAAGAATCGTGACGCGATTGCGTTCCTCGGCGGTAAACGCCCGCTCCACAGGACGATGGAAATGCGTTGGCTGGTCCAGGCCAGCGATCTTGCGTAACCTGGCGCGTTCGGCTTCGAGGCGCTGCTTGATTTCCTGATCGTTATCGATCTGAACGAGATTAGTCGCCATTATTTCCTCCGGCATAATACGGTGTGAATTGCGGTGTGATTTGTAAGGGTGACGACGCGGAAACCAGCCGGGCTGACCGCGCCAGAAAGACGGACAAAGGACGCAGATCTCTCAGAATGTGGCGTGAGTGCCAGGAGCCTGCGATGTAAACCACCAGAATCTCCTTGTAGCGTACTAGGAGCTTCGATGCTGACGCCGACGAGAAAGTTCAGAGACAATTCTCGCGGCCCGAACTAAAGAAAAACAATTCCCCCAATTTTCGCAACCGGACCCCACGTCTGCAAACTCCTACGCCCGGCTGTTACGCAAAGCTGCCGCTCACTCCCTGGAAACCATGGGCAGCCTGCTTCATAACCCATTTGATGACCCTGGCATCGTTGTAACAGAAACCGAGGTTGTGATTCAAGGTCGAGAAGCAATGAGTTTGGCACGACTTCTTCATTTCGTTCAACTGCGGAACCTCGAACTTGTGGTTTTCGATGACTCCCCAGTCGTGGGTCGCCGAATACATCGGGAAACACGGCGCCAGCGATCCATCCACGCGAATGATAATCGAGTTCTGTCCGGCACGGCAGTTCCACGGTTCCACCTTGCCGCGCATGAAGTCTTTCATATCCTGCAGCCGCTTCACCGAGTTCACCATCTTGTAGCCAGATTTGTTCTTCTCGATGATCCAATCCACCAATTCATCCACCCTCGGCCAGTCCTGAGGATAGATAAAAGTGTCGTTGTCGTCGTAGTGCTTGAAATGGTTCTGCTCGATCATCGGCGATTCGTTCAGGTGGTAATCGGTGGCGATGCCGTGCTCGCGGGCAATCTCGGTGAGTTGCTTCACGTCCTCGAGATTGTTGCGGCAAATGTTGATGTTGAAAAACACCGTGTAGCCGTACTTGTACTGCTTGTGAACCAGATAATCGAAGTACTTGCGCACGGGCGTCAGAGCCTTAGCCAGTCCCGGCTTTTCATCGACGACGTCGACGGCGAAATTAAAAATCGCCACGCCGGAATCCGCCAGCCGGTCGATCACGTCAGGACGCAGCAGGCGCGCGTTGGTCGGCATGTAAATCCAGAAACCCTTTTTAGCCGCGTAGTAGCAAGCCTTGTGCACCAGCTGCGGACGCAGCAGCGGTTCTCCGCCCATAAAGGCCAGCACGCGGCAGGTCGTCGAATGCAGCCAATCGATCGAGCGCTTGGCGACTTCCTCCGTCATGCCTTTCACGCTGTTGTCGAAAGCCCAGCAGTAATGGCAGTCGAGATTGCACTTCCACTCGGTGAACAGATAAGCAATGATGGGGTGAAAGTCTCCGGGTAGCAGGCGCGATTTGAAATACGGAAAGAGCCAGCCATTCATGGCCCTGAGCACCAGCGGAGTCGTCCAGCGCCGCTTTCCCGCTTTGGCCAGACTCAGGTTCTCATCATAATTGTCGTCCTGCGCCATGATCTTGGGATACTGCGGAAAAACCGGCTCGGGAAATCTGATTTCCGCTGTGGTCGGGGGCAGAACCGCTTTTACTGGAGCTGAATTCGTTAGCAGTTCGTGGAGTTGAACATCCAAACGAAATGGCGGCGGTGAACTGATTTCGTCGAATTCCTCGTGAAGGGCAGGCATATTCGCTCTCTTTCAATCAGGTTTACTAACGGCTTGTCGTTTACAAATAGATGAGATGCAGCTTCTTTGGTTGCAGCAAATGTAACATAGTGGAGATTGGCGGATGTTGGCGGACTTTCGTCTAAGAACCACGAGACAAGCCGAGAAACCGCATTAAACATCAACAAGTTACTTGTAATGATTGATTTGTATATAACATCTAACAATGCACTTTATGTCCAAATCGAACGGGTCCGATCCGTTCATCGAGCATGATAAAGCGACCCCATGATTACGCCGAAGATCGCATGGGGAAGAAAAACGGTTTGAAGAGCTCGACCGGCGCTCCGTACAGGATACCGCGGTCGCTGAGAAGCACCAGTCGATCAAGTGCCGTCCAGCACAAGAGGCGCGAATGCGTGTGGTTTTGCGGCGCGTGCCGTGGCTTGCCAGATTCCCTGGTCGGGCTGATTCCAAATTTTCACGACGTACTTCCCGAAACCGATCAGGACTCTCTGCATTTCTCGGTCGACGTACCCGCCAGCGAACGCATATTGCGCCGCCGCGTCGACTATTTCGTCATGGCGAAAGTCTGGAAGACACGGCGTTCTACCGTTACAACCGCCTCGTCTCGTTGAACGACGTCGCGCCGTATAATAATCGGTTCCTTATATCCGTCGGCGCGCTCGCAATTTCCTCTCGAACCGAGGCCCGACATACAGGAGATTTCATCATGTCTACTCTTACTAGACCTGCCGCTAAACCTGACGCCGAACCTGCCGCGTCGAAATCAATGCCGATCCAAACGAAGTTCCGCATCGAATCGGACAGCATGGGGAAAATCGAAGTTCCCTCCAATGTGTATTGGGGAGCGCAAACGGAGCGCTCGCTGTTGCATTTCAACATTGGACGCGACACCATGCCTCCGGAGCTGATTCGCGCCTTTGGCATTCTGAAGAAGGCCTGCGCGCTGGTGAATCAGGATCTGGGCAAACTCAAGCCGGAGCTAGCGAAGCTGATCGTGCAGGCGGCCGATGAAGTCATCTCCGACAAGCTGATTGACCAGTTCCCGCTGCGTATCTGGCAGACGGGTTCGGGCACGCAGACCAACATGAACGTGAATGAGGTCATCTCCAATCGCGCGATTGAGATTGCCGGTGGGGAGATGGGATCGAAGAAACCGGTGCATCCGAACGATCACGTCAACATGTCGCAGTCGTCGAACGACACGTTTCCGGCGGCGATGCACATTGCGGCGGCGGAGCAGGTGAAGAACGCGCTGATTCCGGCGATCAAGACGGTGCGCGATGCGATTGCGGCGAAGGCGAAGGAATTCCATGACGTGGTGAAGATTGGCCGCACACATTTGCAGGATGCGGTGCCGTTGACGATTGGACAGGAATTTGGCGGATGGGCAAATCTGCTCGACCGCGACATTCACCGGCTGGAGCAGGTTCTCGACGGGCTCTACGATCTCGCGATTGGCGGGACGGCCGTGGGAACGGGACTGAACACGCATCCCGAGTTTGCCGAGCGCGCGGCGAAGAAGATTGCGGAGTTGACGGGACTTCCCTTCCGCTCGCACGGCAACAAGTTCGCGGCGCTTTCGGCGCACGATGAGATCGTGTTCGCGCAGGGCGCGATGGAGACGCTGGCGGCGTCACTGATGAAGATCTCGAATGATATTCGCTGGCTGGCTTCCGGTCCGCGCTGCGGGTTGGGCGAACTGGTGATTCCGGAGAATGAGCCGGGATCGTCGATCATGCCGGGCAAGGTGAATCCGACGCAGTGCGAAGCGATGACGATGGTCTGCGTGCAGGTTCACGGCGCGACGGCAGCAGTGGGATTCGGGGGATCGCAGGGGAATTTTGAACTCAATGTCTTCAAGCCGGTGATGATTTACAACTTTTTGCACTCGGTCACGCTGATCACCGATGCCTGTCATGGTTATGTGGAATATATGGTCAAGGGCATTGAGGTCGATCGCGCGAAGATCGATTGGTATGTGAAGAATTCGCTGATGCTGGTGACGGCGCTGGCTCCGAAGGTGGGATACGACAAGGCGGCGCAGATTGCGCACACGGCGCACGTGGAGCACTCGAGCCTGCGCGAGGCGGCGCTGAAGCTCGGTCATCTTACGGGCGAGGAATTCGATGGGCTGATGAAGCCGGAGAAGATGACACATCCGTAGGGCAGTCGAGGTCGCCAGAGAAGCGGTCGTGACTTGCGGTTTCGCTTACATAAGTAACCGTAGAATTGTAATTTCGGGTTACTGAGGGACGTGGATGGTGCCTATCATGTTGGCGGAGATCCATGCTCTCTTGCCATCCTCAGTTGCGATGGGTGCTATGGCTGTGCCTGATTGAGGCATCAATAAACGCCATCGTCGCAGAGCCGATACCGTCGCGCAGCCTTCGTTCATCTCACGTGCCCTCGTATCTTGCTTTTCATTCTTCATCTTTGGCTCCGACTTTTTTGCCTCCGACTTTTCAGGAGAGTGGCAATGTAACTTGCCGTTACCGGCTTAAAGGATTGCAGAAGGAATTCACTCCAACAACTTCGCATGAGGTTAGTTATTCCTCGTTGCCTGCGGGGAGCTACACCTTCCAGGTCAGCTGTGACTCTCCTGAACTGACAGACGTAATGCCAGCGGAATATTCCTTTACGGTTGCCGCTCCGTGGTGGCAAAGGTGGTTGACGGAAATCGTCGGCACAGGCGGCGTGGTGCTGCTGGTGTGGGGAATTCTGTGGAGCCGTTATCGGGATCGGCGCGAGAACGAGCGTCTGGAGCTGGCTGTGGCCGAGCGCAGCGCGGAATTGGCGCGGGCGAATCGCGAGCTGCAAGAGGCGTCTCTCAGCGATCCGCTCACCGGCGCTCGCAATCGGCGCTTTTTCCAGAGCATGATCGGCGCCGATGCCAGCCAAGCTGTGCGCGCTTACCGCGGATCGGAAGTCTACAGTCACGATCATCGCGACCTGATCTTCTTTCTGGTGGATATCGACCACTTCAAAGACATCAACGACGAATTCGGCCACGATGCCGGAGACCGCGTGCTGGTGCAGATCGCGCAGCGGCTCAATCGTGTGGTTCGCGAATCGGACTTCCTGATTCGTTGGGGCGGAGAGGAATTCCTGGTCGTGTGCAGGGCTGCCGAGCGCAACGATGGCGCGCTGCTGGCGTCCCGCATATTGAAAGCGGTGAATCGCGAGGAATTCGATTTGGGACAGGAGCGGCAGCTGGCGCGCTCCTGCTCGATCGGGTGGGCGGCATTTCCGTGGCTGCCGCCAGCTTGCTCGGATTTGCCGGTCGAGGAAGTGCTGCGCCTGGCAGACCGCGGCCTCTACCTGGCGAAACAACAAGGGCGTAATCGGGCCGTGGGTATGGTTCCGGTGAGCATGACTCCAGGTATCGTAGCTCCGGCGAGCGTAACTCCGGCAGTCATGACTCCGGCGATCGCGCCTTCAGCTGCAGGCGCTTCGGGCGGCAAGGTTCTCACCCGGCCTGACAAATATTGCACCCTGGAGCAACTGCTGGAAGATAATCTTATCCGCGAGGCGCTAACGCTCGGCCAAATCGCGGATGCCGCAGCCGGCTAGCTGGATCTGCGGCAGGCAAATTTTCATTAAGACCGATGCTACTGCGGTGTGGCGGTGATTGGCATAGGAGCGTTCTTGGGCGTGCTCAGGTAGCCCGTAATCTTATTTTTGTCCACCGTCCAGACGACCAGTTCATACAACATGTGGTCGCGGCCAGTGTAAAACTGCACGGGTTCGCTCTGGTTCTTATCTTTTTTCTCGATCGTCTTATCGTCGGCGGTGACGTCCAGCGAATATTTGCCGTGCTTGGGATCGGTCTTCTTGAGCTGCAAGGCTACGGTCGAATAGGCCTGCGGCTTAGCTCCCTTTAATAAGGTGAACTCGTAGTATTGGCGGTCACCCTTGTGTTTTAGGGCTTCGAGGTCGGTGCGCGTATTCGCGATCAATCCACTCTGCACGTTCAGATCGCCGACTGCGCTTTGCAGTTTGGCAATGGTGGCATCGAGCGAGGCCTTGGTCGCGGCGACATCGGTTTTCACGCCGCCGACGTCGGTCTTGACCGCACCGACTTCTCCGGAAACGGCGCTGACATCTTTTTTCTCTTCTTCCGCCTGGGCGGCCAGGCGAGCCGAGGCGGCTTGTTGCTCGTGCTGCAATTCATTGGCGCGCGCTGCCAATTCTTTCTTGGTCATGCCTAGCTGGCGAGCCAAGGTTTCGGAATCGGCCTCGGCCGATTGCATGCGCTTGGTCAAGTCGGCAATTTCTTTTTGGCTGGCAGCCTGATCCTGCGTAAGTTTCTCCAGCTTGCTGTGATGGTCGTAGACGAAGAACGCGGTTGCACCGGCGTAGACGACGGCCAGCAGAATAAGGATCCATACGCCGGTATGGCTGGAGGGCTCGGGATGGTAAACGGTGGGTTGCACGGTCGGTTGCTCGCCTATCGACATAGCAGCTTGTCTCCGGTTGAAGTGGACTAGAGCTATTGTTTGTGAGATGCGGGGAACTGTCAATCGCGTTATGAATTCTGGCGTGGTTGCGGCTTGCGGCTAGAATAAAAAGCGTGCGCAGTTGGGACGCAATCATCGTAGGGGCCGGCATAATTGGACTTTCGCTGGCGATTGAACTGAACAAGCACGGACTGCGCGTGCTGATCGTGGAAAAGGGCGAGCCGGGACGCGAAGCTTCGTGGGCGGCGGGAGGGATGCTGGTCGATTTTCCTGCCGAAACGGCGCCTGCTTTGCGCGAAATGGCGAGCGCCAGCGTGCGGATGTATCCGGAGTTCGTGCATGAGCTTGAAGATGAGTCAGGGTTGAAGATTGATCTGCGCTCGAATGGCACACTGTTATTTCTGCGTTCTCTCGCTGACGGCACACTTCAAAATTCCTATCCTCTGCCCGCGCCATTATCGCAATTAGAGCCAGCGCTTCGCGTTTACGACGAGGGGGCGGCGGATTTGTCGTCCTTTTATCTACAAGAGCGATGCGTCGATCCGCGGCAACTGACGGCAGCTGCCATAGCCACGGCGCGCCATCGGGGCATTGATTTTTCCTCGGGCGATCAGGTGCTGAGCGTGGAAGTTGCGGACGGCAAGGCGTGCGGCGTGCGCACCAACAAGACGCAATTCACTGCAGGAATCGTTGTCAATTGCGCGGGAGCCTGGGCGGGACAGATCGGACCCCACGCGATCCCTACCCGTCCCGTCAAAGGACAAATGCTGTATGTCGTGATGCCGGAAAAAGAAATGGTGCACCATGTACTACGCACGCCGGAGGGTTACCTGATCCCACGCAGCGACGGGCGAATGCTGATCGGGACAACCTCGGAAGAAGCGGGATTTGATAAGCAGACCGTGCCGGAGACAATACAGAAACTGCGGCAGGCAGCGATCGATCTAGTTCCCAGGTTAGCCGGTTCTCGGATTCTGGAAGCCTGGGCAGGACTGCGTCCGGGAACCCCCGACGGCCTGCCGATTCTGGGCGAGACGCTGACACCAGGATATTTTGTCGCGACCGGGCATTTTCGCGATGGCATTCTGCTGGCGCCGGTTACGGCGAAAGTCATGGGACAGGTGATTGCCGGAGCAAGGCCGGAATTCGATTTAAAGGCGTTTAAGGCGGGAAGATTGGGTGGTGGTGCAATTTGACGGCTGGGTACTGGGTCAGTCTAAGACTGAAACTGACCCAGTGCCGACGATTGATCGTTACTTACTTTCGATGATCGACTAACTTATATCCAGCTTGTTCTTTGTCTTTCCTGTTTTGCGGATCACTTACCTGCATAGGTGCGTGCCGAGCCGATGCCGGCGCACAAGTCCCAGCCAACCATGCACTGTGGAGCACCTTGCGTGATGTCGAAGAAATCGGCGGCGTATTCGGTTGGATTAGCCAACTCGTCATACATCATGGTCAGTTCGTCCGCGGTCGACTTCTCCAAGCTGCCGGCGGCATTGACGATGCCGGCAAAGGTCGGCGTTCCCCAACTTGTGCCGCCAACCGAATACCAGGCGCCTTCGAGATAAATGACGGCGCAGCAGAAATCGGAACCGACGTCGGGATATCCGCGCTGGTTCCCGACGATGCCTTCGATGCCATTCTGATAGGCCGGGCGGGCTTCGTACGGACTGAGGTCGCCACCACCGCCACCGTAAACCTCGGTTTCAAAGTCTCCGTTTTCGGGGTTGCGTTCGAAATAGGTTCCGCCGACCGAAACCACATTGGGAGAAGATCCCGGGTAGATGCTGACGCCGATACCCGAATCACCAGAGGCGGCAAAGTAGACAACACCTTTTTTCTTGAAAAATTTGTCCTCCTGGCTCTCTGTGCTCCACTCCGGATCGCCCCAGCTCATGCTGACCACGCCGCCGCCAGCTTCTTTAACCAGCTTGGAGGCCAGCGTCACGGCGTCCCAAAACGGATCGGTCGCGCACGTTCCCACGTTGCATAGGTTTGACACCACCAAGTAGAGCTTGGCCTGCGGCGCCATGGAGTGGGCCCACTCAATGTCCAGTGCTTCTTCGACCTCCCAACCGGGCTGTACGTCAGGCTGCGTCTTGCCGGGCCAGACCTGCGTAAGGTCAGCTTGCGGTATGCCGAATTGGGTGTTGAAGGCTGCCAGGTCGGAAGCGGCCGTTGGATAGTACCCAGCGTCCACGATGGCAATCGCGCCAACGCCGCCTTGGGGCACATTGGTGCTGGTGGCAATCGGGCAACCGGTTGGTCCGCTCACCAACTCATAGACGCAAGCCAGGGATCCAGGGGTCTCATTGCCCGGGGGTGGGCCTCCTTGGGGCTGGTCGGAATCGACGAAGAAATAATTGGTGTGATGGCGACCGGGCTGAGGAATGCTGGAAGCGGGGTAGATAATTTTGTGGCCGTTGAAAACGCCCTCGATTCGAGTTTGCGCGGAAGCGGGAGAAAAGACTAAGCCGAGAAAGAGCACACTCCCGGCAAAGGTTGATACTACGACAGAAAATTTCATTTTGGCTGACTCCTATAGGCGGTCGGCTTTTTAGGCCGTCGGTAATGATGACCGCTCGATTTCAGAAATGCAAGAGAGAAACTACGAGTGCAGCGCATTTGACGGCGGTTAGCGCAATTCTTTGCACACTCGTGGATTGCGAGATGAGACCTGAGAACAAACCAATGGCGATGACGTGGCAAATGAGTGGAATCGGGGTTCTTCACCAACGATCCGCCACAATCCCATCGACGGTCCTCAAGCATCACTTCTTATTGAACTGGAGAAACTCGACTGGGGCTCCATTCTCGACAATAAACGCGACGGTCACTCCCGGCGAGGGTGAGTTGGGCGCAATCAGTATCTCTTTTCCGGCGATTTCAGCGGAGAGATCGTCGACTTCGAAGGCGACATGCGGAACCCTACGCACAAGCTCAGGGACCGGCGCTTCAGGTTCGAAGCGCATCCACTCGATTCCGTAGGCGCTCGTTTCATATCCAGACACGAACGTCGCATAGCCCTTGACCAGGCGTTCACCTTCTCGACGCTCGGTCGTGGGAATTCCGATGTGATGGTACCGCCTCGTGGAACCAACTGGTGAGTTTTTCACGTGAATGAGTTTAGCCCAATGACGGCATCAGTTTCTGTCAGTTGTTAAAGCAGGGTTCTCACAACTTTGCGCCATCCATTCGCCGATTTCGAAGTCAGTGCAAAGGTTCGCTTCCTACTACGGCTTTCTTGCTTGGGTCGGCTTGGGCTCTCCTTCGGCTGGTGCAGCATCTTTTTTGGGCGACTTAATGCTGCCGAGATTTAAGGCATTGCCTATGGTTGTTACATTACCCTCAGAAATAAGTTTCGCCAGATTTGAAATCAGGGGAGCCAGGTCCTGAACATTTCCATCGGCACTGCCGATATTCAGTCCGTTGCCGATAAAGACGACTTTGCGGTCAAGAATACCCTGAAGCAGTTGACGCTCAACGGAGGGCTTGTCTTGCGGCTCAGTCAGAAACTCTACTCTGACGTCGTCGCCTTCTACGACCAGAAATCCAAGCGGAACGGTTTTCGAACTCAGGCCGCCGCCTGATGCAATTTTTGCGTCGCCCGCAACGAGCGCGAAATTCACAGAAGCAAAGGGAAGGATGACAGTTGCTCCTGCACGAATGGGATCGGCCACCAACGAGTTCGATTTCAACTGCGAAACGAGTTTGTCATACTCGCCCAGCGGCTTTTCCACGGGCACCTGGGCACGACATGGAATTCCTAATAGCAACAGTGCTGCTGATAAACATGCGTATTTTGATTTCACGGGATAGCCTCACTTTGCCTGAGTAACGAGGTTGATGAAACGAGTTCCTCTCGCAGTAACGGCGACAAAGCCCAGAGGTCGTGCTTCACCACTTAAATAAAAGAGATTGGGTTGAGACTGGGTATTTTGTTGGACAGTTGCTCCACTGGGCACGTTGGTGGCCGCGCTGCCGAATTTGACGTCGAGCATAAGGATCGGGATCAGTGTGACAGAACCGACCTTGATCGGCTCTCCTATGACAGTTCTTACGTTGAGATCGTGACTCAGGCGCTGAGCCATGCCTTCAACCAGATCCGATGTGCTTGGCGGTGGTTGGACAGGCTTTGCTTTCTGTTGCGGCGCATTTTGAGCGATTCCGAGAGAACCGAGCATCAAGAAAAATGTGATTAAGAAAATGATCTTCTTGGCCAAAGGATACCTCCGAACTCGAGCTCAACACGAAACACGTGAAGGACGATTCGTGGGTCGTCGAGGTTCCATTCTCACTTGTTTTCTGGAAAACCGCTGTGATCAAGCGCACGACTGATTGTCAATTGTTGCGATCGGGCGATTACACTTAAGATCCGCTGAAAAGGTCAATGAATGCTTGAGATGCTGCGTCAAACCGCTCAATTTGCGCGAGGGGGCGTTGGTGGTACAGAGCCAAAGCCTCCAGATGGCGGCAAAGACGGAGAAATCCCATTATTGACGAAGCTCGTCGACGAGACTCGTCAACAATGGGACCGTACACTCTGGAGTCGCTTGCGCCTAGTGATTGCCGGCGGCTGCTTTGAGGTCGCGGCGAATCAACGCGAAATCCAGCAGACAGCCCAACCCCGCTGCGATGGGAACGATGCCGATCGCTATCCCTTCCCTAGCGTCGGGTACGGAGTGCGCTAAGATCGCCATCATCGCCATATAACCGAGCGAAATGGCAACCAGCAGGATTCCCCAGCGCCGCGAACGAGCGGCTTCGGAGAGATCGGGCTCCATGGCAATGTTCGCACCGCGGGCGATCGCTGCCAGCCGTTCTTCCATACGTAACTTGCGAACGCGGTAGTACGTGTACATGGCTGCTAGCGGCATTCCGAAAATCAGCATAACCGCAACTAAACCGACAATGTTGCCATCCATAGGTGCTCCTTTGACGGGCGATGTTGACCGACGCCGTGTGCGCCTCGCGTCGTCTGGATGTACATACGAAGGCGAGACGACCGAAGTTCCCGCGCCCAGGGCAAAGAAGGGATTCCCCTAAAATTTCGGCAGCAGAAAGCCGGTGTGGCGGCGATGCTCCTGGAACATCTCCCCGAATTGCGCCGATAGCATGGATTCCTCTTTTCTGGCCTTGATCCAATAGCCGAGGACGATCAAGGCAACTCCGGTGATGCAACGCCATCGGTCGATCGCGAGTGCCGTGCCGATTGCCGCCAGATCGAGTCCGGAGTAAATGGGATGCCGGAAATGCGCATATGGGCCAGTGCGGATGAGCTGGTGGTCCTGCTTGAGTGTGACGCGGGCGCTCCAATACTGTCCCAGGTGCCAGCGTGCCCACAGCGCGATGGCAATGCCGATCCATGTAAATGCGACGCCAAAAACGGAAAGAACGTACGTTCGTTGGAAGATGTGACGACCTAAAACGCCAATCCCAGCAGTATCGCTGAAGAGCAGAACAAAGCCGGCAACTTCAAGAGCGAGTACACCGTAACGCGAGGCAAAAGATTCCTTGCTGACGGTAGGCCGCGTCTTCAGAGCGCCGACCAACCAGTAAGCAAGAAATATGATCCACGGCCCTTCTATGAGATAACGCCAAGTCATCTGTAATACGCCTGAGCGCAACGATAGTACAGGTTGCAAGGCCGAGAGCAAAATTTGGAGGGGTAAGCTAGTCGGCAGGCGAGCGGACAATTCTTCGATAGCGCCACGCGACGAGCGCGAGACCGGAACCCAGCAGGATGGCAGTGGATGGCTCGGGAACTACAGGCCGCGGGTGGGGCTTTTTGCAGCGTCCGTCGCTAAGTGTTTCACCCGCGGGACATTTTTTGGTCCGAGAAATTGGCGCGCCGCCGCCGGCCTGCACATAGGGGAAAACGAAGGCGTGCGCGAAAAGCTGAGGTGGCATTGGCTGTCCCGAGGGCAAATCGGGCGCGGCCAGGCGAGGACGGATGGAAATCGACGGCGCCGATTCGATCACGGCAATGGGCTGGTCGAGCACATCTTCCGAAGGTTCCTCTTCGGAAACCTGGGGTTGCGGTGTTTCTGAAATCTGGTTGCCGCAATGCGCCTTGGCGGTAATTTTGCCGTCGGTCAGTAGCAGTTCCCCGGCCTGCAGACGAACTTTCTTGCGCGTCCAGTAGACTGCATCGCGAATGCGATACGAAAGATAAACGTCGCGCGGTTCGGTGGTGCGCTCCAGATGGGCGTGACTGTAATCGAAACGGGCAAAATGGCGGCGAACCACCCAATCGCGCAGCGCCGCATAGCGCAGATCTTCAACGTCTTTCACGCCTCCGGGAATGACCGAATAGGGATAGACACCTGGAATGCGGGCAATCCTTCGAATGGGCCTGCTGGATTGCGCTATCGACCCGAGGTTGCGGCGGCTATTGCCACGAAGCCAGGAGTCAGACAAAACCGAAGAAGTCTGATTGAATGCAGAGGAATAATAGTTAGCTAGACCTTGCCAGCCAGCCGCGGCGAACAACGCTGCAAAGACAACGCCGATTAGAATGCGCCGCCTGCGCAGACGCCGCCGGTACCAGCTCCGCCTTCTCCGTACGCGCTTCCCACTCGCCGCGTGGTTGACAACAGGGTCGTTCAAAACTACACTCCTACCGGGCTAGGGCTAGTTGGCGGAGAGGGAGAGCCAACTGTAATGAGCATTTTGGCATCCAAACCCGCCTCGGGGGAAGTTGTTTAGAAGCCGTTATATAGCACAGTGCATCTTAGCAGAGTTATACAAGGAATTTCATTGCAAAAAAGGTACTTGAAAGGGTCTGGTGTCCTGATATGGGAAAAATTCTGCACACCAGCTTGTGAGGTGCAATGCCCCACCTGCTCATTTTTGACGGGCGTTGAGCTGATCGAGCTTCTGCTTCAGCTGTTCTAGTTTCTGGCCGGCCTCGCCAAGTTTACCCTCGGCGGTCAGTCTCTGATAGTCGGCCAGGTCTTTGGCCGCTCCGGAAATCAGCGTGTTCAGATCCGTCGCAGAGGTGGGCGCGGCGACTGCTGTTGCGTTTCGTCCGGTTTCGGGAGCAGAGGCGGCGCTCAAGGACGAGGGCTCTCCGCCAAATAGGGCTTTCATGGCCGATTCGAAGGTTGGTCCGTAGGCGAGCCGGTCCTGCAACGCGAGCACCACGAGGCGCAACTCCGGCATCGGACTGCGCTCGGCCTGAAGGTAGATAGGCTCCGCATACAACAGAGCGCGCCCGCAGGGAATCACGAGCAGTGTTCCGCGCCGCACATGCGACCCTTGCTGATTCCACAACGTCAATTGTCCGGAGAGTTGCGCGTTCTGGTCAATGCGCGCTTCGATCTGCAAAGGCCCGTCGACCAGCTTGGTTTTCGGAAAGTCGTAGACCAGCGACGTACCATATTGTGCACCGTCACTGCGGCCCGCAATCCACCCGATCAGATTGTTGCGATTGGCAGGTGTGAACGGCAGAATCCCGACAAACTCAATGGCGGTTTCATCCGGCAGTTTCATCAAGACGAAATTCGGCTCCATGGCCTGTGTTCTCTGCTCGCCGGATTCGCCCATGCCGACCTCGGAGGCCACGGTCCAGAGATCCTCGCGGTTGTAGAAAACTTCGGGGTCTGTCATGTGATAAAGGCCGTAGACGGCCGCCTGCAGCTTGAGCAACAACTCCGGATAACGTACGTGTTTGCGCAGCGTAGACGGCATGGCCGAGACATCCTTAAACAGCGAGGGAAACATCGCCCGGTAGGCGCCAATGATTGGGTCCTGCGCGTCGAACACGTAGAAAGTAGTAGTGCCGTCATAGGCGTCGATGACCACCTTGACGCTGTTCCGCATGTAGTTGATAGCGTTGTCACCTAGAGAGTAATGGCTGGAGTACGGATAAGTGTCGGAGGTGGTGAAGGCATCCATAATCCATGACAGGCGACCATCCTCGCCGACAACGATGTAAGGATCGGATTCGTAAGTGAGAAACGGCGCCAGCGCATTTACGCGATCGCGCAGGTTGCGACGCATCAGAAGCCGGCTTTGCGAGTTGACATCGTCGCTGAACGGGAGCTTTCCAAGATCTCCCAGGTCAGCCGCGATAAGCAAGCGGCGCAGAAAGCCATCAATGAGAATGCCGCCGCTTCCTTCATAGGACGTCAGGTTATTCGTTTGCCCTTGTGGGTAATTGAACTCCTGTTGCCGCGTCTTGACGTATACGTCGGTGTTAGTAAGTTCTCCAAAGTAGATCTCGGGGCGAGTTACATTGATGCTCTTCACCGTGGTCTGGACGGGCATGTTACTTAGAATCAGTGTGGGCAGGCCTTCCAGCGTAAAGCCGTTTACTGGATTCATGGTGATACCGTAACCGTGCGTGTAGATCAGCTTCTCGTTGATCCAGTTACGGCTGCTCTCGGGCAGCTTGTCGACGTTCAATTCGCGAGCGGCGAGCATCACCTCGCGCATTGCGCCGTCGATCTCATAGCGATCGATGTCAATGTCGGGAAAATCGTAGTAGGTGCGGATTTCCTGAATCTGGCGCAGAGTATCCTGAAGCGCCCGCCAATCCCACAGCCGGATGTTTTGCAACGTGGCTTGGTTGTTGACCGGATCGGCCGCCTCAGCCGTGGTCTCGGCGGGAAATTCGCGCTGCGAGATTCGATCCAATCCGTAGGCGCGGCGCGTCAATTCGATATTGTTGGCGATGTAGGGCCGCTCGCGAACCAGTTCGTTCGGCTTGACGATGAAGTTCCCCACATACCAGGCGACAATCTGCAGCCCAAGATAACAAACAATCGCGGGTACGACTGCCGCGGCCAGCCAGCGGACGCGCGGAGGCGACACAACATTGACGAGAGCGATGGCCGCGCCCAGAATGAGTGCGACGCAAACCACGAGCAGTCCGGTAAGCGTGATGTGCGCGTCGGTATAGCTGACGCCACTAAAGATTGTGTGTTGTTCAAACAAAGCGTCGAAGCGGCTGAGATACACACGCAGCCCAATCATCAGCAACAAAAACGCGAATGCAATCGAGAGTCCGCGCCAAGGCAGTGGAATAGGACCACCGCGGCGTCCGGCGAAAGCGCGTGTGCTTCCGGTAATCAGAATGAAGAAGACGGCGATGCCGCAGGCGATCACAGCCAGCGTGAGCATCCAGCCGGCAAGGAGTTCCCAGGCGGGAAGAGTGAAAAGATAAAATTGCAGCGGCCTGCCGAAAATTGGATCGAAAACTGCGGCCGTGGCCTGCGGCGCATACCAATAGAGCGCGAATGCAGGCCATTCCTGCATCATGCCGGCGCCAGTGGCGGCAGCGATGAGGAGTGAAACCACGACCACGATCAGGCGCAGAATGCGGTCAACGGGAAGCTTAAGCGGATGTCCGCCGACAAAAATGACGCCGCCATCGAGAAGATCGTGCTGGTATGAGCGCCGCAGGGCAAGGAACCATCCATACAGAATGAGGAATGTGGCGGCGAAAAATAGTGCGAAGACCTCCCACTGAAGGCTCAGCATTTTGCGGAACACATCGGCGTAACCGAGCGAGCCAAACCACAGCAATTCGACGTAATACGAGAGCGCCGTGCGGCTACCGAAAAAGATAAGCGCGATGAAACCGAGAAGGATCCAAAACTTCCGGCGGCGTGGCGGTTGCCGCCATTCGATAGTTTCCGGTATCTCTCGACCCGATTTCAACAGGCCTCCGTGGGGAATTGCGACTCAGCGGCATTGTACCTTGTTGGCACTTGGCGGTTGAGGCAGAGACCCTGGGAGGCAGCATCCAATGGCGGGTTTGGGGCTAGTCGGGCTCGAACCGACGACCTCAGCGTTGCGAACGACGGCGTCCTCAAAGAAACTGAGATTTGTTCCCTTTCCTTTGTTCGTACGGAATCATTAGATCGCTGCTGGACTCCGGGATCGCCAAACTGCTCGAGGGCGAAGGCGAGACGGGCACCGCAACCTTGCTCACCCACGAAGACGGTTTGGCTTCACTCCCCAGTGCGCTGCATCGGGAAAATTTTTCGGTCAGTCCGTCACGACTGCAACCGATGTCTATGCGTTGGGCCAGAAAGTTGCCCCGAATCCATCTTCAGAATTTGTACAGGGTAGGCCGGACAAGGATCGCGGCGGGGAGCGATTCGGGCCACCCGCAAACTTCAGGCCGAGGGAATTCTTCCTCACCCTCCGCGAGTCGATCATCAGCCACCGCTGCGACCGCCTCAATTCGATTCGGTGAACTCGATATAGGGCCTGAGACCGCCCTTTCCGGAGCAGTTCCCCAGATTCAAGTTATTGGTCTCCCCTGTCGTTCCCGAATCTGCGGCGCATATCGGCACATCCCTGGTTCCATTCAACACCGTGATCTGCACCGTGATGGACGAGCCCGAGTTGAAATTGGCCTCCGAACCGCCGCCGTCGCCGACAATGTTGAACTCCGACTCCGTCCAGGCGGTCGCAAGATCGACGATGCTATCCGGTCCTGTGGTGCTGTAAGCACGCACTCCCGCACTGAATACCAGCTCATCTGTGCCCCCAACGCCCCCGTAGTTCGCGCCGAATAGCTTGAGTCTGTTGAGCGAGGTGATCACCTCCAGAGGCGCGCCCACGCCGTTGCTGTTGGTGTAGCAATCGTTGCTGTAGCTGAACCACCCGCTGGGACAGGGATTGTTCCAATTGATCAGCCAATACTGCATGAATGCTACCTCGTAACCTGACGAATAGACGAACTGCTGCCAGTCCAGGCACTGCGCCGGGTCGCGGGCGCCATCGCAGGCCGCCGTGTTCATGAAATTGGAATTGAGCTGGAGCGAATAATCATTCGCGCCGAGCCCACCAGGGTCGGTTTCCGACGTCACTCCCGTGACCTTAGGGAAGGAGCCTAGGGTTGCATTGATCGGCCCCGAGGTGACTTCGGCGGCATAATCATTGCCATTTCCTACGGTTTGACTGATCGCTCCGGTTCGGGGCACGTACGGAATGGCGGGCGCGACCACGCATTCAACCTTGTTCCACGTCAGGCTCGGATAAGAGGCCTGGAAGCATCCTTCCGCAGGTACCGGCGTCCGCGCGATGGCTTCGCGCCAGTTCTCCTGGTTGCGCGCTTCTATGCCATCGACCGCTTCCCCGGCGAAGGCGGAAGAAAGCGAGGCCGCACTTAGAACAGCGAGCACGACGATGCGGGCGATTCGAGGCAAATGAATCATTTGTTTCATGGTTCTCCCCCTTCTGAGATTTGTTATACGCGAGAATCCCGGCATGACCGGGCTTCCCTGCGGCCGTTGGGTCTCGGATGCGAACGACGAGGCACAAATTGTACTATGAAGAGCAAGTGAAAAAGTAAAAGATATTCGGTAGTAGGCTACACAGAGTAACCCAGCACCAGATATCCGGTATTCCTGGATGCGGCCGAACTCGAAGAATCCCCAATGGGAGCAGCAGGTATCGATTGCGTTGGGAGACCCGAGTCTCTCCGATGGTGGGTAAATACAGGCAAATCGGAAGTCAATTGTTGTAAGACAGGCGATTCCGCTCATCGACCCAGATTGCTGGGATGATCGCCAAATCCATCTTCAAAATTTGTACCTGACTTTGTTACCCAGCCACGACTGGGCGAATCGGTCTTCTCGCACTTCGGCAAGGTTGTCAGACAACTTCCCAACGAGCCGATCTGAAATTCCTGTGTGACAAAGCGTGACAAGATTGGCTAGCGGAGTGTTTGCAAGCGCGAAAATATGGTGGAGCTAGTCGGGCTCGAACCGACGACCTCATCGTTGCGAACGATGCGCTCTCCCAACTGAGCTATAGCCCCATCAAGCGGTGAGTTTGCTCTTCGATTTTATCAGCCGTCGCTCGATTTCGCAGCTGCGATCAAATCGGTTGGCGGTGGCTTGGTAGTTCGTGGCTCTTAATCGGGACAGCGAAACCACTCTGCCACCAAGACATCCAAACCAAAGATATTCCACATCAATTATCGCGTGAAAGCGAAGGCTATAATTCAATCATGAGTTCGTCGAAGGTAAAACAAGTGGCATCGGCGGATTTCCCTACTCAGTGGGGGCATTTCCTGATCCATGGGTTTACGACCAGGGGATCGATGGTGGGTGACGGGGGCAGGAGCGAAGAAGCCGTGGCGCTGGTGATGGGTGAGGTCCACTCCGGCTCGCCACTGGTGCGCATCCACTCGCAGTGCCTGACCGGCGATGTGTTTGGCTCGCTGCGATGCGATTGCCGCCAGCAACTAGAGATGGCGCTTTCCGTGATCGCCAAGCAGGGCGCGGGTGTCCTGATCTACGAGCAGCAGGAGGGACGCGGCATCGGGCTGATGGCGAAACTGCAGGCCTATGCCCTGCAGGACAGCGGCTTCGATACAGTGGAAGCGAACGAGCGGCTGGGATTCAAGCCCGACCAGCGCGAGTTTTTCATGCCGGTCGAGATCCTGAAGGCATTGGACATCAAGCAAGTGCGCCTGCTTTCCAACAATCCCGACAAAGTCGCGGCGCTCGAGCGCGCCGGCATTCGTGTCACCGAGCGTGTTCCCTGCGAAGTCGCCCCCACCGAGCATACGGAAGAGTATTTGAGGACGAAGCGCGAAAAGCTGGGACACCTGTTCAGCAAGCGCAGACAGCATTAAGCATTCTGCTCAGCGAACCCGCAGCAATCGTTCAAGCCGATTGCGATTCTTTACCGGCAATCCGCGCAGCGCGGCTCGAGCCAGCGCCACGTAGACCTCGCGCGCTCCGAGATGTTTCTTCAACACCGCCAGGTGTTTTTCCACAGTCTCTGCGTCTCCGCGAATCAGCGGGCCGCTAAATGACCTAGCCGGACCAAGCCGCGCGTAGTTGGCCAGAGTCTGATGGAGGATGGGCAGGCTTTTGCGGCGCGCATCTTCGCGCGTGAATCCCGCGGTGCGGGCAGCTTCTTCGAGCGTAACCAGAAACGCCAACAGCAGTGGTGAGGTGAGCGTGGCCCAGGCATGATAAGCCGCCTTGCGCGGCGCGGGCAGTGAGAAACTCTTGCCTCCGAGCGCATGGACGATCTGACGCGCCACGCGCTGCGCGGTGTTATCGCCTTCGATGGCAAAAGGAACGCCGGCGAGGTTAGGACGCGCTCCAGCGACGAACGTCATCAGGGGATGTACTGACGCCACCGCGACACCCGCTCCGCGCAAAGGGTCGAGCTCGCGGCTGGCAAGCGCTCCGCTCGAGTGGAAGGCGAAGCGGGGTTTAGTTTGAACTCTATTTCGAACTTCCTTCTCGCGGTTTGGTGCGCGTGTTTTCTTAACATCAGTTATGGCCGCAATTCGAGTCGCAAGATCCGAAGCGGCGCGGCGAATCGCGCTATCCGGAACGCAGAACCAGAGCAACGTGGCGTCAAGCGCGGCTGAGGCTGCGGTAACGGCGTGCGCTCCCACTCTGGCGGCGAGAGAGCGCGCGCTCCGACCTGAGCCCGGCAAGTCTCGCGTCACGATCTCGGTGATCATGAAACCGGCGCCGTGCAGTGCCATAGCGAGAAAGCTTGCCAGGCGACCCGCTCCTATAATCGCCACGGTGCGCTTTCGGGCTCCCGGCCTTCTCGTCACTGTTCGCGCGCTCTGTCGTCGCCTCACCGGCGCAGCATAACAGGTCTCAAGTCTCGGGGTTAGGAAAAGTCCCGTTCTTAAATCCCTGAGACCTGAGACCTCGAACCTAATTCCTTTCCATTTATATTTTATATTGTTCTCATGGCGAAATCGGCGGGAACGAAATCAAAACACGCTCGTGTGCTCTCATCTGTGGTGAGTTATCGCGGACCGGTGTTCCGCGTCACCACCGATGAAGTGGAAGAACCGGGAGGCGTGCTCGCGCGCCGCGACGTCGTTCGGCATTCCGGCTCCGTTGTAGTTTTGGCTGTCGAGCACTCGGGGAAGGCTTGCCGCAAATCCGAGCCTCGCATTCTGCTAGAACGCCAATACCGCCATGCTGCGCAGTCGATAATGTGGGAACTGCCGGCCGGACGCATTGACGATGGCGAAACTGCGCTCACCGCTGCCAGGCGCGAGTTACTCGAAGAAACGGGCTATGCAGCGCGCAAATGGAAACGAATCCTGCATTTTTACGTAAGTCCGGGTTTTCTCGACGAAACTATGACTATCTACCTCACCCTCGGCCTCGAAGCTGGAAAAGCCAAGCCGGAGCCAGATGAGAAGATTGCAATAAGATTTTTTCCTTTGTCGGAAGCGAAGCGAATGGCACTCGATGGGCGCATTCGCGATGCCAAAACGATCTGCGGGACGCTGTGGCTGTCGCGGAGCCGGTACGCCTGAGGCGCTAAAGCGCCCGCATAATGTCATCGCTGGCGAGTGGGAGTCGTTCCCTTCCCGTTTGTACTACTCCGGTCCGCGAGTTAGTTAACCTTCCCGTAATTACTTAGCTGGTAACTTTCGCATGACCACTGCTCTGTGATCATAAGCCTTGACAGCACCTTCGGTGAGCAGCACAATTCCTACACATTTTGCGGATTCCCTGAAATCGCGCCGTTCCTGGGAAGTCCGCAAACGGAGGGGATGCACGTGGAACGTTTGAAAGGCACCGTAAAATGGTTCAACAATGCCAAAGGTTACGGCTTCCTCGGCCGTGACGATGGACCCGACGTGTTTGTTCACTACAGCTCGATCACCTCTGAGGGCTACAAAAGCCTGCAGGAAGGCGATAAGGTGGAGTTTGAGATTGTCCAGGGACAGAAAGGCCCGCAAGCGGCGAATGTGATCAAGATCTCGTGACTGCGATTGACGTTTATTGCCTGCTTGTCTGACTTCCGCAGGCCAGTCTGTCGTCTCCCGCCTAGCCCTCTTTGCTTAACTCGTTTAACTTTATTGTTGGGCTTGTTTCGTTACGCTGATTCGTTAGTCTTATTTCCTTAGCCTTATTTTCTAAAAATGGACAACAAAGCCATTGCTACGCTGCTCTACGAGACTTCTGATCTGCTCGAAATCGACGCACAGGACTCGTTCCGAATCCGTTCGTATCGCAATGCGGCGGCAGCGATTGAGGCGCTGCCACAACAAGTTGCCGACCTTATTCGAGAGCCGAAAAAACTGCTCGAAGTTCCGGGTATTGGCAAAGGCATGCTGGCCAATCTGCAGATGCTTTTCAAAGAGGGCGTGATCGAGGCGCACACCGAGCTGCTGAAAAAATACCGGCCTTCGATGCTTGAACTGCTCAAAATTCAAGGGCTGGGGCCGAAGACGATCGCTTTGATCTGGAGCGCTTACCAGGTGTGCGATCTAGAAGGCGTGGAGAAACTGGCGCGGGAGGGCAAAATCCGCACGTTGCCGCGCATGGGCGAAAAGCATGAACTGAAACTGCTGAAGGCGATTGAAGATTATCGCCGGATCGGCGGACGGTTCTTGCTGGATAAGGCCGAAGAGCTGGCGGAAAAGCTGACGGAGCACTTGCTTTCGACTCCGGGCATCGAAAAAGTTACGCCCGCCGGATCGCTGCGCCGCGGACGCGAAACGGTTGGCGATCTCGATATTCTCGTAACCGGACCAGCCTGCTGCGAACCAAAGGCGCGTCAAAAGATCATTGAGCATCTGCTCCGCTTTCCCGGGCTGATGGATGTGATCGCACAGGGCGAAAACAAAGTCAGCTTCCGGCACCGCAACGGCATGCAGGTTGACGTGCGTTTTCTGCCGCCCGAGTCATTCGGAGCGGCCATGCAATATTTCACCGGCTCGAAGGCGCACAACGTGGCTTTGCGCCAGCGCGCGCTCAAAATGGGTTTCACGCTCAATGAATATAGCCTGGCGAAAGTCGAGGACGAAACGCCAGTCGTGCGCAAGACCGAAGAAGAGATCTACGCCAAGCTCAAGCTCGATTTTATCCCTCCTGAGTTGCGCGAGAATCTGGGAGAAATCGAAGCCGCCGCGGCTCATGCGCTGCCGGTGCTGATCGAACTGGGCGATATTCGCGGCGATGTGCACATGCACACGGTTGAAACCGACGGCCGCAACACGATTGAAGAAATGGCCAAAGCCGCCCGAGACCGCGGGTATGAGTACATGGCGATCACCGATCATTCGAAAAATCTGGCGTTCGCCAATGGGCTCACCGATGAACGGGCGATTGCGCACATCGCAAGGATTCGCGCTGCGGAAAAGGAGCTGGATGGTATTCGCATTTTTGCGGGCATCGAAGTCGACATTCTGGCGGATGGTTCGCTCGATCTCTCGGATTCGGTGCTCGAACAGATGGATGTCGTGATTGCCAGCGTGCATTCCCATTTCAATCAGGATCGCGCCGCCATGACCGATCGGCTGCAGAAAGCGATTGCCAATCCGAATACATCGGTGATTGGGCATCCTACGGGACGGCAACTCTTACGGCGCGATGCCTACCAGTTCGATCTCGATGCGGTTCTGAAAGCCGCGGCGACGCGCAAAGTAGCGATGGAGCTGAATTCCTATCCCGACCGGCTGGACCTGTGCGACGTTCATCTGCGGGTGGCCAAACAGCATGGAGTGAAGATCGTCATCAACACCGACTCTCACCATACTTCGCACATGGAGAAGATTCGTTTTGGAATCACGCAGGCGCGGAGGGCTTGGCTGACCAAAGATGATGTGCTGAATACGCTGCCCGTGGCTAAGTTTGCGCGGGCGATGAAGCATGGATGGTAATCGGTAGAGACGCGGTTGCTGGGCCTCTGCCGCAGCAGAAGTCGCTGGGCTGTGCGCGGCAGAAATTCCTACCAGCAGATTCCCTCGTAGATCTTGACGCCCTCCGGACGCCGCGCCTTGTCGAGATGGATGAGGTCAATCACAATCTGCTCGGGGCGAAGATGCTTGGCCAGCCGATCTTTGCTGGCTGATTTGTTGCCGAGGATGACGACCTCCGCATGGGCTAGCACAGCTTCCAGATCGGCCGAGAGCACCGATCCGATGTGGGGAATGACTTCTTCGATGTATTGGCGATTCGATCCGGCGAGGCGGCCGAGCGAGACGTCTTCGTCCCAGACCTTGACTTCCAGTCCCTCACCCAGCAGGCGCTTGATCAACTGCACCTGTGGGCTCTCGCGCAAATCGTCGGTACCGGCTTTGAAACTCAGTCCGAGCTGCGCGATTTTCTTTTTTCCCGTGCTCAACACCATTTCCACCGCGCGGTCCACGTGCTCGGCGTTGCTTGGCGTGAGCGATTCGAGCAGTGGCAGCTTCAGGTCGAGTTCCCTGGCTTTGTAGGTGATCGCTCGCAAATCTTTCGGGAGACAGGAGCCACCGAAAGCGAATCCGGGAGAAAGATATGCGGGAGAAATGTTCAGCTTGGTGTCGGAGGTAAAAATTCTGGCGACCGCGTCGGCGTCGACACCGAGGTGCTTACACATCGTTCCCATTTCATTGGCGAAGCCAACCTTTACGGCGTGATAGCAGTTGGAAAAATACTTGACCATTTCTGCGACGGAAATTGTCGTTTCGTAGAGCGTGCCTGGAGTGTTCTTGTAAAGCTCGCGAAGCGGCGCGAGATGATTCGCATCGCTCGCGCCCAGAATCGTATAGGGCGGGTTCATGAAATCGGCGACCGCGCTGCCTTCGCGCATGAACTCGGGGTTGTAGCAAACCGTAAAACTTTGCCCGCATCGCTTGCCGCTTTCTTTTTCAAGGATGGGAAGCACGATAGTTTCAGTGGTTCCTGCGAGCACTGTGCTGCGCAGAACAAAAACGTGCGGCGAGTTTTTCTGGCGGATGGCAGCACCGATTTCGCGCGCGACGTGCTCGATGTGGCTGAGGTCGAGCTTGCCATTTTTCAGGCTGGGCGTTCCCACGCAGACAAACGAGACTTCAGAATTCAGCACGGCCTCTGTGGCGTCGTTGGTAGCTCGAAGCAGGCCGGCTCGATGCGCATCGGCGACCATCTCACCCATGCGCGCCTCGATGATCGGTGTGCGTCCCGAATCCATCATTTCTACTTTGGCGCGGCTGATATCGACGCCGATAACTCTGTGCCCCATCGAGGCGAAACAGGCGGCCGAAACCGAGCCGACGTATCCCAAGCCGAAAATACTGATAGACAAGCCCAAAAGAATTCTCCCGGAAATAAAACTTCTGAATGCAACTGTGTGGCACTATGCACTATACCAATCGCTTGCCACGACTGGCGAGAGTGACGACGGTAACCGATAGGCAGACGCGTCCTTTTCGGCATGTAAGATTAAAGCGAGGTATCGGATGGCTCCAGGATGGCAAAGCAAGCTGACGCGGGTCTGCCGAATGGACTGGGTAGAGGTGCGCGTGCGCCTGGAGCAAGCATTCCATAAGCGAAGCGACTGGTTCAAATACCGGTTGGGAGTGCGGAATGGGTCGATTCAGCTGAATCGCGATGCATCGGCCGAAATAGGAAATTTCTTTTTTTTAAACACCGAGGTTTCAGAGCGCGCCCAGTTGTTGCGCAAACATCTTCCCGACGAAGCGGCGGAAATTCTCCGCGAGGCAGATGGAATCTGCGCGCATCGTTTTCGCTTACTCGGCTACGAGAATCTCGACTACGGCGACGAGATTGACTGGCATCTCGATGTGGTGCACGGCAAACGCGCGCCGCTCGCTCCTTGGTTCAGGATTCCGTTTCTGGATTTTGCCGCCGTTGGCGACCATAAAGTCACGTGGGAATTAAATCGGCATCAGCACTTGGTAACACTGGCCAAGGCCTGGCTGCTGGGTGGAGAAGAGAAGTACGTTCGCGAACTGATGGCGCAATGGCGTAGCTGGGTCAAAGCCAATCCGTACCCGTTGGGCATCAATTGGGCCAGCACGCTTGAAGTTGCCTTCCGCGCTCTGTCGTGGATCTGGGTCGATCATTTGCTGGCCGGCGAGAGTGGCGCGGCGGAGCTTCGCGCGCAGATTCGTTCGTCAATCTGCGAGCTCCGCTCGAAAATGTTGCCGGCGCTTGCGCTTCATGGGCGTTACATTGAACGCTATCTATCTACTTATTTTTCCCCCAACACGCATCTGCTGGGCGAAGCGGTTGTGCTGTTCTTTCTTGGCACTCTGTACCCGCAGATGCGCTGCGCTGCGCGCTGGAAACAAACCGGCTGGGACATTGTTTTGCGCGAGGCGGAGCGGCAGGTTCGTCCGGATGGGGTTTACTTCGAGCAATCGCTCTATTACCACGTTTATGCGCTCGACTTTTTCTTGTATGCGCGTTTGCTTGCGGCTCGCAATGGCATGGAAATTTCACCGTCGTACGATGCGGTGTTGCAGCGAATGTTAGCTGTACTCGCGGCGCTCGCGCAAGCGGGACCGGCCGAGGGCTTCGGCGACGACGATGGCGGGCGGTTGTGGAATCCGCGGCGCAATCGCACGGAGCACATGACCGATCCGCTGATCCTGGGTGCGCTGATGTATGCGCGCAAATTTTCTGCGGCGCGACGGACAGAGGAAGCGATCTGGCTGTTTGGCGCACGAGCGGTTGAGGAACTTGCGGGCGGAAGAGCAACAACGGAACCGCGGTCGATTGCGTTTTCTGACGGCGGCGTTTACGTGATGGCAGATTCACAGCCGTTTGAGCAAGTGATGATGGTCGATGGCGGCCCGCAGGGCGTCGGGCGCTCCGGTCATGGGCACGCCGATGCACTCAGCCTGCGCCTTACTGTGAATGGAAGGCGATGGCTTGTGGACTCCGGGAGCGGCGTCTACATTGCGAAAGATGCGGCGGAGCGAAACAGGTTTCGCGGAGCCGCTGCGCACAACACGATGCTCGTGGATGGAATGGATCAGGCGGTTGCCGGTGAACCTTTCTCATGGAAGCAGATTCCTACCACAAGAACGGAAAACTGGATCGCCGGGAAAAGCTTCACCTATTTTGTGGGCAGTCATAATGGATATGAGCGGCTGGCCGATCCGGTTGTACACCGGCGTCACGTTCTGAAGATTGTCGGCGGTCCGTGGTTGGTGCGCGACGTGGCTCTGGGCCGAGCCGAGCATGAACTTGAGATACGCTGGCACTTCGCACCCGATCTCGAAGTTCGAAATGAAGATCAGAGCAGCGGCTGGCAGTTGATCGATGTAGCGAGAGGCGGTGCGGCTCCAGACGAACCGTGGCTGAACGTCATTGTGCCGGAAGCAAAAAGCTGGACGACGGAAGTTAGCGAGACCCTGCTTTCGCCGGCGTATGGCGCTTTTCAGTCCGCGCCGCTGGTGCGCAGTCACGCGCGCGTGTCGCTGCCCGCGGAGATTCTCACCGCATTGGTGCCACGCTCAGGCACAATCCGCAAGGAGAATACGCGACGTGACAACCCAAGCTTTGTGCGACAAAACAAAACTCCAATAGCCGGGACGGCGCACGCTGAGGTGCAAGCGTACCAACTCGATTATGATAATGAATGCCACCGGCTCATATTTGCCAGCGGCGATCGGGAGTGGGGTTTGGGGCCGTGGTCTTCGGATGCCGACGTGCTGTATTTCCGTTTTGAAGAAGAGAAACTCGTACACCTGGTCGTGATCGGCGGGTCGAACGTCGTCTGGAAAGAACAGCCTCTTCTTAAGCTGGATTACCTTAAGACCGATCGGCCTAAGCTGGAGCAGGCGTCCGGAGGCGCATTTTTTGAGTGGCGCAGGCAGGGAGCGCTTGTTAATGCATCGCCAGAGGAATTTAGTCTTACGCCGCTGTTTGAAGAATTGACGGGTGATTCGCGTTCGCTAGCGGAGGAGTTGCTCCATAATCCAGTCAATCGTGGTTCAGTCAATGACGGTTCAGCCAATCATGATTCATCCGGTCGTCATTCATCCAGTCGTGATTCATCGAGTCATCATTCATCCAAAGAAGGTTCTTTGCCTTACGTGGAGAAACGCTGATGTGCGGCATCGCTGGCATTTTTGAATTCGGACGCGACGCGCGGGCAAGTTCGGCGGCTCTGCGCCAAATGTGCCAGGTGATCGCTCATCGTGGACCCGACGACGAAGGGTTCTACACGGATGTTGCGGCAGGCATCGGCATGCGGCGGCTCAGCATTGTCGATGTTGCCGGAGGCCACCAGCCGATGTCGAATGAAGATGGCACGCTTTGGATCGTGTTGAACGGCGAAATCTACAACCATCTTGCATTGCGCGAGCCCCTGATCGCCCGCGGTCACCGCTACGCTACGCGAAGCGATACGGAAACCGTGATTCACCTCTATGAGGAGTACGGTGAAGACTGCGTGCAGCACCTGCGCGGTATGTTCGCGTTTGCCATCTGGAACCGGAACACAAAGACGCTCTTTATTGCGCGGGACCGCCTGGGCATCAAACCGCTGTATTACAACCTGACGGCCGAGCGACTGCTGTTTGCTTCGGAAATCAAAGCGCTGCTGGCGCACGGCAGCATTTCTCCGGAGTTCAATCGCGTGGCCCTGCCGGAGTATCTGGCGTTCGGATATCTGTCAGGCGCGGAGACCTTCTATAACGGAGTTCTCAAGCTAATGCCCGGGCACACGATGAAGATCGGCCCGGACGGCAGAGCAGAGATCCGACAGTATTGGGACCTGAATGCCACGCAGCCGCACGAATCACGCGACGAGCGTTATTACGTTCAGAGTTATCGCGAGTTACTCGAAGGCGCGGTGAACAGTCACCTGATGAGCGATGTGCCGCTGGGGGTTTTCTTGAGCGGCGGCGTGGATTCGAGCGCGGTGGCGGCGTTGATGAGCAAATTGCGCCGCGAGCCGGTCGAAACTTTTTCCGTAGGCTACACCGAGCAGACTTACAGCGAATTGCCTTTTGCGCGCGGGGTGTCGAATCACATCGGTTCCCGGCATCACGAGGTTTTGGTCAGCGAGCAGGATTTTTTTTCTGCTCTGCCGCATTTGATCTGGCATGAAGATGAGCCGATCACGTGGCCGTCGAGCGTTTCGCTTTATTTTGTCGCTCGCCTCGCGCGCGCGAGAGTTACAGTGGTGCTCACCGGCGAGGGCGCAGATGAAACTCTGGCCGGCTACGCCCGGTACGCTTTCACCGTAAAAAATGCGGCGTTCGATCGCGTTTATCGAGGCATCGTTCCCGGCTTTTTGCGGCAGGGTTTGCGCGACGCCATCGCGAACTCCCCGCTGCTTGGGGCAAACCTGCGCCGCAAGCTGGAACACACTTTTCTTGGCAAAGACGGAAACTCGTGGGCCTCTTTTTATTTCGATAACTTTTTCTCCGCCTTCGGCGAAGGCGAGCAAAATGAATTGCTGAACGGGGAGTTCGCGCGCGAAGACCCGCCCAGCGCCGCCTATGACCATGTGCTCGATTACTGGAACCATTCTTCGGGCGAAATGCTGCAGCGCTTGCTCTACACGGACATCAAGACTTACCTCGTTGAACTGCTCATGAAGCAGGACAACATGAGCATGGCCGCATCGATCGAAAGCCGAGTGCCGTTTCTCGATCATATGCTGGTCGAGTTTGCAACGCGGATTCCGCGGGAAGTGCAAATTGGTGGATTAGCCGGTAAACGGATCTTGAAAAAGGCTGTCGAAGACCTGCTGCCGCACTCGATTCTTTACCGGACAAAAATGGGATTCCCGACACCGTGGAGCGGCTGGCTCGCCGGGCCGCGCCTGGAGACGATTCACGAGCTGTTGCTGGAAGCGCGCAGCCTCGATCGCGGCTATTTCCGGCGGGACGCGATCGAAGAGCTGTTCGAAGAACATCACACGAAGCATCGCGACAATTACGACCGCATCTGGCGGTTGCTCAATCTCGAATTGTGGCATCGCGTTTGTCTCGAGGGCGAGGCGCACGACGAAGTTGGCGAGACCGCATTAAAGATGGTGACAACGCAATAGCTTGCTGGTGCTATCCTCGTTGTCCTATGCGCTGCCTTCGATTGATCTGGTTCTTGATTGCTCTTTCCTCTCTCGGTGCATTTGCCCAACAGCCATTTCTCACAGTTTCCCAGTGGGTCACGTTGCGCGACGAGTCCAATGGCGCCGCTCCCTATGAGAACCTGCGATACCTGACTACGCTACATCGTGTGCCGACGACTCCAGAATTTGATCAGGCGGCGCAATTTATTCTGCAACGAGCACGCGAATATGGACTTGCCGACGCCCATAGCGAGCAGTTCCCTATCGATGGCTCGAAGAATTATGGTCTGATGCGCTCTTACCTGGCATGGACAGTTGAAGAGACGCGGCTGTGGGAAGTTCGTCCACAACATCTTCTTCTTGGCGACTGGAGCACCGATCCCATTCGCCTCGCCGACTACAGTCATAGCGCCGACGTGGAAACCGAAATGGTTGACGTCGGCAACGGTGCGAGCGAAGCCGATTACTCGGGCAATAAAGACGTGCGCGGCAAAATCGTGCTGGCCGATGGCGTTCTGGCTCGGGTACAAGAACTGGCAATTGCGCAGCATGGCGCGGCGGGCATTGTGAGCGATATGCCCAACCAGACGACGGCGTGGTCGGGCCTCGACACAACCGTGGTTCGCTGGGGTCACCTGAATGCGCGCCAGCCATCCGGATTCGCCTTCATGGTCTCCCACCAAACTGCCGAAGCGCTGCGCGCGCGCCTGCGAAGCGGCGAATCCATAATCCTGAATGCTCACGTGAAAGCGACGGTCGTCCCCGGTCATTGGACGGTTGTCACCGCAACGATTCCTGGCACGGACCCGGCTGCCGGGGAAATTGTCTACAGCTGTCATCTCGATCATGAGCGTCCCGGCGCAAACGATAACGGCAGCGGTTGCGTGACCATCCTTGAATCGGCGCGGATGCTGCAACGTCTGATCGATTCGGGCAAGTTGCCGAGGCCGTTGCGCACGCTGCGGTTTATCTGGGGGCCGGAGGTCGAAGGAACGATGGCATTTCTCGCCAGCCACCCAGAGACTCGCCAGCGCCTGCGCGCCGATATCCACATGGATATGGTGGGCGGCGACCCGTTCAAGAACAAATCCGTGTTTCATCTCACCGGCACGCCGTGGTCGTTGCCCAGCTTTGTGACCGATGTTGGCGTGACGTTTCTCGATGCGATTCGCACCGCCGCTAGCGGATATGCGGGTGGAGAAACCTTGGCCGATGCGGGCATTGTTGAAACCCGTGCCGGCGCACAAGGCACGCGCAACGAACTTTTCGCCGACGTGACGCCCTACGCCAGCGGCAGCGATCACGACGACTACGATTCTTCAACTATCGCCGTCCCATCGCTGTATCTTCGCGACTGGCCCGATATTTACATTCACACCGACCACGATAGTCTGGACGAGATCGACGCGACAAAGCTGCGCCGGGTGGCGCTGCTCGGGACGGCTTCGGGATATGTTTATGCCAGTCTCGACGCGGGTCGGCTTCCCGTACTGCTGCCATTCTTGGCCGCCAAAACCGAAGCTCGCCTCGCGCAAAACTTTGGGATGGCACAGCAATTAGTGAATGAGCCTCAACTCGACGCCGACGTTGCGTGGTATGAATCGCGCAATCTGCTGCATCAGGCATTGCTGGGTGAGAGCGCTACGCTGCACTCGATCGTCGAATTCACCGGGGGACGAGCGGACGCTGACGCTGAGGAAGCGAAAGCC
The DNA here is from genome assembly GCA_030038475.1 of Terriglobales bacterium. Taxonomy (GTDB): domain Bacteria; phylum Acidobacteriota; class Terriglobia; order Terriglobales; family Acidobacteriaceae; genus Acidiflorens. The sequence goes on along the minus strand of JASHOU010000057.1, from coordinate 6,040 downwards.
CTCAGGGAACAAGCGGCAACCTTCCAGGCATGGATCGACGTGCAGGCGGAGCTGCGAGGAGCAACAGGAACCGCACCCCGCGCGCCCTGGGCCAGTGCTCCCGAAGCGAAACGCGTGCCCGTGCGTGTGGGAGAATTCGGACCGCTGACCTACCAGAATGAGGATGTTTTGTTGACGCGGCTTGGCAGGGAGCGCTTCGGGAGAATCAAACTGATGAATGCCGAAGCGTCACGGATGCTGCATGCGCAAGACCAGTCAGAGCTGTATGCTTACGAGATTGTCAACTTTGTGAATGGCAAGCGCACCCTGGGTGAGATACGTGACGCGGTTTCAGCCGAGTACGGACCGTTGCCGGTGAGTGTTGTCGCCGATTATCTGGATGCGTGCGCGGAAGCCGGGGTAATTCAATGGAAGTAGGGTGGGGTAAAACGCGCGTTTGCATTTGCTGGTTCCATTTGAGATTACCCATCTGAGATCACCCGATAAGATTAGTTGCAAAGCGGCTGCAGTCGCACTAGAGTACGTCGAAGGCAGAAGCTGCGCCGCGTTCAGGAGCAGCAGAGATAACAAAAACCAGCCACACGGGGATCGGAAGTGAAGATTTCGCAAAAAGGGCTTTACGCGTTGCAAGCGATTATGACGCTTGGCCGCCGCTACGGAGTTGAAACGGTCAAGATCCGCGACATCGCCATGGAAAGCGATCTGCCGGAAAAGTTCCTTGAGCTGATTTTGCTGGAGCTCAAGAACGCGCGCATCGTTGAAAGCGTGCGCGGCGCCAAGGGCGGATACCGCCTGCGGCGCGCTCCCGAAGAGATCAAACTCAGCGAGGTCATTCGCCTGGTCGATGGCCCGCTCGCGCCGTTTGGAGATGCAGATCAACTCCGCAGCCTGATCACAACCGATCCCGACCACCGCGCACTCTATAGCGTATTTTTAGAGGTACGTGACGCCGCCGCCAAGATTCTGGAAAGCACATCCGTTGCCGACATCGTCGGCGAACCGTCGAAAGCCAAACGATCAAACTCGAAAAAGAAACACAAGAAAGGTCCTGCTCTGTCGGTCGTTCCGAAGGTCTCAAAAAGCACGTAGCGTGGCCCTTCGACCGCTTAGCGACGGCGAGCTATTGTGCAATGATTTTGTGCTTCAAATCCTCGGTCGCCTGCGCAATATTCTCCAGCTTGCCGAGATCGCGCCAATAATACTGATCGGCGCGAAAGGCGAGAATCTTCTCGCCCTGGGCCGCAAGACGCAAATATGTAGAGATGATGGAGAAAGCACCGTCTTCACTCATCATCGTAAGAAGACGCGGAGAGATAACGTGAATGCCGGAGAATGCCAACGCCTCCGCCTGTCCGCAATCTCGAATCATCTCCGGCGGATCGTTCCCCGATCGCCGTCCGCAGAGCTGAAGCTGATTGTCGAACAACAGGTATCGAGAAGTCTTGCGTTGCTGCACTGCCAAGGTCGCGAGAGCCTGATTGTCAATGTGAAATCGCACCAGCCGCGCGAGATCAATCGCGCTAAGAACATCGACATTGTGGGTAATGAATGGATGGTCAGCGCGGCTGGCCGAAGGCTTGGAATCCTCGAAAAAAAAAGGTGCTGCCTTCTTGAGTCCTCCGCCAGTGTCAAGCAGCGATTCCTCGCGTGAAATTTTAATTCTCATGCCGAAATCGTGATTCGCTTTCAAGTAATCCACCATCATGTCGGCAAAGTGGTGGACGTTGACGATCACCTCGCGAACGCCAAAGCTACGCAAGCGTGAAAGCGTAATTTCGAGCAATGTGCGGCCATTGATTTCAACCAGCGCTTTGGGACGATGGTCGGTGAGCGGCCGCAGGCGCGTGCCCAATCCGGCAGCCAGAATCATCGCCCTCATCGGTCCATCGCCTTCATGGATTGAGCTGCTCCTGCTCGCGATGATGCACCACTACCTCTACTCCATTCTTGCTTCGTAAATGTTTTGCCAATTGCTCCGCCAGATACACCGAGCGATGCTGGCCGCCGGTGCAGCCGAATGAAACCATCAAGTGTTTGAAGCTGCGCTGCAGATACGTGCTGACGCTCGCATCCACGAGCGAGATTGCGCTCGAAAGAAACTGGCGGACGCTCTCCTGTCGATCGAGATATTCGATCACCGCTGCATCCTTGCCAGTTAGGGCTTTGAAGCGCTCTTCGCGACCCGGATTGGGAAGGCTGCGTCCATCGAACACAAATCCGCCGCCATTTCCGCTTTCATCCTGGGGCAAACCTCGATGAAACGAAAAACTGAAGATGCGCACGGTCAATGTTTCCGGCTCGGAACTCAAGCCCTGCAACTTATCCGAGGCAACCATGCCTTTGAACGCTTCCATCAGTGCCGGCAATGTGATGGGTAACTCAACATTGTGAAGCAGCCAGCGCAGGTTCCTCAGGGCGAAGGGTACGCTCTGCAGAAAATGTTCTTTGCGTTCATAAAAACCGCGAAAACCATAAGCACCCAACGCCTGCATGATGCGGACATAAACGTAAGCGTAGTAAAACCGCATGAAATCGGAGCGATCGAAATCGAGGAAAGCCGCCAAGCTTTCCAGATAATGATCGAGCAACTGTTGCCGCAGTTCCGGCGGCAGGTCGGCCTTGGCATCGAACAGAAGAGAAGCGATGTCATATTGCAGTGCGCCTTTGCGACCGCCCTGATAATCGAGAAAAAATGGCTCGCCTTCGCGCAGCATGATGTTGCGCGACTGGAAATCGCGATAGAGAAAATAATCGCGGGGCGCGTCCAACAGAAATGTTGTCAGCGAGCTGAAATCGTCTTCGAGCGCCTGCTCGTTGAACGAGATGCCGGCGAGCCGCAGAAAATAATATTTGAAGTAATTCAAATCCCAGGTAATCGATTGGCGGTCGAAACTGGCTCGCGGGTAACACAGGGCATAGTTCAAGTCGCGCCCGGCTTCGACTTGAAAACGCGGTAACATCGCGACCACTTTGCGATACGCGGCAACGGCCTCGGGCGCGATGGCAAGTCCGTTTCGATGCTCGGAGAGAAACTGGAAGAGCGTGGTGTCGCCGAAGTCCTCTTCTAGATAAGCGCCCTGGCTCAAATTTTCGCTATAGATTTCCGGCACCGGCAGGCCATGGTGCCGAAAGTGCCGCGAAAATTCGAGGAAGGCAATATTCTCTTCGCGCACGTCATAAAGAATGCCAATCGCACTCCGGTCATCGTTCGAAAGCCGAACAATCTTTCGCCCCGATCCGCCAAGCTGGCCTTGCAGCGGTTGTACTCGCTCAACCGGCGAATGGAAATGCTGCTCAAAAAGTTTCTTGAGAATTTCCATGAAGTTAGTTTGCGAATGCCGCGGCCCTCATAAAGATACCAAACGCCGCGAGGGTTTTCATCGCAATCGCTTTGCCTGCACACACAACCCAAATCGTTCCGCGGCGCGTCAAAATACCTTGACGAGCATTTGTGACGTGCGTTGTCAGCGCGCCCAGCGGCCATCATGTATAATTCGCTCGTCTTCGCTCGGCGAAGCCAGCTGAACTACCGATGCTCGATTACTCTCGCAATCCAATGAGCTTCTGGTCTTGCTGCCGAGTTGTGCTTATTGTTTTAGCTATCTGCTCGCTCACGGCCAGCCTTGCTACCCGCTTCACCTTATCCGGTGCGGAAATACAAAAAGCGACCACGGTAAAATCCCAATCTCCGGACGCCAAGCGTCAGAATCTGCTTCGCAATGCGCTGCAATGGAGAGATCCAACCTCTAATCCCACGCTTTTTCGACCGCCTCGCTCTTCTTTCTTTGCGGTCGCGCTGGTAATCTCATTTAAGAGCCTGAGTTCCGAGACATGGCTTTATAACCGGCCTCCACCTTCCTGCTGACTCTTAGTGCTTCTTTGCGGGCAAATCGCTAATCTATTGAATTTAATTCCAGCCGTATAAGTTGACGGATGGGGTATGGCTGGAACACGGTGCCCGCGTGCATGGATCACTTCCGGGCCAGTTTGAGATTCCGGACAACGTTCCCGGACATCGGAGCATCAAGTTCACGCTCACCGCGGTGGTTCCATGGCAATCGGGCGTCGGATTTTCCTCGAAAATTCGTCCTATGAAAATTTAGTTTTCTACGCGAAAGGAGTGGACGTGGCCACTAAGTCTTTGCCGGCGGAAAAAGACCTCGACGCTCTTCGGCGGTTCAGCACCTGCACAATCTCGAATGCCATTGAGACGTTTCATGCCCGGCTGCGGAACACGGGATTTACCGATCGCAGCATTCACCGCATGTATCCAGATCGAGACGTTCCCATGGTTGGATATGCGGCCACTGCTCGACTTCGGAGTGAGGAGCCGCCGATCATCGGCGAAAGTTTTCACGATCGGACCACCTTCTGGAACAGCATCCTCGAAATTCCCGAGCCTCGCGTTCTGGTTTTGGAGGATCTGGACGATCCGCCGGGCCGCGGCGCATTCGTCGGCGAGATGGATGCCGCCATTCTTAAGGCTTTGGGATGCATCGGCTGCTTGACCAATGGCGCGGTGCGCAATTTGCCCGAGCTGCGCGCCATGGGCCTCTATCTATTTGCCGGGAACGTCGCGGTTTCTCATGCTTATGCTCACATTTTCGATTTGAGAGCCACTGTAACGATCGGTGGCATGGAGGTCCACCGCGGAGATTTACTGCACGGCGATCGCCACGGTGTGCTAACGATTCCTATGGATTTCGCAACAAAAATTCCAGACGCTGCTTCCCGATTGCAGCAGTCGGAACGCACCGTGATCGATTTTTGCCGGTCCAGTGATTTCTCCGTTGCCAAGTTAGACGAAATGCTGAAAGCGACAGGGCGGTGATGGTCTCCAAACTTGCACTCAAAAGAATTTGCTGGCGGGCGATGCCCGTAAAAGCTAGTGAACAGAACTCGATGAATCAAAGCAGCAAAACAACGGGACGAATGTCGAGGCGCGCGACCGGAGTCGTCAATTTGGTCCTGCTGGCTGGCCTTGTGTTTTTGCTGGCCGCATTCGTCGGGTGCTCTGGGAGCGCGCATGTTCAGGAGCCAGCGATTACCGTCGGCGTAACCAAAGTTGTGCGCAAGTCGCTGGGGCGGCAGATCACTTTGTCTTCCGAGCTAGTGCCGTTCGAGGAGATCGATGTCTACGCTAAAGAATCCGGCTTCGTCAAAAAGCTATTTGTCGACTATGGGACACATGTGAAGACCGGCCAGGTCATGGCGGTGCTCGAGATCCCGGAACTGGCGGCACAGCTCGATGAAGATCAGGCGGCGATCAAGAATGCGAACGACCAAGTCAACCGGGCCGAGCACGACTTGAAACGCTATGAGGCGCAGTACACGGCGCTGCACCTGGAATTCACGCGCTTGAACAATGTATTCCAGAGCCAGCCGGGAATTGTCGCGCAGCAGGAAGTCGATGACGCGCAGGGAAAAGATCTTGCGGCTTCGTCTCAGGTCGAGGCTGGCCAGGCGGCTCTGGAGGCTTCCCAAAGCCAGCTCGCTGTAGCCAAGGCAAAGCTGGTGCATGATCAAAGCCTATTCGATTATTCGAAAATCACTGCGCCGTTCTCCGGAGTTGTGACGCAGCGCTACGCGAACCTGGGCACGCTGGTGCAGGCCGGCACGGGCTCGAGCACGCAGGCAATGCCGATCGTGCGGCTTTCGCAAGATGACTTGTTCCGTTTGGTCATTCCCGTTCCCGAATCGTATGTCCGGTACATCAAGGTTGGCGATCACGTGGATGTTCACGTGCCCTCGCTGAACCGAACGTTTCCAGGCAAAGTGGCGCGCTTCTCTGTCGATGTGCGCGAAGACACCCGCACCATGCACACCGAAGTGGATGTTCCCAATCCCGAGCGAGTTTTGCTGCCGGGTCTCTATGCCGATGCGCAGCTTTCGCTGGATCGGAGAGACGACGTTCTGACCGTCCCGGTGCAGGCTTTGAATCACGAAGGCGAACGAACCACCGTTTTTGCGGTGAGCGCAAATGGAGAACTAGAGGAGCGAACGGTAGAACTCGGATTGCAAACCTCGAGCGATGCCGAAA
>JASHOU010000056.1 GCA_030038475.1 Terriglobales bacterium | reverse complement strand
TCACGGTTCCGGTGGTGCTCAAAGGCGAAGCCGAGGGCGTGAAGACGCAGGGCGGCATCCTCGAGCAACTGCTGCGTGAGATTGAAATTGAGTGCCTTCCGTCGGATATTCCGAAAAACATCGAAGTCGACATCAGCCATCTCGTGTTCGGCGTAGAAGTGCGGGTGAAGGACCTGCCGCACAGCGAGAAGCTGAAGTTCCTCACCGACGAAGATCAGATGATCGCGCACATCACCACCGTGAAGGAAGAGGTGGTTACCACGCCTGAAGCTGCGGCGGCCGAAGCGGCAGCGGCTCCGGCGGAGCCCGAAGTCATCAAGAAGGGCAAGCAGGAAGTCGAGGGTGAGGAAGAGGCCGAAGGCGAGGCCAAGGGCAAAGCGAAGCCCGAGAAAGCTGAGAAGCCCGAGAAGAAAGAAAAGAAATAGCTTTTGGCATTTGGCTTTTAGCCTTAGCTAAGAGCCAACAGCTAAAAGCGAAGAGCGATTCCGCGTGAAACTGATCGTCGGTTTAGGCAATCCTGGAATCGAGTACCAGTTCACGTGGCACAATCTCGGCTTCCTGACGATCGATCGGATCGCCAACGACTTGGGAATTGAAGTACGAAACCGCCAATGCCGGGCGCTCACGGCGCGGGCGACGATTGGCAAGGAGCCGGTGCTCCTGGCGAAACCGGAAACCTACATGAATCTGAGTGGGCTTTCGGTGCGGGAACTGGTTGCGGAATATCAGGTCGATGTGAGCCGCGATCTGATTGTGATTTACGACGAACTTGATTTGCCGCTGGGCACGATTCGCATCCGGCAGCGAGGAAGTTCGGCGGGACACAACGGAATGGAATCCATTCTGGATGCGCTCGGCACGGATGAAATCTTGCGAATCCGGCTGGGAATTGCGCCTGACCGCAAAGTCACAGATGGCGTGAAGTACGTGTTAACGCCGTTTCGCAAGGCGCAGGAAAAACTTGTGGATGAAGTGCTCGACACAGCCGCGCAGGCGGTTGAAGTGATTTTGAAAGACGGGCCGGCAGCGGCAATGAACCGGTTCAATCGCAAAAACGAGCCGGGCGAGTGAGGGTTGGCCGTCAGTCGATGGTCGTGAGCAAACTTCGAACGACCATCGACAGATTTTTTGGAGATAACGCATGAATCGTAACTACGAAGTAATGTTCATCGTCCGCCCAGACATGGTGGACGAGGATTTGAATAAACTGATTGCCACGCTCGAATCTTCGGTGAGTGCGGCCGGCGGAACGGCCAAGAGCGAGGTCTGGGGCAAGCGCCGTCTCGCCTACAAAGTTGGCAAGTTCAACGACGGCATCTTTGTGTTGCTGATGATCGATGCGGGCGGCGCCATCGTGCACGAAGTGGAGCGTCGGCTGCGCGTAACCGAGCCGGTGATCAAATTTCTCACCGTGCGGACCGACGAAGAACTGAAGCGGCAGGAGAAGATCAAGAAGATCCGCGACTCGAAGCGAAAAGCCAGCGCTCACCCGGCGCCCGTTACACCGGCCACGCCGGAAGCAACCGCGGAAACACCGGCCTCCGCGCCGGTTTAGCGGCGGTTGCGATACCCGGCGATTAACCGTGAATAAACGGGAATCCCGCGGGTCCGCAATCAATTTTCCGCAACCAAATTTTCTGAGAAAGCAGGAGCATTATGGCAGAAGAAACAAAAGCACCCGCCGCGGCAGGCGGTGAGAGTCGGCCAGAGCGTAGTGACCGGCCCGATCGCGGCGGCCCGCGCGGTCCGCGTCCAGCCGGAGGACCGGGTGGTCCGCGCGAAGGCGGCCGCAGGTTCTTTCGGCGCAAGAAGGTTTGCAAGTTCTGCGTCGAAAAGATCGAAGCGATCAACTACAAAGACGTGCGTCTGCTGGCGCAGTTCATCGCGGAGAGCGGCAAGATCACTCCGCGGCGGCTGACGGGCGTGTGCACGCCGCATCAGCGCCGTCTGTCGCGAGCCATCAAGCAGGCGCGCAACATCGCGCTTCTGCCCTTCGCCGGCCGCGTGCAGTAAGAAAAGCCGCTTCTAGCTCCTAGCTTCCAGCCATTGGCGAAAATGGTCTGTAGCTTTGTTTAGCTAGAAGCGAACAGCTAGTAGCTAGGAGCTATCCATCATGGAAGTCATTCTGAAAGAAGACGTGCCGAAGCTCGGCAATCGCGGCGAGGTGGTGAAAGTCGCCGAAGGATACGGGCGGAATTTTCTGCTGCCCAAGAAACTCGCGATCGAGGCGACCGTCGCCAACAAGACGGTCATCGAGCAGATGAAAGCCGCCGCCGTGCGCCGCTCAGCCAAAGAGAAGTCGGAAGCCGAGGCGCTCGCCAAGCAGTTTGAAGGGATCGAAGTGTCGTTCACGCGCAAGTCGGGAGAGAACGATCAGCTCTTCGGATCGGTTACAGCCGGCGACATCGCCGAGGCGCTCGAGAAAAAGAGTTTTCACATCGATCGCCGTAAGGTCCAACTGCACGAGCCGTTGAAAACCGTCGGCGAGTTCACCATTGCCGTCAAACTGCACAAGGATGTGGCCACGCACCTGAAAGTGGTGGTCGCGAAGGAAGCAGCGGAAGAGTAATTAATTCCGGTGGAGCGACGGGCGTTTTCGCCCGTCCGTCTCCTTCATCTGTGAATCTCCTCCAGCCCGAAAAACTTCTCCACTCTTCGTAGATCTGTCGTCTTTGTGTAATTCGGCAAACTTTCCACAAACACGCGCCCGTACTGCTTCTTTAGAATCCGGTTATCGAGAAGCGCCAGCAATCCGCGATCGTGCAACGAGCGGATCAGCCGGCCAAATCCCTGCTTCAGCGTGATGACCGCGCTCGGCACCTGGTATTCGAAAAACGCGTTGCCGCCGCTCGCATCAATGGCCTTCACCCGCGCCGCGACCACCGGATCGCTCGGCACGGCAAATGGCAAGCGGTCGATGATGACGCAGCTCAACTGCTCCCCTTGCACGTCCACGCCCTGCCAGAATGAAGATGTGGCAAACAACACGGCGTTGGGGGTAAGCCGAAACTCCTCGAGCAGCGCCGATTTTGGCGCGTCACCTTGCTTGAGCATGGGAAATTCCAAAATCCCGAGCAGGCGTTCGTAGATTTCGTTCATCTGCGCGTAGCTGGTGAAAAGGACAAATGCGCGACCGCATGTGATTTCAAGTATGTTGCGAACGCACTCCGCTGCCTTCGTCACAAACTGCGGCGCACGCGTATCTGGCAGATCCGACGGAACATAAAAGATTGCCTGGTTCTGATAATCGAAGTGCGATGGCAACACCAATTCGCGCGCGTTCTCGAATCCCAGGCGCTTCCGGATATATTCGAAGCCGCCGCCAACGGCGA
>JASHOU010000055.1 GCA_030038475.1 Terriglobales bacterium | reverse complement strand
CCTCTTCAATTTCCTTGGTGAACATGCCCTTCGTGCCGACCTTCGCCAGGGCCACGTCGGTAATCTTGTCGCCTGTCGTTTTGATGATTTCGAGTTCTACAGCGTGCCCCTGGCCGTGCAGCAAATCGGAGATGTGATGAGCCTGCCAGAGCGCCAGTTGCGAGCCGCGGGATCCGATGCGCAGGCGCGCCATCAGTTTTGCGCTCCCTTGCCGGAATCGGATGATCGAGTCGCCTTCGCCGCGATGGTTTCTTTCGCCTCATCGTGCAGGTTGAAAAGCCGCCGCACCAGATCGATGACAGTCGTCGATTCAGGATCGCGCGCCGCCGTTTTCAATGCGCTGATCGGAGTATGCATGATCTTGTTGACGATGCCACGCGTCAACGCTTCCACCGCAAGCTCCTGTTCGGTGGTCATCGCGCCAAGGCGTCCGCGCACGCGGTCGATCTCCGCCTGACGAATCGTCTCCAGGTGATCCTGCAAACTTACGATGGTCGGCACCACGTCCAATGTCTGCAGGCGCGCATGGAACTTCGCCACTTCGCCGTTAACGATCGCCTCCGCTTTTTCTGCTTCCTTCTTGCGATCGGCAACATGCGTGCTCACCGCCTGCTGCAAGTCGTCAATGTCGTAGACGAAAATGCCGTCGATCTCGTTCATCACCGGATCGACGTCGCGCGGAACGGCAATATCGATAAAGAACATGGGCTTGTTCTTGCGCAGCGCCATCAACTTTGCGCCATGTTCAGGCCGGAAGATAAAATGCGGCGAGCCGGTCGAAGTAATTACGATATCGGCGCGGTCGCAGGTCTCGTAAAGCCGGCTGAACTCAATCGCTTGCCCATCGAATTTTTGCGCTAAACGAATCGCGCGGTCATAAGTTCGATTCGCCACGAACAACGACTCTGCGCCGTGCGCCAGCAGATGCCGCGCCGAAAGTTCGCTCATCTTCCCAGCGCCCACCAGGTAGACGCTCTTGCCGTTCAAGCTTCCAAAAATCTTCTTTGCCAGCTCTACCGCGACCGAAGCGACCGAAACCGATGACGACCCGATCGCCGTTTCCGTTCGCACTCGCTTGGCCACGGCAAAGGCCCGCGTCAGCAATTGATCGAGCTGCGCTCGCACCGCCCCCACCGCGCGCGCCGTGGCGTAGGCTTCTTTCACCTGTCCCAAAATCTGCGGTTCGCCCACGACCATGGAGTCGAGGCTGGCGGCCACGCGAAAGATGTGCCGGATGGCGTCGTCTTCGCAGAACTCGTAAAGATGCGTTTCAAACTGGCCGGGATCGACCTCGAAATACTCGCGCAGAAATTCGCGCAGGTCGCCCGTGCCATTCTTCATGTTGGCGATAAACTCCACCCGATTGCAGGTGGAAACGATCATGCCCTCGGAAACCGACGGATGCTCGGCCAGCTTCTTGCACGCCTCCGGCAGGCGCGACTCCGGAATCGCCAGCCGCTCGCGCACCTCGACTGGAGCCGTCTTGTGGTTCACGCCAATGAGCTGAAATTTCATGAGGCGATAAACCTGTGCATTCCGCTGAAATAGTTCGAAATCCACGCCACAATCGCCGCCACAAAAGCTACGCTCGCTAGCAGAGCGGCGCGGCGTCCACGCCATCCAGCATTCAAACGCATGAACACCATGAGCAGATACACCGCCCACATGAGCACCGAGAGCAGAATCTTCGGATCGAAGAAATCAATGCGTCCGTAGGTGGATTCTGCCACCACCGAACCCGCAATCAGGCCGAGCGTCATGAAAGGAAATCCAAGCATGAGCGAGCGGTAACCGATGTCGTCAATCACCTGCAGCGCGGGCAAGCGGGAGAACATTCCATTCGGGCTCTTCGACTTCAGCGCCCGTTCCTGCATCAGGTAAAGCAGGCTCGCGCCGAAACTGAGGAATAGCGCCGCATATCCGGTGAAGATCATCAGAATGTGCACCGCCAGCCAGCCTTTTTTTGCCACGTCCGAGGTGAACACCAGCGGTTGCTCTCCGGCGGCGGCCACGAAGGTCAGCAAAAAAACCAGGGGAAAAACCACGATGCCCGGCGTAGTCGTCTTGTACGCCAGGTAAGCGATCATGAAGACCACCATGATCAGGAAGGCAAGCAGCGACTCCGAGTTGTGTACCGAGGCCGACGCCAGCTGACCGGATTGCTCGACCGCTTCGGTCAGCGAAACGAAATGAAACACCATACCCAGATAAGAAGCATGCAACGCAACCTTGCTCAGGATTTCCGAGGTCCGCGTTAGCGCCACCAGCGCGTAGAGCAATCCCACCGCATAACAGCACAGCGCCACGCGCAACCACATCTGAGTCATCATGATTAAAGTGCGTCCGCGGGCGGGTTCGTTTCAACCTCACTTCCGCCCTCGCCGATTATAGTTTGCCGGTCACGAGAACGTGAGGAAACGCAAGAGGTCACAGGAGTTTGTGACTTGGATCACAGGGGCGAACTTCGTTTCCCCGGCATCTCGGGGGGCATTCAGCAGGGCGATGAACGAAGAATCCTGCGCGCCTTGATCTAATCGACGCCGAGCGACGCCAGCGCATCCTCCAGCGACTGCAAGTCGATCTTCAGTTGCCTTCCCTGCGTCTGCATGTCTTTCAGTTCGTCAAAGGCGCGAAATAACCGCATCTTCACCGCTGCATACTGTTCCGAGTCGCCGAGCGCCCGCCCGTGAAATTCGCCCCACGCGGCAACCACGTGCTCCGAGAGAAAAATGCTGACTGCATAGGTGACCTTGCGGTCGGAGGTCACATCGAAGATGTACTCGGTCGCCGCGGGTTCGTTCGCGCCCAACGTGGGTGCTACACGTTTCCCCACGAAGTAATACTGGTAAACATACCCTTGTGATCCTGTATAGGTTTTGAGTCGGCGAATAGTCATACAACGGTCGTTGGTCGTTAGTCGTTGGTCGTCAGCCGCTAGTCGTTGGCCGCGAAGAGCCTACTTGCTGTTTGTGGTTTGCTATCGCCCCGCACAGAGGCCCTTAAAGAAGTTCCTAAAACTGAGAGCTGAAAGCTGATAGCTGACAGCACGAGAGCTGATAGACCCCCCGAACAACTAACGACCAGCGGCCAACGACTGTTTTTAGATCTTCGCCTCTCGCAGCCGCCTCACCGCCGTCTCCGACGCGACCGGAGAATAATAAATCTCCTTGAACGTGTACGAACGGCCCTTCGACTCAAGAATCGGCAGAATTTCGATGTGCCAGTGATAGTCCTCGTCCAGCGTCTTCCAATATCCCAACGTCGCCGAAGGATGTTGGCTGTTCGGCGAAGTGTGCAGTACCAAATGAAAAGCTTCCGTTACCGTACGAATGCGCTGCAAAGTGCGCCGCAGCAGCGCGGCCAAATCCGCCACGCTGCCAACGCGCGACGACCCGGTGCGCTCAAACGAAGATTCATGGCTGCGCGGCAGAATCCAGGTTTCATAGGGAACCCGGGGAGCATAGGGGCAGAACGCCACGTAGTCGCCGCGAATTTCCACAATGCGCAAGTTCTGGCGCTCCTCCTGCGCCACAATATCGCAAAACACGCAGCGCTCTTTGGTCTCGAAATAGTCACGTCCCGCGCGCAGTTCATACAACACGCGCCGCGGCACAAAAGTCGTCGCCGTAAGCTGTGAAGTGGGATGGTCGAATTCCTGCCCCGCTCTCTCACCGTGATTCTTGAAGATGCTGATGTACTTGAACCGGCTGTCGCGCTTCAAATCCTGAATCCGTTGCGCGGCCAGCCGCAGAAACTGTTCCACTTCCGCGTCGCTCGCATTCCAGAAATGGCCGTCGTGGCGCGGGTTCTCCAGCAGCACCTCGTGCGCGCCCACCGATCCCATGCAGTCATAAAGACCGTCGCCGCGTCGGCCCGGCTCGCCTTCAATATGGTAAAGCGCATGAGGATGCACCACCGATCGCGCCGACCATGCGCTGCCATCCACGCCCGGCAGGTTGGCGATGACCTGCCCCGCCTGAGCGGATGCACCGCAAAACTGGCACGCCTGCGTGCGCGGCGCGGGCTCGCTGACATCATCGCCGGTAATAACCCAGGAACGCGTGATGGGATCTTTGCGGAGCTCCATGAAGTAAGGAGAACAAAAGAATTTGTAATTTGCAATTGCTGGTTTGTAGCTTAAGACCCTGCGGTGCTCCGGCCTTCCATCCCGAATTGCAAATTACCCAATTACAAATTACAAATTACCCATGTCCGATCCCTCCACGCCGCTGATGCGGCAGTATGCCGCCATCAAGAAAGAGCATCCCAACGCGCTGCTATTTTTTCGGCTGGGAGATTTCTACGAGCTTTTTTTCGACGACGCCGTGCTCGCCGCGCGCGAACTGCAAATCACACTCACCTCGCGGAACAAAGAAAAAGGTGTCGACATTCCCATGTGCGGCGTGCCCTACCATGCCGCCGAGAGTTACATCTCCAAACTGATCCGGCGCGGCTTCAAGGTCGCTGTCTGCGAACAAGTCGAAGACCCGCGCTTCGCCAAAAAGCTGGTTCGCCGCGAAGTGACCCGCGTCGTCACGCCCGGCACCGCCGCCGATTCATCGCTCCATGCCGAAGAGAATAACTTTCTCGCCGCCGTGGCCACCGTCGGAAACCGCGTCGGTTTTGCCGCGCTCGACCTTTCCACCGGCGAGTTCCGCGCCACCGAGTTCGCCGGCGAATCGGCCGCTCGCCGCATTCAAGAAGAACTTGAACAATTGCGCCCAAAAGAAATCCTCTATGGCTCTTCAGCGCCGCTCTTGGAACTTGGAAGCCATGGAGCGACGGGCGTCTTCGCCTGTCCAACTGCTACCCATCCTGCAGTTACAGATGAACGACCGGCAAAAACTGCGCCCGCCCCATCGACGAGCGCATGGGCCGAGACTCCTTTGGACGACTGGATCTTCGCTCCCGACCACGCCATCCCTCTGCTCGAAAATCACTTCGGCGTGCTCTCACTCGAGGGCTTCGGACTGGCCGGCAAACCCGCCGCTGCCTCGGCCGCCGGAGCAATTCTGTATTACATCCGCTCCACTCAGCGCGGCACGCTCAATCACGTCGACCGCATCGGCTTCTATGAACGCCAGAACTGTCTTGTTCTCGATGCCGTCACGGTGCGCAACCTCGAATTGATCGAACCTCTCTTCGCCGGAACCGATGCCGGCGTCACGCTGTTCCGCTGCCTCGATGCCACCGTCACGCCCATGGGCAAGCGCTTGCTTCGCACCTGGATGCTGCGCCCGTCTTTGGATCGCGCCGAAATCGAAGCCCGGCTCGATGCCGTCGAAGTGCAGGTCAAAGACACCGTACGCCGCGAAGAATTACGCCGCGCGCTCGGCGGCATTCTCGATCTCGAACGTCTGTTAAGCCGCGTCACGCTCGAAACCGCCAACCCGCGCGATGTGCTCGCCCTGGCCGCATCGCTGTCGAAAATCCCTAAAGCGCGAACTGTGCTATCCGAGTTATCTGCAACCCGACTCAGCGCATTGCATAGCCTGATTGACGATCTCGGCGACCTGCGCGCGCAGATCGACCGCACCCTCGTTCCCGAGCCGCCGCTCACCCTGAGCGATGGCGGAGTAATCGCCGCCGGCGTCGATAAAGATCTCGACGAACTCCGCGACTTGAGCCGCAACTCGAAGCAGTATCTCGCGCGCGTCGAACAGCGCGAACGCGAGCGCACCGGCATCGGATCGCTCAAGGTCAAATTCAATTCCGTTTTCGGCTACTACATCGAGATTTCGAAGGCCAACCTGCATCTTTCGCCCGCCGACTACGAGCGCAAGCAGACGCTGGTCAACGCCGAGCGCTTCACCACTCCCGAATTAAAAGAGTACGAATCCAAAATTCTCGACGCCCAGGAGAAGATTGTCGAAATCGAGCGTCGCCTTTTCGCCGAGCTGCGTTCCGCCATCGCCGCCGAAGCCAAGCGCATCCGCCAAACCGCGCTCGCACTGGCCGAAGTCGATGTGCTCGCCTGCCTCGCCCACATAGCCGCGCTCAGAAATTATTGCCGCCCGCGGTTTGAAGCAGAAAACGAAGCCGATAACGCCGGGCAATCGGGCCATCTCGAAATCGGCGATCTCGAAATAATCGAGGGCCGTCATCCCGTGATCGAGCTGCAGGAATTCTCCGTCGGCAGCGAACGTTTCGTTCCCAACGATTTGTTTCTGAATTCTCCGGGCCAAGATAGCACAACGCAAAACAGCAGGGCGCAAAGCGGTACGCCAAAAAATAAAACGCACAATATTGTCATCCTCACCGGCCCCAACATGGGAGGCAAAAGCACCTACCTGCGCCAGGCCGCGCTCATCGTCATCATGGCCCAGATGGGCTCTTTCGTTCCCGCCCGCGCCGCGCGCCTCGGCGTCGTCGATCGCGTCTTCACCCGCATCGGCGCCAGTGACAATGTGGCTCGCGGCCGCTCCACCTTCATGGTCGAAATGACCGAAACCGCCGCGATCCTGCACACTGCAACCGCACGCTCGCTGATCCTGCTCGATGAAGTCGGCCGCGGCACTGCCACCTACGACGGACTCGCCATCGCCTGGGCCGCCATCGAGTATCTGCACGCCCACGTGCACGCCAAGACTCTCTTTGCCACGCACTATTTCGAACTAACCGAACTCGCCGAGCAGTTGAGCGGCGTGAAGAATTACCACGTTTCGGTAAAAGAGTCTGGCGGCAACGTCGTCTTCCTCCGCAAAGTCGAGCGCGGAGCAGCCGACCGCAGCTACGGTATCGAAGTCGCGAAACTCGCAGGCCTGCCGAGCGAAGTCGTCGTCCGCGCCCGCGAGGTCCTCGTCGAGCACGAATCCTCCGAGCACAGCATGACGCGTCACCTGTCCCCCGGCTCGGCCTCAGACTTAGACGCGGCCTCAGATGCAGCTTCAGGCGCAGGTTCAGCCAGAAGAGCCGACCGTCCCGCCCAGCTCACCATCTTCACGCCGTTATCCCAGCCGGTACTAGAAAAGCTCCGCGAAGTCGATTTGAACCGCCTGACCCCACTCGAAGCGCTAAACTTGCTGGCAGAGCTAAAGAAAGAAATCTAACCGCCGAGCTCGCCGAGAGAAGTGGACAGATAACAATCACAGCCTGTGGCGAAAGACACTTCGTAAACCAAATGACCGACTGGAATCGAGTTCGTGAGATACAAGCGCTCCGAGAATCGGGGCATCCAGCCGAAGCATTAGTGGAGTTCAAGGCCCTTCGCGAGAGCGCCACGGATGCGACGGACAAGAGTTCGATCCTCATGCACGAGGCTCTTTCATATTACGATCTAGGCCATTTCGATAAGGAGGTCGAGGCGGCTTCGGAAGCGGTGAGGCTTTTGCAGGAAGAGAGTCCAACTCGACCGTACGCGGAGTTTACGCTTGCATGCGCTCATGAGCACGAGGGCAAGCTCGATCTGGCTGCGCAGGAGCTCAAGGCGTTCCTTAAGAAGTATGCAGGCCTCTTAGGCGATAATGAGCACACTCGCCTCAGATGTGACGCCCAGCTTCGGCTGATCGCAAACCTCATAACGCTCGGTCATGCCATCGAGCCTCTGTCTATCGCGGATGCTCTTAAGACGGAAGATATTTCCCCAAAAGAAAGGGCGGAACTTTCGTATCGCGAGGCAGTGGCGCACGGACTCCTTGGACGCCACGATCACGCGCTGAAACTATACAAAGATGCAATCAATGGGTCGCTGGAGCGCCCGCTGGCTGCGCGGGCTCATTTCCATATCGGGGAAGTTCTGTACGACCGAGGTGAGTTCTCACGGGCGCTCGATGAGTTCAAGATCGCCGAAAACCTGGCTGATCCGGGCAGCTCCGATAAAGAGCATTTCGCGGGATGGGTCAAGCACACGCTTCGTGCTGCGGGAAATACCGGGCTGGAGGAAACTGTTTCTTAGCCCCAGCCACAATGATGCACGAAATCGGCCAACTCCTCATCATCGGCTTCGACGGAACCGAAATCTCTCCGCGCCTCGCTTCCCTGCTCACCAAAATCCAGCCCGCCGGAGTCATCCTCTTCGCACGCAACATCACATCCGCCGCGCAGACTCACACGCTCCTGCGCGAATGCCAGAAATGCGTCTCCATGCCGCTTTTCACTTGCGTCGATCTCGAAGGCGGCACCGTTGACCGTTTCCGTGATGTTCTCGGGCCCACTCCCTCCGCAGCCGATGTTTTCGCGAGCGGCGATCCAAAACTCTTCCGCAAGCACGGACGCGTCATCGGCCAAAACTGCCTCGCCCTAGGCTTCAACGTCGATTTCGCTCCCGTCCTCGATCTCGCCTTGCCGGCCTCGCAAAAGGTCATGGCCACGCGCGCCGTTTCCGCCGATCCGAAACAGGTCGTCATCTACGCTCGCGAATTTCTCCGCGGATTGAGCGACGCAGATGTCCTTGGCTGCGGCAAACACTTCCCTGGACTCGGCGAAGCCAACCTCGACACGCACCACGAACTGCCCCGCGTCGAAAAACCGCTGCGCAAATTGTGGAATGAAGACCTCATTCCCTATCGCGTCCTCGGTCGCCAACTTTCTTTCATCATGGTTTCGCACGCAGCGTTTCCCGCCGTCACAAAAACCAGCACACCCGCCTCGCTCTCGAAAAAATGGATCGCCGATATCCTGCGCAAGAAAATCGGCTATCGCGCCCTCGTCTGCTCCGATGACCTCGAAATGGGCGCGGCCCTCGCCGCCGCTTCAATCGAGCAGGCGGCCATCGGCCACATTCGCGCCGGTGGAGACCTAGCTCTGATCTGCCATCAGGAAGAACTTATTCGTCGCGCCCATGAAGCCTTGTCTCGCGAGGCCGAACGCGACCGCAGATTCGCCGAACGCGTTCAAGCAGCAGCGCGGCGCGTACTTGCATTTAAGATGAAGCACCTCCCACGGATGCGAACGCAGCCGCCCAGCGCCGCAAGGGTCGACCACCTCACGCGCCAGCTCTGGGAATTCGGAGAAGAAGTCCGTATGGCCACGCTCGCCCGCGAAAAGCCCATCACGCGCGCAAAGCGTACAACTAAGGAGCGCACATGATAGTCGCCGGCGTGATGAGCGGCACCTCCGCCGACGGAATCAACGTGGCATTGGTGCAGCTCCCGGGACGTGGAGCGAACCCTGCGCCGAGCTCGCCTGCCCTGAGATCGTCGAAGATTCGCCAGAGCCATTCTCTTCTTGCCCATGAGGAGTATCCATTCCCCGCTCCCGTTCGCCGCGCAATTCTCGCGATGATGAACGCCGAACTAGCCAGCGTCGCCGATCTCGCGCGCCTCAACTTTCTGCTCGGCGAACTTTACGCAGAAGCCGTGGCCGATGCCGCGCGCAAGCACCGCCTCAAGCTCGATCTCGTAGGCTGTCACGGCCAAACGCTCTACCACCAGGGAGCGCCCCAACGATTTCTCGGACGAAAATTGGCGGTCACCTGGCAAACCGGCGAAGCCGCCGTGATCGCCGCGCGCCTCGGAGTCCCAGTCGTTTCCGATTTTCGTCCCGCCGATATGGCCGCCGGCGGAAAAGGTGCGCCGCTCGTACCTTTTCTCGACTATCGTCTTTACTGCGATCGGCGCATCCATCGCATCGCGCAAAATATTGGCGGCATCGCCAACCTCACGGTGATTCCCGCGAATGCATCTCTCAGCCAGGTGATTGCTTTCGACACCGGCCCCGGCAACATGGGCATCGACGCCGTAATGCATGAGCTTTTCGCCAAGCCCTATGACCACAACGGCAAAATCGCCGCCACAGGACGAGTGCTCGATGACGTCGTCACTCGACTGCTTCGCGCAAGTTTCTTCCGCCAGAAACCCCCTCGCACCGCCGGCCGCGAAGAATTTGGCCGCGCGTTTGTAAGCCATTTTTTCAAACTCTGTCGCGGCGCCAGCAAAAACGATATCGTGGCAACCGCTACCGCGTTGACGGCGCGATCCATCGCAGTTGCCGTCCAGCGCTTCGTGTTGCCGAAATTCAATCTTCCGGCGACTGCGTCGCGTCGACCCGCGTCTCAAAAGCAATCTTGCAGCCAAATGATCGTCTCCGGCGGCGGCGCAAAAAATCCCACACTCGTCACCATGCTGCGCCGCGAACTCAGGCCGCTCGGAATCAGCCTGCACTTCTCCGACGAGTTCGGCCTTCCCTCCGAAGCCAAAGAAGCCGTCGCCTTTGCGCTGCTTGCACATGAAACGTGGCATCGCCGCCCCAGCAACGTACCTTCAGCCACGGGAGCCAACCGTCCGGCAATTCTGGGAAAGATCTCGTATGCGTGAGACGGCGATGTGGCGACTGACAGAAAGCAGATCCTTCGCTTCGCTCAGGATGACAATCGTATTGTTTTCCTTCGCCGCACTGCTGCTCTGTCTGCTTTCCTGCTCCCAGCCGCCCGATCCCAACACGCTGGTGATGATCATCGAAAGCAGCCCCACCAATCTCGATCCCCGCGTCGGCATTGATGCCTACTCCGAGCGCATCGATGCGCTCATATTCGATGATCTTTTCAATCGTGATGAGCACCTGAACGTAATCCCGGCGCTAGTCGAGCGCTGGGAGATCCCGGATCCCCTCACCTACATCTTCCACATTCGCCGCGGCGTCAGATTTCACGATGGCCGCGCGCTCACCTCCCGCGATGTGAAGTGGACCTTCGACTCTTTGCTCCAGGCCAAAATCCGCAGCACGCGCGCCGCTGCCTACCGTTATGTCGACCACATCGACGCCACCGACGACTACACAGTTGTGTTTCATCTGAAGGAGCCATTCTCAACTCTCTTGTGGAATCTGTCCGATGGCGCAATGGGCATCGTTCCCAACGGCACGCTCACCGAAATGACGACTCATCCCATCGGCTCCGGCCCGTTCCGTTTCGTCAGCGCGCAGCAAGATAAAGAAGTCATCGTCGAACGCAACGACGACTATTGGGGCAGCAAGGCGCGCGTCCCGCGCATTCGCTTCCTGGTCGTGCCCGATCCCACCACTCGCGCCCTCGAACTGCGCAAGGGCAGCGCTGACATCGTCAGCAACGCGCTCACCTCCGACACCGTGCTCGCACTCGAGAAGGATCCCCATCTCGTCGTCGAACACGGGCCCGGAACCATCCTCGCCTATCTCGCGTTCAATCTGCGCGATCCCATCCTGCGCGACGTGCGCGTGCGCCAGGCGCTCGCCTACGCCATCGACCGCCGACCCATGATCCAATATCTGTGGCGCGATTTCGCCCGCCCGGCCGACAGCATCCTTCCGCCGCAAAGCTGGGCCTACGACTCCGACGTGCCTAAATATCGCTTCGACCCCGAAAAAGCGCGCCAGATCCTCGATGCCGCCGGCTATGCTGCCGTAAACGGCGTGCGCTTCCATCTCACCATGAAAACCTCAACCACTGAGGAGTCCACACGCTTGATGGTCGCCGTGCTGCAACAGCAACTCCGCGACGTCGGAATTGCGCTCGATATCCGCAGCTTCGAGTTCGCCACGTTTTTTGCCGACGTCACCAGCGGCGCCTACCAGATGTATTCCCTGCGCTGGATCGGTGGCAACGAAGACCCCGACATCTTCGAATACGTTTTCCACTCCGACAAATTTCCGCCCCACGGCGCCAACCGCAGCTTTTATTCGAACCCGCGTCTCGACGCGCTCATCAATCAGGGCCGCTCGGAAACCGATCTTGCGCAGCGCAAAGTCGCGTACGACCAAATTCAGCAGATTCTCGCCACCGACCTGCCCTATATCAATCTCTGGTTCCTCGATAATGTTCTCGTCCACACCAGGCGAGTCCACAACATCATCTTGAATCCTGAAGGAAATTACGACTTCCTGAGGACAGCCGAGATCGGCAGCGAGTAAGAACCTTTGGCCATCTCGTCTGAAATCGGCGTCGGCCAAGTCGCGGCGCCGGATGCCATTTTTAGCGTGATACCATCGAACCTTGGGTGTTCGGAAGTTGGGGCCAACGGAGGCTGGGCCGCACGCGAGCGTGAGCAGCGCCGTTCCTAAGACCTGACACCTAACACCTGAGATCTGCATTTTTGAGACCTGCATTTTGAAGATTCTTTTCATCGGCGACATCTTTGGCCGTCCCGGACGCACGATCGTAAAAGATCGCTTGCCCGTTTTGCGCAAACAGCACGCGCCCGATCTGATCATCGCCAACTGCGAAAACGCCGCCGCCGGTTTCGGCATCACGCCTCCACTGGCCGAGGAACTCTTCGATCTCGGCATTGACGTGATGACCACCGGCAACCACGTCTGGGATAAACGCGAAATCATCGACTATTTTCAGATGGCTGACGGCAATCCCCACAGTCCCGCGCGCCGTTTATTGCGTCCGGCAAATTTTTCCCCGAACCTCCCCGGCTGGGGAATCTACGAAGGTCAAAAAAATGGCGCCGCATACGCCGTTATGAATCTGCAAGGACGCGTCTTCATGAGCTCAAACGACGATCCCTTTCGTTACGCCGACCTACTCCTCGAGCAGATCAAATCAAAAATCGTGTTTGTCGATTTCCACGCCGAAGCCAGCTCAGAGAAAATCGCCTTCGGATGGTACCTCGATGGCCGCGTCACCGCCGTCGTCGGCACGCACACACACGTTCCCACTGCCGATGAAACTGTGCTTCCAAAGGGCACTGCCTACATCACCGATGTCGGCATGACCGGGCCCTACGACAGCGTGATCGGGGTGAAGAAAGAATTGGTCATCGAAAAATTTCTTAGCGGAATGCCTGCCCGCTTTGAGCCAGCCAACGGCGACGTTCGTCTCTGCGCCGTCCTGGTCGAGTGCGATGACCGCTCCGGCCGCGCGGCCAGGATTGAACGGGTCACGCTGCGGTAACATCGACCAAAATAGCTATCTTCTAAGGTAGCGCCCGCCCGTAAGGTAGCGCCAGCATCTTGCCGGCTGTCGCGAAAGCGTCCCGCCCGTGTCGATGCGAAATCAGACAGCGACCACCGTTACGCCCGTAGTTCCCTTTCGAGTATTTCGCTTGCAAGACAGCGAGTGCTGCGCATTCTATAGTAGCTATATGCGACGGCTGCCAGCGGGATTTGCCTTACTGCTTGCCGGGGTGTGCTTTGCTGCGGACACTCCGCCCGCCGCTACGCCAACGTCCACAACCGCCGCAATACCGGCGCTGCCACTCTGCTCCAATTCCGGAGGCGCGCCCGCCTGCCAAGGTCCGGCCAAAGATCTGAAAGCCGCCAAAAAGGCCTTCGAACGCGGACTCAAACTCGAAAAATCGCACAATCTCGATGAGGCATTTGATGAATTTCAGGAGGCGGCTCGCCTCGTCCCGCAAAACGTCGAGTACCTCACGGCTCGCGAAATGACGCGCCAGCATCTGGCCGGAATGCATCTCGAACTCGGCAATACCGATCTGCTCGAAGGCAAACAGACCGAAGCGCTCGCCGAATTCGGAACCGCCCTCAATCTCGATCCGCAAAACGAATTCGCTCAGCAGCGCCTGCGCGACGCCCTCGGCCCCGCGCCCGTCGTGCCAACAGAAGCTCCGCGAGTGGTTGACAGCGCCGACCAGATCTCCGTCAAGCCGGCCGACGCAACGCACGACTTCCATTACAGTGGCGATTCGCGCGGTCTGCTCACCGCCATCGCTTCGAGCTACGGCCTGACCGTTGTCTTCGACGATAGCTTTCCCAGCCGTCACGTGCGCTTCGATCTCGACAACGTCGACTTCGCGACCGCCATGCAAGCCGCATCCGCCGCCACCAATAGTTTCAGCGTCGCGATCGAAGATACCGTTCTTTTCACTGCCGTCGACAACGCCGACAACCATCGCCGCTTCGATCGCATGGGCATGCGTTCGTTCTACATTCCCGGCAACGCTACACCGCAGGAGTTGAACGAGCTGATGAATTCCCTACGCACGCTCCTAGATTTCAAGTTTGCCAGCCTCAGCACCGCATCCAGCACCGTCACCCTGCGCGGCCCGCTAGCCGCTCTCCAGGCCGCAACCCAGTTTCTCGCACAGTTGAATGCCCCTCCACCCGAAGTCCTATTCGATCTGAAGGTCTTTGAGGTCAGCCATTCCTATATGCGCACCATCGGGCTCCACGTCCCCGATGTTTTCAATCTTTACAATATTCCCGCTTCCGCGCTGGCCGCTCTTGCCGCATCCCTTGGCAGCAGTGGAAACACTCAGAGCCTCATCAACCAGCTGATCTCCGGTGGTGGCATCAATCAGGCCGGCAATCAGACCCTTTCCGCCTTGCTCGCGCAGTTGCAAAGCCAGCAGGGTTCCATCTTCAGCCAGCCGCTCGCCACCTTCGGCGGCGGCCTCACGCTCATGGGCTTGAGCCTCGATCAGCTCTCGGCCGCGCTTTCCTTGAATGAGCGCTCCGTTCAGCAACTCGAACACGTCCAGCTGCTCGCCTCGCAACAGCACGATGCAACTTTCAAGCTCGGGGAGCGCTATCCCATCCTCAACGCCAGCTTTGCGCCCATCTACAACAATTCCGCCATCGCGTCCGTCATCGGCAATCAGTCCTATACCGCGCCAGTGCCTTCCGTCAGCTATGAAGACATTGGCCTCGTCCTCAAAGCCAAACCCACCATCCACGAAAATTCCGACGTTGGCCTCGAGCTCGATATCCAGATCAGTACCTTGGGAAGCACCATCACCAATGGCATTCCTGACATTCTGAATCGCGAGTACAAAGGCGGAATCCTGGTCAAGGAAGGCGAACCGGCGGTGGTAGCAGGAATGATTACTCAATCCGATGAGCGCAGCCTGGCCGGTCTGCCGCTTTTCTCAACCATCCCCGGCTTCGGACTTCTCACCTCGCAGCACACCAAGCAGGAAGACGACGACGAACTGCTCATCCTGATTACACCCCAGATCGTGCGCAGCCCCGAACGCACCGAAGCCCCAGCCATCTGGCTGACAAAATAAATCGCATCGTCATAAATCGGGGGCCTTGGAAGAATGGGCGTCAGACCGCGTTACCTCTCGATGGCCAGATGGCCCCGATTTCGCTTGTTTGAAGGAATCGGCGATTGAAAAAATGGATGATTGGAATAAGGGGCGTTGCTTTCCGATGGCCAGATGGCCCGATCACCAGATGACCCGATCTACTTGTCGTTCTTCTCCTGGCTCTGATCGAAATCCACGACCTTCTTCTGCACCTCGACCGGATACGAGCTCACGTTCCGTCCATTGATAAAGATCGTTGGCGTCCCCGTCACGCCCACCGATTTCCCCAGCTGCACCGAAGCTTCAATCCTCGCCTTCGTCTCCGGCGTCACTGCGCACGCGGCGATCTCGTCGCCATTCACACCCGAGGCGGTCGCTATCGCTTTCAGTTTCTCATCGGAGTTCGCCAGAGTAATATTCGACTGATCCTCGAAGGTCTTGTCGATAAACTTCCACACCGCTTCATTCGTCTTTCCGCCGGCACCCCGCCCCACGCAATCGACGTAGCCGGCCGCCTTCTCCGCCCAGTCGTGCATCGGCAAGGGAAAATTCTGAAAAACAAAGCGCGCCTCCGGCTCCAGCGCGAGCAACTGGTTAACCGCGGGCGCGGCTTTTTGGCAATGCGGGCACTGCATATCGCTGAACTCCACAATGGTGACCGCTGCGTTCGCCGGCCCCTTCGATGCGCCGTTCACTCCCTTTTCAAGCTTTAAATACGCATCCTCGAATGGCTTCGCCCCGAACGGCAGAATCTCACCAACAATCGCATGTTTGCCATCCGAGCTGACCAGGAACCGGCTCTGGCTTTGGCCGTTCGCGTCGCTGATCACCACCTGCACCTCGGCCAATCCCGGCACCTCCGACGGACGAATCTCCGCCACTTTCCACGTCTTGCTCGGATCGTAACCGAGCCATTGGAACAGAAACGAGTTGACCGTATCCTCGCTCGGAAGAACCGTTGCCGGGCCAGCAGCGGCCAGCGTCGCCGGAGTCTTGCTCTGAGCCGGCTTTTGCGCCGGTTTCGTCTGAGCGTCTACGCGAACGGCACCCATTCCAGACAGAAAAAGCGCCAGGATAAAGATAAGCATCGCAATCATCAGCGGCGTGCGAGGAATAGACTTCAACGGAGCGTATTTCAGGAAAATGTATTTCATAGGTTGGAATTCGATTGTTGCAGAACCAGCACGAATTGTCATTTTCGCATCGGGACGAGGCAATGGGCTAATTTCATGTCGGCAGCACAATTAGCCCACTACCCAGGACGACGTACGAACCCACGTCCGGCATTGAAGTCCTGAGACCTGACGCCTAAGATCTGCCTTACTCCGCCTTCGCCGCGATCGGAAATCTCCGCCCATACCCGAATGCCTTCGGAGAAATTTTGATTCCCGGAGCAGCCTGCTGCCGCTTGTACTCGCTGCGCGCAATCATCACGATCACGCGCTTCACCAGGTCAGGATCGAAATTGTGCGCGTGCGCAATCTGTTCGGGTGAACGCAACTCCTCGACGTAATCTTCAAGAATGGCATCGAGCACCTCGTAAGGCGGAAGCGAATCGGAATCTTTCTGGTCGGGACGCAACTCTGCCGACGGCGGTTTCTCGATGGTCGCCTGCGGAATCACCTTCCGCCGCGAATTCACGTACGCACTCAGGCGATACACCAACGTCTTCGGCACGTCGGAGATCACGGCCAATCCACCGACCATGTCTCCATAAAGCGTGCAATACCCAACCGCCAGCTCGCTCTTGTTGCCGGTCGAAAGCACCAGCGCGCCGAATTTGTTCGACATCGCCATCAGCAGCATCCGCGAGCGCGCGACTGAATATTCTCTTCGGTCACATCCTGCGGCATTCCCGCAAACGCCAGCGCGAGCGCTTCGCGCGCCGCATCGTAGATGCCGTCAATCGACATTAGTTCGAAACGCATCCCGAGGTTCGCAGCCAGATCCCGCGCATCGTCAATCGACCCTGGCGAAGAGTACGGACCTGGCATTCCGACGCC
>JASHOU010000054.1 GCA_030038475.1 Terriglobales bacterium | reverse complement strand
AAGGACAACTCTTCTGCAACATGCTTAAGGCCAACGTCGGCGCTCAACCAGCCGCTCGCGTGTAAGCGCCTGAGCAATACTAGACCACATCACGCCGCGCCAGATGGGTGATGCGGCCTTATAGTCGCTCGCGCCACCTGCGGCCCGCGTGGGCGGCCACCCTTGGAACCACGTCAACTGTCATAACATCCCGATTTCACTCATTGACACGAGTAGGCCAATTCTCAGCTCGACAACCGATAAACCGGCGTATAATTTTGCTCCGCCGAGGTTTAAGCAAGATGGCGTCCCCTGTTAGCCCGCACCCGAGCGTTGAAGCCCAACCCT
Organism: Terriglobales bacterium; assembly: GCA_030038475.1. GTDB lineage: Bacteria > Acidobacteriota > Terriglobia > Terriglobales > Acidobacteriaceae > Acidiflorens. The sequence continues at coordinate 10,991 of JASHOU010000054.1, read as the reverse complement.
GAAAAACTCTACCTACGACCGAAGAAATGGTTTTGAAGTTTTTGCCCACCATGAGGTCCCGACCGGCGATGGCGGGTTGTGCCCGGGGCAGGCGGTAGTGGCGGCGCGGCGGATGCGAGCTATTGTTTAAAGACCTGCGCTTTGGTAGCGCGGCATCGCTGGTGCTTTTCGCTCCTGTTTTATGAACTGACTCTGAATCCCGTTGCCGCGCTTAACGCCTTTGGGAACACTCCGCAGGGAGCACCGGTAAGTATTCTTCGCCACCCCAAGGCCGATCTGCCGGCAAATGCAACAACACGAACAGATCTTTTTCTTCGTAAGATCAAGTTGCCTTGTGACAAAGATCACACCCACGTGTGAGTGCTCTAAACATGTATTCATGAGCACATTACGAAGGTTCGACAAGCTCCCGGGAAGAAAATTCAGCACTCAACCTGCGAGGGGCTCACCACAACAAGTGACAACGATCACTGACCATCCCATTGAAGCGTGTCAATAAGTGACAGATATTCATAACTGCGGCCCAAGAAGGAGATGGCCTTCCGCGGATACGATTTTCCCGAGTCGACAGAGCGATATGAGTCCAAATCTCTCGATTGTCAGCAACGGTAAGAAATTTATGTGGGATGGGCAGCTCTATGCCACTAAAGAAGAGGCCTCCCAAGCAGAGGAAACGTATCGCAAGGACAACTTCGAGGTGCAAAGCCTGGAGCAGGAGCAGAAGTTCGTTCTGTACACGAGAAGGGTGGCGAAGGAAATCGTCGCGCCATTGTAACGGGCTCTCGCTGAGAGGTGGAAGATGGCAATCGGGATTTTGCCGGTTCCGACCGATCCCACACTGCTGGCCGACATCCGGCGGTATGGAAAGTTCGACACTGCAGGTTGTTATCAATGCGGCAGTTGCACGCTCTCCTGTGATCTGGCCAGCAACTCCGTAAATTTTCCCCGAAAAAGCATTCGCTACGCGCTCCTAGGATTGCGGAAGCCATTGGTTGGCGGCCTTGAGCCATGGCTCTGTGAGGACTGTGGCGATTGCACGATCGTGTGTCCTCGGCAGACGGATCCCAGAACTTCGATGATCACCCTGCGGCGCTTCTTGTGCGGGCAGTATGACTGGACGGGAATAGCAGCGCGGCTGCTGCAGTCGCGGGCATGGTACATGACATCGCTGATCCTGGTCGCGGTGTTCACAGTGCTGCTGATCGTTGGCTACCACTTGTGGTATTTGGGTCTTCCAGCATCGCAGCTCACTACGGCGATGGGCGTGGAGCATATGTTTCCCACCATCATCTACTACACGCTGGTCGTCATTCTGTTTCCTTTCGTCTTATTGATCTCGCGGGTGTTGCGCATTTGGCAGCTGACCATGAGCGGAGAGCATGTTCCGGCTGCGGCGTATTGGGGCGAGGCCTGGAGATCTCTACGTGACGCGGCGATGCAGTCGCGGATGCGAAAGTGTAAGGCGGAGCACAGGCGATGGATAGGCCACTGGTTCCTGGCTACGGGCACGGTCATGATGCTGGCGATCAAGGTCTTTGCGCTGCGGTGGTTTCAGACGGACAACATTTATCACCTCTACAATCCGCAGCGCTGGATTGGTTATGTGGCCGCTGCATTCATTGTGTACGGAGCGGCCACCGTTCTGCTACGGCGCCTTGAATTACAGAAAGAAATGCGAGCTCGCGATTGGGGGTTGCCAATCCTGCTGCTGGCGACGGCGCTCAGCGGTTTGTCGGTGCATGTTTTCCGCTACACAGGATTCGCTCTGTGTGCGCATTTTGCTTACGCACTGCACGTTGTCATTGCGACTCCGATGCTCCTGGTAGAGATGACCTTCGGGAAGTGGGCGCACATGCTGTATCGTCCGCTGGCTTTTTACTTCCAATCAGTAAAGCAACGGGCTCAACACATTCCCGCCTAGGAGGGAGCCGGCTATGCCGTCTGAAACGGAACAGAATCGCCACAATGGCCGCGTGGGCGCTGCCCTCGTAGTCGGGGGCGGAATCGGTGGCATGCAGGCAGCGCTGGATCTCGCCGGCGGCGGCATCAAAGTCTACTTAGCTGACAAGAAGGCCGCCATCGGTGGAGTGATGGCACAGCTTGATAAGACTTTCCCTACCAATGATTGCGCCATGTGCACGATGGCGCCCCGGCTGGTGGAAATCGGCCGTCACAAAGATATCGAGATTCTCACGCTGAGCGAAGTGGAAAGAATTGAGGGCCAAGCCGGAAGCTTCAACGTGACGATTAAGAAGCAACCGCGCTTCATTGATCTCACAAAGTGCACTGGTTGTGGAGAATGTGTGACTGCTTGTCCGGTTTCGTTGCCCTCGGAGTTCGATCAGGCGCTGGCTCAGCGCAAAGCGATCTATCGGCCCTTCCCTCAGGCAGTGCCGAACGTATTCAGCATTACGCGGCGCGGTGCTGCTCCGTGCGAAGCGGCATGCCCGATTCATCAGGATGGACAAGGCTATGTAACTCTGATTGCCCAGCGGCGCTTTGAGGAAGCGCTTCAGGCTATTTTGCGGGATAACCCGCTGCCCTCGATCTGCGGCCGCATCTGTACGCATCCGTGCATGGCTGCATGCACGCGCGCGGGGGTGGATGATCCAATAAACCTGCCCGCATTGAAGCGATTCGTCACCGATCAGTTTCCGAATTACAAGTTACCGCAGCCCACAGTTCCCGATCGCGAAGAAAAAATTGCCATCATCGGTTCAGGACCCGCTGGACTCGCCTGCGCCTATCAGCTCCGGCAATCGGGTTATCGACCGACAATTTTTGAAGCACTTTCTACCGCTGGAGGCATGCTCGCTGTCGGCATCCCGTCGTTTCGCCTTCCGCGGCCGGCGCTCAGTGCGGAGATCGACCGCCTGCGCGCCATCGGGATCGAAATCAAGCTGAACACTCCTATAGGGCGCACGATTTCTTTCGACAATTTAAGGAAGAATTTTTCAGCGGTCTTCATCGCAATCGGCGCCCACGTTGAACGAAAACTGAATATACCGGGAGAACAGTTGCCGGGGGTTATTGGCGGCGTGGAATTTTTGCGGCGCGTCAATCTCGATAAACCCGTCTCTCCTGGCAAGCGCGTGCTGGTAATTGGCGGTGGAAACTCCGCGCTCGATGCGGCTCGTACGGCGTTGCGCTGCGGGGCAGAAGAGGTGACTATCGTCTATCGGCGCACGCGCGCCGAAATGCCCGCCGATCAGCGCGAAGTGGAAGACGCGAATCGCGAAGGAATCAAACTGATCTTCCTGACTGCGCCGACGGCGGTCCATTCGGGCGACGATGGCCGTGTAAATGGGCTCGCCTGCCAAAAGATGAAGCTGGGCAAGCCCGACGCCAGTGGCCGTCCTGCTCCCGTACCCATACCGAATTCCGAATTCATCATTCCATGCGACGCCGTGATCGCCACGATCGGTCAGCTTCCTGATACGCAGGCGTTGGGCGACCGCCTGGGAATCGAAACGACAAAATCAGGAACGCTCAAAGCCGATCCGCTCACTCTTGAAACTGCGCTGCCCGGCGTTTTTGCCGGCGGAGATTGCGTCACCGGCCCCGACGTGGTGATCACCGCAGAGCTGGCAGGAAAACGGGCGGCGAAGTCCATCGATCGCTGGCTCAATCATCAAGATCTGCGCGTCGACCGGGAGATGGAAGGACCTCACAAGACAGAATATGTCGTAGACACGACTGGCGTCCTAATGCAGCGCCAGGTTCGCGTGCAGGCACTCGATCCCGAAACCCGAGGGAAAACATTTGCCGAAGTCCATGTCGGCTATACGCCTGATGAGGCGGTTGCCGAGGCTGTGCGTTGTCTCGCTTGCGGCATCTGCTGCGATTGTCACCTCTGCGAAACGCACTGCCAGGCGCATGCCATTGACTACACACAACATGAAGAAAAACGTGAGCTGAACGTCGGTGCGATCGTGCTCACCCCGGGATACGAAATTTTCGACGCGCGGCTTAGCAAAGATCTCGGCTATGGTCGCTTTCCCAACGTAATTACTTCGCTTGAATTCGAGCGTATTCTCTCGGCTTCCGGGCCTTACTCCGGCCACGTGCAGCGGCCGCACGACAGCAGAGAACCGAAGCGCATTGCTTTCCTGCAATGTGTCGGCTCGCGCGATTCCGAGCGCGACTACTGCTCGTCCGTGTGCTGCATGTACGCCACCAAAGAAGCGATCATCGCCAAAGAACATTTAGGCGAGGGATTGCAGTGCGACATTTTCTTTATGGACCTGCGCGCCTTCAGCAAGGGGTTCGAACAGTACTATCGCCGGGCGCAGGAACTCGGCGTGCGCTACATCCGTTCGCGGGTGCCGATCATCAAGGAGGTTCCAAGCAAGAACCTCATCGTGGAGTATCTCGGAGAACACGACAAGCGCATATCAGAGGAATACGATCTCGTCGTGTTGTCAGTAGGAATGCAACCGCCGAAAGAAGTAAAGGCGCTGGCCGATCGATTCGGGATCGAACTCAATGAGTTCAAGTTCTGCAAGACTTCGGCGTTTACCCCGTCGCAGTCTTCCCGTGAAGGAATCTACGTTGCCGGCCCGTTTGTCGAGCCAAGAGACATTCCTGAGACCGTGATGCAGTCTTCGGCAGCGGCGGCACAGGCTCTTGAGTTGCTAGAGAGCGTCCGTGGCACGCTGATCAAGCCCAAAGTGTATCCGCCAGAAAAGGATGTGAAGCAGGAGCATCCGCGCATTGGCGTTTTTGTATGCCATTGCGGCACCAACATAGCAGGTGTAGTCAAAGTTCCCGATGTCGTCGAATATGCGCGAACGCTGCCCGACGTGGTTTACGCGGAGAACAATCTCTACACCTGCTCCAATGATGCGCAGGACCGGATCAAACAAAAAATCGATGAGCACAAGCTGAACCGCGTGGTGGTCGCCTCTTGTACACCGCGCACGCACGAACCGTTGTTCCGCAACACCATGGCCGAAGCCGGCCTGAATCCTTATTTGTTGGAGATGGCCAACATCCGCGACCAATGCTCGTGGGTCCACATGCATCAGCCCGAGGAAGCCACGAAGAAAGCCAAAGACCTGGTGCGCATGGCAATCGCCAAATCGCGTCTGTTGCAGCCTTTACAACGCCAACATCTGAAGATCGAAAAAGCAGCGCTGGTGATTGGCGGAGGACTTTCCGGCATGACTTCAGCCCTTTCGCTCGCCGGGCAGGGTTATCACGTGCACCTAGTAGAGAAAGAAAAAGAACTGGGCGGAGATCTGCGCCATGCATACTACCTGCTCAACGGTGAAAATCCGCAGGATGAACTTGCGCGAATCCGGAACGAAGTAGATCAGAATGCAAAAATCCATGTGTTTACAAATGCTGCCATCGAGAACATCGAAGGTTCCATTGGCAACTTCAAAACTCGAATCTCGAGCAATGGCGAAACTACGGAGATTGCCCACGGAGTAGTTATTGTCGCCACCGGCGCGAAGCAATACAAGCCACAGGAGTATCTATACGGACGGGCCGATACCGTTGTCTCGCAGCGTGAACTTGAAGCTCTCCTCGCGGCAGGGGGCGAATTCCTCAAACCTAACGGCCGCGCCAAGACAGTTGTCATGATCCAGTGCGTCGGTTCACGCGAGGCCGAGCATCCCTACTGCTCGCGCGTGTGCTGCGCCGATGCCATCAAGAACGCGTTAAAGATCAAGTCTCTGTCACCGTCGACCAATGTGTATGTTCTCTATCGTGACATTCGCACCTACGGCTTCAAAGAAAGCTATTACACGAAAGCTCGCCAGCAGGGCGTGGCCTTTGTACGCTACGACGAGCAAAGCAAACCTGAAGTTTCGGAAAACTCGCACGGCCTCGAAGTGAAAGTATCCGACCAGACCCTTGGAATGCCCATCTCCATTGCCACTGATCTTGTGGTTTTGTCCGCAGGCATTCATCCGCATGAAGAAAATCGCCAGATCGCGCAATTCCTGAAAGTTCCGCTGAACAGTGAGGGCTTCTTCCTCGAGGCTCACATGAAGTTGCGCCCGGTGGACTTCATGACCGATGGCGTTTTCCTCTGCGGCACCGCGCATTCACCCAAGACGCTGGACGAATGCATTCTTCAGGCGCAGGCGGCGTCAGCCCGCGCAGCCACGATTCTGGCCAAAGACAGCATCGAGCTCGAAGGCAATATCTCGCACGTGCTCGATGAGAAGTGTGACGGCTGCGCTTATTGCGTGGATACCTGCCCGTACAAAGGCATCACCCTGGTCGAATACATGTGGCAGGGGTCGGTGAAAAAAGTCGTCCAGACCAACGACAGCATTTGCAAAGGCTGCGGCTGCTGCCAGGCGACATGCCCGAAAGATGGCGTACAGATATATGGCTTCACTCTCGAGCAAATCCGGGCACAGATTGAAGCTGCGCTGGAGGTGGCGTAATGGGTATGAGTCCTGTTCAATCGGTCTCCGCGGCGGCAGAAGCGCCCCCGGCTGAGACTTTTCAACCATTGATCATCGCACTCTGCTGCAACTGGTGCTCTTACGCAGGGGCCGATCTGGCCGGTGTTTCGCGTATCCAGTATCCACCGAGCATCCGCATGGTCCGCGTGATGTGCTCTGGCATGGTCCATCCCAACCTGGTGATTGAGGCACTCACGAAAGGTGCCGACGGAGTCCTGATATGCGGCTGCCATCCCGGAGATTGTCACTATCAGGAGGGCAATCTGAAGGCAGAGAAACGCGCCGAAGCGATTCGCCTGATGCTCTCCGATTTCGGCATTGAAGAAGAGCGCTTTCGGCTGGAGTGGGTGTCGGCGGCAGAAGGCCCGCGATTTGCACAAGTGGTGCGGGATTTCACCGAGCAGGTGCAGAAGCTGGGACCCAATCCGTACCGAACGCAGTGAGCCCGAAAAACGAATTTATTTTCTTTATGCAACGCACGGGAATAAATACCAAGTTTTACTAAAGGAGGTGCAGCATGGCAGCTCGACTTGCCGAAGAGTGGTTCGCGATATGCGGAGGCTGCGAGGTAACCATCCTCGATATCGGTGAACCGCTCCTCGACGTATTGAAGCAAGTAGAAATTGTGCACATGCCGGTCATCATGGACCACAAGCTCTTCGGTCAGACTGGCGAAAATGCGGAAATGGAAATCCCGGCGGCGGATGTCGGGCTGATCTCTGGAGGAATCCGCAGCGAAGAGCACAAAAAGCTTGCGCTGGAGATGCGCAAGAAATGCACGATTCTGATCTCCCTAGGATCGTGTGCATGCTTTGGCGGAATTCCCGCACTGGCCAATCAGTACAGCACGCAGGAGATGATTGAGAAGGTGTATCGCGGGAGCAAGTCCACCGAATCGAATGGACTTCCACACGAGCAAATTCCCGAACTGCTCGATCGCGTCTACGCCGTGCATGAAGTTGTTCCGGTCGATGCATATCTGCCCGGCTGCCCGACGACGCCTGACATGGTGGCGAACGCTCTGGTGGCGATACTTGAAGGCAAGCCGCTGCCGGCGTTATCTTCCAAGAGCGTCTGCGACGAGTGCCCCACCAAGCGCGAGAAAAAAGCCGTCGGCACGCTCAAGCGGCGCTATGATTCGCCGGACTTCAAACCCGGTGCTCCGCTCAGCGAAATGCGCTGTCTCATGGAGCAAGGCATTTTGTGCCTCGGTCCGGCAACACGCGGTGGCTGCGGCGGCGACAGCGTGCCGCGCTGCATTCGTGCTTACATGCCTTGCGAGGGCTGCTTCGGTCCACTCTCAGAAAAAGCTAACCCCATGGTCGACATGATGGGCGCGCTTTCTTCCATCGGGCTCGATCCTAAGCAGATTCCGGATCGCGCTGCAACCTTCAACCGTTTCGCTGGTGCCGGCCGTCTGCGACCGGCGCTCCGGAGGTGATCCATGGCAAAGACACTCGTCATTCAACCTGTCACCCGCATCGAGGGCCACGCCAAAGTCACGATCCAGCTCAACGATGCTGGGAACGTGGATACCGCCCGGGTGAACGTAATCGAACTGCGTGGCTTCGAGAAATTCTGCCTGGGCAAGCCGGTCGAAGACCTGCCGCGCATAACGCCGCGCATCTGCGGAGTTTGCCCGTGGTCACATCACCTGGCTGCGGCCAAGGCGTGCGATGCGGTCTTCGGAGTCGAACCGCCACCTGCCGGCAAGAAGCTGCGCGAGCTGTGCAATAGCATTGCGTATATGGAAGAGCATATTCTGCACTTCTATTTCCTTGCCGGCGCTGATTTTCTGCTCGGACCTGACGCTCCGTACTCGGTACGCAACGTGATCGGCGTGCTGCAAGCCGCGCCTGATGTGGCGAAGCGCGTAGTCAAGATCCGCCACATGTGCGCCAAAATGCTGGAGACTTTGGCCGGCAAGGCGATTCATCCTCAGGCAGCCGTGCCCGGTGGGTTCAGCAAGCCACTGGCTCCGGCCGAGCGCGACGAACTCCGCAAGCAGGCCGGCAATGCGCTGGAGTTGGCTAAGTTCTCCATCGCGTTTGCTAAAGAGAACGTCTTCCCCAAATACCTTGACGTAGTGAAGTCGCTAGGTGTGATCACCACCGGCTTCCTCGGCACAGTAAAGGCAGACGGTGCGCTCAACCTCTACGACGGCAAGCTGCGTCTGATGGCGCCCAACGGCTCGTACCAAGATTTTCCGTACGATCAATATACGGACTACATCTCTGAGCACATCGAGTCATGGAGCTACCTGAAGTTCCCATATGCCAAGAAATGGGGTGATGGTTTCGGAATGGACGTCGATAATCCGAAAGGAATCTATCGTGCCAACACGCTGGCCCGCATCAACGTTTGTGACTATATCGATACGCCGCTGGCTCAGGCTGAACTGGAGGAGTTCCGCCAGAAATTCGGTCGCCCGGCTCAGCTCACACTGCTCTATCACTGGGCGCGGCTGATCGAGTTGCTCTATAACGCTGAGAACACAATCCGTCTCTTGGATGATCCCGAGATCACCAGCACGGAGACGCGGGTGAAAGTAACGCCACGTGCAGCCCGTGGCGTGGGTTGCACCGAAGCGCCGCGCGGCACGCTGATTCACGACTACGAGACCGATGCCGACGGGCTCATCACCAATGTCAATCTGATTGTGGGTACAACCCATAACAACGCTCCCATCAACATGTCGGTCACACAGGCCGCCAAAGGCCTGATCCATGACGGCAAATATGATCAGGGAGTGTTGAATACCATTGAAATGTCGATCCGCGCGTACGATCCCTGCTTGTCGTGTGCAACCCATCGGCTGGATGGGAAGCTCTCGGTCAAGCTGGACATCTTCGGCGCGGATGGCAAGCTAATCGACTCGCTGGCCAATTAGAGTTAGCGAAAAGGAAAACCGATGTGGGAGATCGAACTATCCGATCTCCCCGATTTTTGCTCGAAGCCAACGCTGGTGCTTGGCTGCGGCAATGTTCTGTTCGGGGACGACGGTTTCGGTTGCGCGGTGATCGACTACATCGAGACGCACTACGTTGTGCCCGAAACCGCCTGCCTCCTTGACGCCGGTACGAGTGTGCGAAAGTTGCTTTTTACCCTCTGCCTGAGTCCGATTCGACCTGCACGCCTGCTCATTTTGGACGCAATTGACGCCGGCAGAACTCCCGGCGAAATTTTCGAAATTGACCCTGCTGAAATTCCTGTTGTAAAACTTGACGACTTCTCGCTTCACCAGTTACCCACCTCCAACATGCTTCGCGAATTGCAGGAAAGTTGTGGAGTCGAGGTGCGGGTCCTAGCCTGTCAGACCGGCCCGTTGCCGGAGGAGATTTCGCCTGGTCTCTCGCCAGCCATCAAAGACGCAGTACCTCAAGCAGCGGAGTGCTTAATGCGGAAACTGAGGGGCACTGTGGAAGTAGTCGCAACCACTTGACCTTGTCGTCGCCATGTCGGCGAACCCACGTCCCATCGGCCTTGTGGCTATAAAAGGCCACGGGCGCTTTTACACGGACAGTCGCCAATTGGTGCAGCCAAGATACTGGCATAGAAATTGACTTAATGTCGGACAAGCGCATCGAGGGTCAGACTGTATACCCTGTAAAATTCGATTGTGGTCATGCGAACTGGCTGGTCATCTATCTCCTGCAGCCGTATGGTTTCTCATCGCGTCCCATGCTCCAGGCGGGTTAGCGGAAACCGGACTGCCTGCTTGCCCGTCAGAGAAAAACGAGGTTGTATACGGTGAGAACACTGGCCGCGGCATTCTCTGCGGTCCGGTTTGAGAACAGAAAATCGCGAATTGGCGGGGGTTTGGCGCGATCCTGTGCACGTGCGTACATGGGCTATCCCTGGTCCTTAGGTTGCCGTGAGCAACTGGCTAGTGAATATTTGGGTGGCCAATATTAGAGAACGTTATTCGCTGGTTTTTAAGCGTAACACGAAAAGTGTTTCTCCCGTGCAGCCACCGCTCCGTGCGAGAATTCACCTTTTCCGTAACTCTCCTGGAACGTGAGCAACTGTGCAGCGTGGCGGTGAGGCACTGTTAGTCCTGGAGCACGCCCCGACACAGCAATCCGCGTAAGTCGAGAGTCAACTCGCGCTGACGACATCTGTACCATACGGTAACGTATTGACAAATGCTGCTCAATTTCCATATACCATACGGTACCGTATGGAAAGAGTCGGAAGGGAGGATTGGCTGCGGGCTGCCAGGCTGGCCTTGCTGAAGGGCGGCGTGCAGGCGGTGCGGGTGGAGCGTTTGTCGCGCGATCTGCACGTCACCAAGGGGAGCTTTTACTGGCATTTCAAGGACCGCGAAGAACTGCTGGAGCTCCTGTTGCGAGAGTGGGAAAAAGAGTTGCGACAGGAGATCATCCCGCAATTAAGGGGACGTAGGGGCCGGGAGGGACTGCGCCTGCTGTTGCGGCTACTGGTAAAACGTGTGCCTCTTGGCGAGGAAGGAATCCTGCCCTCAGACGCCGCGGTGTTTACCTGGGCTGCGGTGTCGCCCCAGGTAGCACGGCGGGTTAATCGAGCGGAGAGGAACAGGATCAGGCT
>JASHOU010000053.1 GCA_030038475.1 Terriglobales bacterium | reverse complement strand
ATGCCCTCGCGTTCCAGGCACCCTTACAGAATCTCTACACGGAGATAAAATCGGCCCCACCCCAACTGCCTTGACACCCTAAAGACAACCGGCGTTCTCGCAAGAGAACAGATTCGGGACTTCCATTCGGGCATGTCTGGATGGACGTAGAAGGGAAAAATCGTGGCGGGACAGCTACTTCCTGTAAACCGTGGGCTGCGGACCGGTCTCAAGCGCGTGGCGATCCCAGATCATGCCTTCGCGGGAATAGCTCGCCAGTTCGAAATCCTGCGTAAGTTCGAGCGCATCCGTGGGGCAGGCGTCTTCGCACAGGCCACAGAACATGCAGCGGCTCAGATCGTAGGTAAAGTTGATGAGCTCTTTGCGGCGGGTTTTTTCATTGCGCTCGCTGGTAACCACGATCAGGTTTTCCGGGCACGCCAGCGCGCACAGATCGCAGGAGATGCACAGGCTCTCTTCGGTATCGGGATTGACGTTCAGCCGCGGCGCGCCCCGGTAACGCTCGGCAACCTGCGGCCGCTCCAGCGGATACTGCTCGGTATAAATCTCCTTCGGATCCTGATAGCGGAACGTCACGCTCAGTCCCTGAATCAGGTCCAGCAGAAACACCTTCCGCAAGAGGTCCTTGATCTGCATAACTGTCCAAGGATAACACCGACGGCAGATGGGTCGGTAGATGAATCTGGCGTGATAGGAACCTACCTTGTGGGAAACGAATTTGCATGTGGAGACACGGCCAGCGCGTCTCCACTGCGAAGTTGCGTAGCGCTACTGGTCGACCACCTGCGTCAGCTTGGCGGATTTCGTGTCGAGATAATTCGCATCGCCGCTGTATTCGGCCACAATGCTATGCCGGCCTGCGCTGAGCGATGAGGTGGTGAACTCCACAACACCGCCGGTCAGCGTTGCCGATCCTACCACTGTATCGCCGTCCATAAACTGCACCATCTCGCCATCAGGCGGAGCTCCTGCGAGCGACGTCATCGTTGCGGTAAATGTCACGGGCTGTCCCACCACGGACGGATTTACTGACGACTTGACCTTCACAGTCATCGTCGGAATCAAAATAAAACTCGCCTTATTCGTCGAGATGGCGATTACTCCTGAGTCGTTTACCTGCAAAGAGTACGTTTGCTGGTCTTTGGAGGTCAGTTTGGCCACGATGTTCACGTCCTGCATGCCTTCCGCCGGAGTCCAGACGAAGCCATGCTGATACCCATTCTTGTTGGTGGTCATCGAGGTTCCCACGATCCATCCCTGGTTGTTGACGCTGAGCGCGGTGCTTTCTTCGCCGCCCAGCGTACCCAGGTCGCTAAATCCGCCCGACTGCGTCCACGAGAACGCGTGACGATACCCATTGGCCACCGGCATCTGTCCCACAACCGTTCCCGCGTCGTTGATGGCAAATGGGAGCGTGCCCGGCACACCCAGATCTTGCAGCCCTCCGTCTTGCGTCCAGAGGAAGCCGAGCGTGTTGAGGCTGCCGTTTGGAAAGTAGTAGCCAACCACTTGATTTGTGGAATTGATGGCCGTAGCCGTCGCGCCGCCGATGCTTGTAAGATCCGGAGTCAGATCCTGCATCCCGTCAGCTGCGGTCCACATAAAGGCATGCTGCTCGCTCGCGCCGTTGTAGGAAAGTCCAACTACCGCGCCTGAATCGTTAACCCCTGTCGCCTCGCTCAGGCCACCGCCGAGCGTACCCAGCCAGTCAAAACCATCCGGCGGCTGCCAGAAAAAAGCCTGGAAGTTGGCCGAATTGTCGGGATCGCCTGCGCCTACAACATCGCCTCCGTTGTTGATGGCGACCCCGCCAGTGTTGGCCACGCTCAGTCCAATATTCTGCGATCCGCTGTCGCGGTTCCACACGTAGACTTGATAGGCATCGACGCTCCCGATGTTCACCACCACTGTGCCATCGTTGTTGATGGCAATCGTGGAATTGGGAGTCGATCCCGGAATCTTAACCGACGTAAATTCAGTCTGCGCGAACGCAAACCCGGAGAAAAGCAGGGATGCAACAAGCGCAATTCTGTTTAAATTTTTCACAGTGATCCCCCTATCGAAGGAGCGGTGCGCACGACGAGCTGCGGGGGACGAGGCACCTACCACGCGCCTCATAAGTGCACGACGGGTGCCATTTTGGAACTGTAGTGTCTATTTAGAAAGTGATTGTAACTATCAGGATTACAGTTACTTACAGATTCATGTAACGAGGAATTCAGCACGGTTGATGGCGGTGTGCAGAACAATGCCTATGATCAATGGGAACGAATCTTCCTTTCCCGTCAGTCCCTCACGGCTGGAGAACCTTCCCCTTCTGCCAATCGCACACCGCTAGAATAGAGTAGTCAAGCCACAGGGCTGCTTCACTCTGAGCATTGATTTGAGCAAGCATTGATCCGAGAATGGATTTCCCAAATACACCAGCCGCCGGTCCCACTCCCTCCGACGAGCTCTGGATGGAAGACGCTCTCCGCTGCGCTCAGCGCGCGCTCGAAGCGGGTGAAGTGCCGGTGGGAGCGGTCGTAATTTGCGAGGGCCGCGTCGTGGGACGCGGATGGAATCGCAACCTCGCCGACCGCGATCCCGCCGCCCACGCCGAAATCGTGGCCTTGCGCGAAGCCGGGCAAAACCTCGGTAATCACCGGCTCGGCGAGTGCGAACTCTTTGCTACAATTGAGCCGTGCGCGATGTGTGCGGGCGCAGCCGTTCATGCTCGCATTCGTCGCTTGGTGTATGGCGCCGACGATCCCAAGGCCGGAGCGGTTCACTCAGTTCTTGCCGTGATCAATCATCCCGGACTGAATCACCAGATGGAAATACGCGGCGGCGTGCTGGCCGCGAGGTCGGCACAAATATTGCAGGAGTTCTTTAGAAGGCGTCGTTAGTCATCGACCGTTAGTCGATGATCGCTAATCGTATTCGCGATTCGCAAAATCAAACGCAGCCGCGACTGCTCTTAGAGTTTTACTGGCAACTGGCTACCGGCAACTGACGACTGGTTTCTCCGGAGAGGTGCGTGAGCGGTTGAAACGATCCGCCTCGAAAGCGGACATACCTTAACGGGTATCGTGGGTTCAAATCCCACCCTCTCCGCCAGATTTTCCCATCCACTTGCATCCACAAGTGTCCTTCTGGTAACTACCAAATGCACTGTATCGCAAGCCTCTCCGGGGTTGCGTAGAATCTAACCAGTTGCGGCTCGACTATCGAACTTTGAGAGGAGAATTCCCTTGAATCGACGATTTGCAAATGCGGCAATGGCAGCCGTTGCGGCGATGGCACTTTTGTTTTTCGTGGCCACGCCGACTCGCCTTCACGCCGACGACCGCGCGAAATGTCAGCACGCGGTCGAAAAGGCCGAAGGCCGGCTGGACAAGGCAATCCGTGATCACGGCGAGCACAGTCCCGAGGCGGAAGCCCGGCGCAGAGATTTAAACGCCGAACGCCAGCATTGTTGGGACAAGTATCATCAGTGGTGGAACGGCAAAGAACATCGCTGGGAGACCGAACAGAATTGGGACGCTGGCCCACACTGACCTGGCAGCCTTTCGCGCACAACCAGAAAAATAACCTAATAGGCTTGACCTAACTGCGCCCTGACTTGGACCCAGCCTATTGCTGGATGGTCGTGTCTGCTTTTGCCGGCTTCTGCGTTACCTGTGCCGGAGTCGGCAACTGCGAGACATCCCAGCCGCCGCCGAGCGCCTCCACCAGCGCTACCGCCGATGTCATCTGTTGCACTTGCAGACCATTCAAAGTTTGCTGGTCCGCCAAAACCGTGGTCTGCGCCACCAGCACATCCAGGTAAGGATCGATGCCATTGTTGTAACGCGCCAGTTCCAGTTTGAGGAAGGTTTGCGCTGCATCGACCGCCTCCTGCTCCTGCCGAATCTCCTTCGACAAAATGCGCACTTCGGCCAGCGCATCTTCCACCTGCTGGAATGCTCCCAGCACCGTCTGACGGTAACTCGCAAGATCCGAATTGTAAGTCGCAACGTATTGCTGCACGGTCGCGCGGCGTAGGCCCGCGTCGAAGACGGTTTCCGACAGCGTCGCGCCCACCGACCAGAAGCGGCTCGGCCAATCCAGCAAGTGCTTCAACGTCCCGCTCTCAAATCCGCCCTCCCCGCTCAAAGTCAGGTTGGGATAATACGCCGCGTAAGCGATTCCGATCTCCGCGTTTGCCTCCGCCATGGTGCGCTCCGCCGCGGCCACATCCGGACGGCGCTCGACCAGCTCCGACGGCACGCCAATTGGAATCGGCGGCGGAGCAATGGTCATCGGCTTCACGGGAATGGAAAAATTCGTAGCCGCCTTGCCCACCAGCACCGCGATGGCATGCTCGTATTGCGCCCGCGCGATTCCCACATTGGTCGCGCCCGCCTGCGCGCTCTTGAGCGTGGTTTCGGCCTCGACCACCGAGATTTGGTCGTCGATTCCGAGATCATAAAGGTGCTTGGTCAAGTCGTACGATTCCTGGTCCGCCTTCACCGTATCGTCGTAGATTTTCTGTAGCATATCCTGCCCGCGGATTTCGTAGAAATACATGGCCAGCGCCGCTTGCTCCGTCAGGCGCTCGTTTTCCAGATCGGCTGCGCTGACCTGCGCGGCATACTGCGCCTGGCGCACTGTGTTTCGCACCTTCCCCCAAAGGTCCGGCTCCCAGGAGGCTTCGAGTGGCAACGAATAAACCGTGGATTGCAGTTGCGATTGCCCTGCGCCCCCGCCCGCGCTTGCGGCGACATTGGCCGAGGCGCGCGAGTGCGTAACCGAGGGCGCAGCCGTAATCGTCGGAAAATACTGCGACCGCGCCTCGCGCACAACCGCGCGCGCTTCCATGAAGTTCTCGAAGTATTCTTTGATGTTCTGGTTGTTGATATCGAGTTGTTCTTCGAGCGCGTTCAGTTCGGAATCGTTGAAAATCTCCCACCACTTGCCGCGCAACTTGGAATCCGATGGCTGCGCTACCGTCCAGCCTTCGCTTTCCTTGAACTGCGTGGGCGATTCTTTATATTCCGCTGCCGGCGCCTGCGTCACCGGCGGATGATATTTCGGCCCAACCACGCATCCCGTCAGCATCAGCAATACAAGGATGGCAAATGCGCTTGCGCCGAACGCCGCCGTGCTACTGGTCTTTCTTCGCGGAAACACTGTCATA
>JASHOU010000052.1 GCA_030038475.1 Terriglobales bacterium | reverse complement strand
TCGTTCCGTCGACAATGGCATGAAAATCGGTATGCAGCGGCTCGGGCCGCCCCGCCGTCGCAATGCGAAAATCGGGAGTGTCAGTCTCCCCATCCACAACGATCTTGTCGAGCACGCCGTTGTATGTTCCCGTCGAGCTGAGCATCCCGCCTATGCCCTTGATCGTGCTCAAATCTGCATGGCTGAGCGAATAGCTCCCGCTCACCGGAGTATCTCGTGGGCTATCTGCCTGCCACGGGCCGAACTCACCCGTCGAGTCGATTTGGCCGACTGGCTTCGGATTGGTGAGCTTCGCCTCGAAATGCAGCGGCGCGCCCGGACGAATCGTTTTCATGTTCAAACTCTCGATATCGATTTCCAGCGGCAGCTTGCCCGGCTTCAACGTGTTGACGATCAGCTTCGCATCTTCACAAACGAAGCGATCAACGATGATTCTTATCTTTTTCCCCTTTGGCTCCATCTTCTTCAGTTGCCCGCGCTGCTCCCGCGGCGGTAAATTCAATACCAGCCCCTTCACGTACACCGTATCCACACGAATCGGAGTTCGAAGAAACGCGCGAATTCCCAGGCGGAATTGGAACTCTCCAACATCGATGATGGGCTGCACTCCCGCTTCGTAGTTATTGGGATCGGTTTCGCCGAAAATTCTCAGCCCGTTGCCCGAAACCTGCAGGCCTTTAAACAGCGACACATGGAACGCATCCAGCTCCACCTTGCTCTTGAATCGCGTCGAGAGAGTGTCAATCACCGCTCCGCGCAAAGTCGGTTCGGCATGCCAGATCGCAACAGCTGCTGCGCCGAGCACGGCCGCCAGCACCAATCCGATTCCCGCAACCCAGTGCCAGCGTGGGCGTGATCTCTTATCGCGGGGCGGCTTCAGTTCGACTTCAACCATGAGGTTCGAGATATGAGGGTATGAGATTCTCGAAAATACGAACCCGGAGAGAACGACAATCACCCACGAAAAACACTATAGTCCAGGTCTGCAACCCATAAACAAAATTACGATGCAGGCGCCTGACGCTAGGTTGTGACAGGCGTTTTGCTCTACACTCGGTTCTATCGCCTGGTGGGTTTCATCGGATGCACGTCACCTTGTTCGGTTTTGCAACAGCCGAAGCAGCAACAGCCAGCGCCGTACATTGGTTGTCATGAGAAAATTTTCTTTAACATGTTCGCGGCCGTTCTTGCCCAGTTGCGCCGCAAACTCCGGATGCGTCAGCAGGTAGCGGATCTGGTAGGCGCATCCTTCGATGGAATGAACTAACATGCCGGTGAGCTTATGAATGATCTGGTTGGGAATGCCGCCCACGGCTCCCGCCACCGTCGGTTTTCCTTTCCATAGCGCTTCGGTCACGGTGAGCCCGAAACCTTCTTTGATCGATTTTTGCACCACGATGGTCGAAGCGCGCTGCAACGCATTGATCTCCAGCGCACACCAAGGCGGTAAATCAAGAATGATGACGTCGGGATCGTTGCCCGCCGCCTCCTGCACCTCTTTTAAAACGGCCGCTCCCTCGGGATCATCGCTGGCGCCGCCGCCCGCCAGCACCAGCTGGCAATCGACATATTTTCTCGCCATCTTGAAAGCCTGCACGACGCCCACTGGATCCTTCAACCGGTCGAAACGCGACACCTGCGTCACAATCGGCCGGCTGCGATCGATGCCGAATTCGTCGCACGTCTTCCGCACCACGCTTTCGTCCAGTTCCTTGTTTTTCTCCGAAAGCGGGTCGATGCACGGATAAAACAAGTACTGGCGGATCGGCAACTGCCGCGCAAATGACTGCGAAGAAAAAATCGCCACATCGAACTGTTCGATGAAGGGCCGCAGAAATCCCCAAACCTGCGGATTCGGATTTGACAGGTCAATGTGGCAGCGCCAGATCCAGTTCGCCTGCGGCTCTCTATCCTTGCGTGCAGCAATCAGCGCCGCAGGCTGCGGATCGTGAATCACCACCGTATCTTCGGTGAATTGCATGCGCTGCCGGTTTTGTTCGTTATAAGCGAGGAAGATCTCCTGCGCTGCCCGCGTCAGCTCATAGGGCGCGCCGTGCAGCGCATTATGGAACGCCTTGGTCACTTCGAAGAAATCGTTCCCTCCCGTAATCACATCCCAATGTGTGGCAACCTCGACTTCGCTCAGAAGCGGGACAAGTCGATTCAGCATCTCCGCCACGCCTCCACCGACCGCGGTGGAGTTCACCATCTTCACTGTCTTTCCCTTAAGTTCGCGAGCCAGAAAGCGCAATTCGCTTAGCTCAGCCGCGCCCACGATAGACTCGTAGTCGTCGAGATGTGGCGCAGGCACTGGCGCTGGAGGCGTCTGCCACGGTCGCGGAGCCGCTCTTCGCTCTGGGCTTCGAGGCGCAGGTTGCGCCGAGAGCGCGCTGTCTATAGGCACGGTGTTGGTTTGCAAATTCGCTGGGTTCATGATTTCTTCGCCGCCTTGAGCTCTTCAGGGCCGGTAGTTGTCACGCCAGCGCCCGTTCTACAACTCGAACGATCTGTCGCCGCACGTCTTCGAGCGTCGCCGTATAGATATCGATCCGGTTCAGAGCGCGCGCCGCATCGGTCAGACCCACATCCTCGTGCAGCCACTGCGAAAAATCGTTGGACATGAGTTTCAGCCGCAGTCGCGCCTCAATAAAATGATGATGAATCGAATGCACGCTCACCTCACGCAACCCCTTCGCAAAATCCTGCATCGTCGCGGCCACAAAATTCGTTGGCATCATTACGGTGTCGGCGGCGCAGAAGTAAAACGTCTCCTCCGCCACGCGCGCGCCATCGGAGGGGTTGAGTTCAAGGTGCTTGTCCACTAGCTGAACAAAGCGCTCTCGCAGCTCGCTGAGCGAGGTGAACTCCCGCACATCCACATTGGCCAACTGTTCCGCCAGGCCGGGCTGGTTGCACGCAGCCAGCGCCCAGTGCGCAAAATCGTTCGAAAATCCTTCGCGTATAAAGTGGTGCTCCTGCAGCGTGCGAAAGGTGTGTTGAAAAATAGAGTCGTCCGGGCACACGCGCAAAGCTTCCAAAAACTCGGCCAGCGTATTCGCCTTCTGCGTCGTGATCCGCAACAGATGGGCCGAGGTATTGAAGTAGAACGGTTTCACCGGCGTCCGTGCCGGCGCGATAGTCGCTGCACTGCTCATCCATTCACCGCCCGGGCCGCATTGCCCTTTGCCGCGCCGCCCTGCCGCGCGCTTTCAGCCAGAGGCCGAGAAAATCCAGAAGTTCCTCCGGCGGTTTCAACCACATTTGCGCATTCGTCTCCCGCCACACCGGCCGCACCAGCACACTCAGGCCGCGGCTCCCAAGCGCCTTAAATGCAGATTCGTCGCTGCTGTCGTCGCCCAGATAAGCTACCGCCGTCTCCGGGCCGATTTCATTCAGCAGGCTGCGCACCGCCTCGCCCTTATCGGCCTCCGCTGCGCGAATCTCTACTCCTCCATCAAATTGCAACAGATCGAGCCCGCTGTATTCGGCAATCGGCCCCCAGCCCAGCATCACCCGCGATCGCAGATCCTCCGCCTCAATCGCCGTCAATCCGCGCCAATGCACCGCAATGCTTCCCGCCTTCAATTCCGCCACAGAACGCAATTCCTGATAGCCCAGCCAGCGATCGGCATCCGACAATCCAACCAGCGTTCGCGCATCGAGGCGCAGCATTTCCGCGCTGCCATTGGTTCGCAGGCGCTGCAACCCATGAATTCCCCACACTTCCGGCCGAGGCCGAACGTTGAGCAGCGGAATCAGATCCCGCGCATCGCGCCCCGAAATAACTATGACTCGAGTCCGCCCGTGGCGCACGATTTCTTGCACAATGTGTGCCACTCCAGGATACGGAAAGGCCTTATCGCGCTCCGCATGAACTTGAAAAGGTGCCAGCGTTCCATCGTAATCGAGCAACAGCGCCGCCTCCGCCGATTGCGCAAGAGTTTGCAGAAATGGCGTTAGCTGGGATTGCAGTTCTGGTCTCAATGCGTTGCTCTCCTGCGGCTGGCAGTCTCCAGTTTCCAGAGGTTGCGCAAATTTCGAAATCATACGAACGCACCTGCACGCCGCTTCTCCTGCGCCTCTTCCGGCACTTCCAAACGCAGCTCGCAAAGCTCGGTGATCAGGTTCCCGGCCCAGCGATAAATGTTGTGTTCCTTGATGACTCTCCGCATACGCTGCATGCGCAACCGCTTGTCTTCCGGCTCCATCTCCAAAGCCGCACGGATGGCATCGGCAGTTTGCTCAACGTCGTAAGGATTCACCAGCAGCGCATCCCGCAATTCGCGCGCCGCGCCGGTGAACCGGCTCAGGATGAGCACGCCCTGTTCGTCGTTGCGCGCCGCCAGAAATTCCTTCGCCACCAGATTCATTCCATCGTGCAACGACGTCACCAGGCAGAGATCGGCGGCGCGGTAATAGGGCTCGATTTCGCGATGGCTGTGCTGCCTTTTCAAAAACACGATGGGCTTCCATTTGCCGCTCTGGAAGCGCCAATTGATGCGCTCACTCTCGCTCTCCACTTCCGCCAGCAGATCGTGATAGCGCTTGATATGGGTGCGACTGGGCGCACCGATCTGCACGAACGTAAACTTCCCCTGATAGCTCGGGCATTTTTCTAGGAAACGTTCGATGGCCTTGAACCGTTCCAGAATTCCCTTCGTGTAATCGACGCGATCGACGCCAACCCCCATAAAAATTGCCTCTACGCCCACGCTTCGCAGCAGAGCCACGCGTTCGTGGTAATTGAACCCATGCGGGTTGTCCTGCTCTCCGTCATCGGCAGGAAACGCGACGCTGATGGGAAAAGGCCGCACGATCGTGCGATGCTCCTGGCGCACCGCGGAAAAGTGTTCCCAATCCACGCGCGACTCGACCACGCGGTCCACCGTCTCCAGAAAATTGTTGCAGTGCGATTGAATGTGGAATCCGATCAGGTCGGCGCCGAGCAAACCATCCACCAGCTGGCGCTGCCACGGGCAAATGCCAAACGCCTCCGGATTCGGCCACGGAATATGCCAGAAAATTGCCACCCGCGCATCCGGCCGTTTTTCCTTGATCAACCGTGGCAACAGCGCAAAGTGATAGTCCTGCACCAGCACCACCGGTTTCTCTACGTGCTCGATTTCCTCGATGACCGCATCCGTGAACTTGCGGTTCACCTCCTGGTAACACTGCCAGTCTTCGGCGCGAAACAGCGGACGCGTGTGCGCAATGTGGCACAGCGGCCACAGCCCTTCGTTGGCAAATCCGTAGTAGTAACCTTCCTCTTCTTTTTTGCTCAGCCACACTCTGCGCAATGAGTATCGCGGATCGGCCGGCGGAACCCGCAGCCTGTCTTGCGTATCCACCACTTCCCTGTCGGCCGTCCCACTGCCGTGCGCGATCCACGTGCCGTCGCAGGCGTCGAGCACCGGCTCCAGCGCCGTCACCAGCCCGCTCGGCGGAACCACCACTTTCAGTTCTTTCCCATCACGCTCGTGCTGGTAAGGCTCACGATTCGAGACCACAAACACATGTCCGCCGTCCAGTCGCGTGCGCAGCTGCACCGCCAGCCTGTCGGCCGTCCACACCGATTCTGCTGCCTCCCGCAGTCGCGCCTCGTTTTCGGCGGCATTGCGCGCATGGCTTAGGCTCTCGGCCATGGTCGCAACTTCGCTCGCCAGCGGCCGAAAGATTTCCAGATCCGGCACCTCCTGGCGGAAGGAAATCTTTCCCGTGCGCAGCCCGTGCATCCACAGCGCCGCACGCGCAATCGGACCGGCAATACTCCAGCGCACAATCAGTAACGTGATGAATGCGATGAGAACGACCTGCGCCAGCACCGGGAAAAAATTCTTCCGCCAAACCAGCAGGCTTTGCTCCCGGATGTAGCCCGCATCGTGCACCACCGCCACTCCGCCCACGACTTCGTCCTGCTGGCGAATGGGCAGCGCAAGAATGTGAACCGGCATGGTCTCGAGCTTGACGAATGAACTTTCTTCGCGGCTCTGCGCCATCGCCTTCGTTACCTCAGCAGGAGTCGCGCTCAGCGTCTTTCCCAGTTGCGGGGTCATCGTAACCACCCCACCCTCCGGGTTATAGATGGCAACTCCCAGCAGGTGTTCGCGGTTCGAGAACTGTTGCACCAATTGCGGCAGGCCCTGATCCGCGCCCGCATCCAGCGCCCGCTCTATATAGCCGGCAAGACTTTCTCCCAGCATCTCCGAACGCCGCTCCAGATCGATCCGCAGCGCGCGCTTTTCACTCAACATTTGATAGTAGGAAAAACCAGCCGAAACGAGCGTGATGCCCACAATCAGCGAAATGATCAGACGGAGGCTTAGCAGTCGCATGCATGGTCCTTTGTCCGTAATTTTGACGCTGTGGCGCGCCCTCGGGTTGCCGTCGATTCAAATATTGAAATTCAACAATCTAAGAGGGAAAGTGGCGAAGATGCAGTGGCGGGCGTTTCCTTGCTTTTTGCACCGCAAGGCAAGGAGTATCTGCATTATACCGGATGGCCAATGTTGAAAATGAATATTGAGTGCAGAACCTATGAACCATCATTCCGCCGCTGCCGGCTCCCGAATCTTCCATCCCCTGATCAGCAGCCACAACATGAAGACCAACTCCCCAAAAAATGTAATAAAGAGGAATCCCAGATGCGCGTTTGGATAAAGGTAGGGTTGCAGGCTATCGATCACCCAGCCCAATCCATCGATCACCAGCAAAACTCCGATAATCCAGGGGATGTATCCAGACCGGTAAATCAAATAGCCGAGCAGAACCAGATGAATCCCGAAAATCACCAGGCTCATCGACCAATCGTAGCGAAACGAACCGAGCAGAAGCCTGACCTGGCCGTGCAGTGGCCCAGTCCCAAACAGCGTCACATACTCCGGAGTATTCAACAGGCGAAAAACCGTCACCAGGTTCAGCCATCCCACCAGAGCAACCGCCGTATACATCAACCTGAACCACGCGGTGAGCAATGACATCGCTCGGTTCACCGGCGCCAGCAATATATAGAGCGCCCACGCGATAACGATGTCCTCGAGAAAGGTGATCAGGTAGCACAGAATTGCGCCAACGAACATCCCGCGATGCGTGACGATATTCTGAACCGTCTGCTCGATATTGCCCGCAATCTCGAGCTTGGGCATGATCGAAAATTCAGCCGTTGTGACAGGCGACAACAGGTAGGCGAAACCGGCGATCAGCGCCGCCTGCCGCAAAGTCAATCCCCCATTTCGATTTGCTGGGCTGACAGAGCTCACCGAGCGACTCTCCTCAGTATTTCATTTGTTTCAGTAACGGTTTGTCGAAAAAACTCGACATCGCCCGAATCGGAAGGGCACGAAATCCACCTAGCCGCGGAAAAACTCACCCATGTGTGCGGCATCGTGGCAGAGCGGCCATTCAGGGCCGCGTAAGTTGCTTTAGGCATACCACAACTAAAGTGTTGCAAGCGCGCCTTCAGGCGCCGCTTCAACGCTGAAGTTCACCACAGGCACTGAGCGCCCGCCGCCTTACGCCGCGTGTCTCACTTCAACCGGCGCGGGCAGAGTCCGCACCGCGATGGCAAACATCACGTAAGACCAGCCGCGCAATACCAACGACACTCCCACCGCGAAACCCAGAAACCAAAGTCCCGACACCGGCCACTCCATCCACAGCAGAAAGCCCAACAGAAGCGCCATCGCCCCATCGAACGCCGCCCAACCCCAGTTCGGAAACTTCAGTCGGACCGCCGCCACCAGCCTGAATATGCCGATCACCAGCAGGAACGACGCAAACAGCAGCGTCCACGCCAGCGCGCCGGCCACAGGATGCGTCACCACCAGCAACCCCACCAGCACTCCCAGAACTCCGCCGATCAGGTGAAGGAACGTGCCGCCCCACCTTCGCACCCGGAACGACTCGAACGCCTCCACCACGCCGCTCACCACCAGCAGCCAGCCCAAAACCAGCACTGTGCCGAGCGTCGCCGCCGGAGAAATAAAAAGCGCGATGGTTCCCAGAATCACCATGCTGATCCCAAGCGCCAGCAACCATCCCCATTTGTGTCGGATATTGTCACTTCCCAACAACCCATCTGTAGCCATGTGAATTCCTCCAAGAGTGAACTATCAGAGCGAACTATAGTGAACTATAAAGATTGAACTATCAATCCCCGAACCCGAATAGTGGTGCAGATTCGGTTGCCATCCCGAGTAAGCGGTTTTTGCGCCGCGACGAGCCAAGTGAATCCGGGGCCCCCAGACAGCGCGGTTTTCGCTGGCTGGGGTGGAATCCCAGATGCAAGTGGTGATCCCGCCGCGCTATCAATCCCTCGTAAACCCCGGGCCCGCCACGCCAAATACTCAATAAAAGATTACCTGATATACGATGTTTCCCCGTAGGCAAAGGGTTCCATTTACCTGATCCTAGCCAACAGAGTCGCATCTATAAGTACAGCCGGGGGCGTGCCATGCCGTCTGTCGCTCAGCAATTCATTAGACGAACATTTCACTCGACGACAAGGAGTGCGGTAATGCCGGTGATTCGCGCTTGCAAGAGCTGCGGACAGAAGACTTATGCGAAGAAGTACGCGCGCGCGTCCGAATCGCGATTAGAACCGGATCGTAATCAGAAATAGAATTTCAGCGCGAACTGAATGAAGCGCGGATCGCGCGCCGCGATCGCCTGCCCGAACTCCGGTGTGCCGAACTCGACCGCCACCGGCTCCTCGCTGATCGCGCCGGTAGGCCCCAGCAACGGGTTTACATGGTTCCAGATGTTGAAGAATTCCGATCTGAACTCCAGGTGTTTCGCCTCGCTGATGGGAAAAATCTTGAACACCGAAAAATCCCAATCCTGCAAGCCCGGCCCACGGACGATGTTCCTGCCCGCATTGCCAAAGGTAAAATAGATGGAGTTGTCGACGAACGCGCACGTGTTGAAGAGCGTCCCCGGAACGCACGGCTTTCCGTTCGGATTGCCCACAACGTTCGGCCGCACTTGGTAATATCCAACCGTCCCGCCGCCGTCGCTGGTAGAAACGTTGGTGATCGAATCGGTGATCGTGAACCAGTTGCCCGTCTGCGCCGTCGTGATGCCGGCCACCTGCCAATTCCCGATAATCTGATTCAAAACGCCGCTGGCATTTCCCCCAAGCATTTTCCCGCGGCCAAACGGCAATTCATAGGCGTAGTTGATGGTGACGCGCTGCCGCACATCAAAGTCCGCATTGCCATACTCCAGCCACGGATACAGTTGGTTGCGGAAGTCTCCATTGTTCAAAGAACCAAGACTCGCACTTGAGGCATCGTCCAGCCCGTGCGACCACGTGTACGAGGCTCCAAACTCCAATCCGTGCGTGAGCCTCTTTTCCAGATGCACTTGCAGCGAGTTGTAATTGGAAAAGTCGTTGGCGCGCAGCGTGTCGATCAGGCCGTCAACCGCGGGAAACGGCCGCCGCGGCGCTGTCGGGCAGTTTTCCGGAGTGTTGCCGTTGGTCGTGCAGAAAATCACATTGGGTTGCGCCTGATTGCCGTTGTACATCCCGAACAGATCCTCTCCATGCGACCCGGCATAAGAAACTTCCAGCATCATCTCGCTCGGGAATTGGTACTGGATCCCCAAATGCCATTGCTGCGTAAACGGCGTTTTCAAATTTGGGTCTTCCGAAAAAAGAGTCGGCGTATTCGGATCCACCAGCGAGTTGGCAGGAAATCCCTGCGACAAAGAACTCAAAGGAACGTTTCCCGGCCCCACCACCGCGCAGTTCGGCTGATTCGGATTGGGATTTGCCGCCGGCAATCCACAAGGCTGCGTAAAGTTCTCGGTAACAAAAAAAGGAGGATTAAAACCCGGACTCGGGTTGGAAAATGGTCCGTTCTCCTCGCCGCCGTAAAAAATCCCGTAGCCGGCGCGCAAAACCGCGCTGTCGCTGAGCTTATAAGCCAGCCCCACACGCGGCGCAAAATTTCTCAAGTCCGGATTAATCAATCCCGGTGTGCCATTTCGTACAATCGGAATAATGCCCGCCAGCGTTGGAGTCAATTGCGCCTGCTGGCCCGAAGGAACCACCAGCGTATCGTTGGCGAAATTAAAATTGGCTAATTCGTTGAAGCGCGCCTTCACCGTCGTGAACAGCTCATAGCGCAGTCCCAGGTTCAGGGTCAACCTCGGCGTCGCGCGAATGTCGTCTTCGGCAAACCACGCGTAGTCGCCGCGATGATAGTCGACGTTGTGCATGTTGGTTATCGTTGCGGCATCGGTGATACCCAGCAGAAAAGTCGCGTATGCCTCGCCGCCCGTCGTGGGAGCGGCCGCGTTGTCGGTTAGATCGCTGGCAAAGTCCATCGTGCCTCGCGACGCCGCCGGCTGAAAAATTGTGAACTCGATGAAACGCAGCTCCGTCCCGAATTTCATCGAATGCCGGCCATGCACCTTGGTCAGGTTTTCGTCGATCACAAACGCGTTCTGTTTTTCGATCGACGGCAAAAAACCCGAGCTGCCGATCGTCGCCGTCCCGTCGTCAATCGTGATTTGCGGCAGGCCACCATTGTCGGGGTAGCCCGGTCCAAACGGAACTCCGGGAAAACCCAGCTGCCCGGACACATTCGTGTTGTAGTTCAATTGAAAACGATGCGAATTGATCCGGTTATAACCGAATCGCAACTCATTGATCACGTTCGGCGAGAACGTGTGGGTCTCGCTGATCGCCACGCTGCGATAGGAATCGTCCTGATACCCATCCTGGAATGCGCCCCCGTCGAGCGCATTGTTGAATGGAGACGGAATAAAGCTCGGCTGGCTTTCGTAACTGAATCGTCCAAACAAGGCGTCGTGTTGCGTAAGGGTGTGATCGATCCGGATATCAAAATTGTTCTGATCGGTGGTTCTCTTCGGCTCCGCCAGAAAGTTGGAACCGTTGATGCTCACATTCGGCGTCGGAAACAGCGCCGATAGCCGCGCTGCCAGCGGATCGATCGCCGTGTTCAATCCCGCATTTCTCGTAAAGTTGTTCGTCGGGTTGCCGTGCGCATCGGTTCCGATCGGCACTCCGCAATAGCCGTCCGGATTCAAACCCGAAACCTGTGTCATGTAAGTGTTGAATATTTCACCTACATACGTGGGGTTCCCGTTGCAATCCAGCGCCACCTGATTGGTTGGATTGCCGTTCATGTCCACCGCCATCGCCTGGGTGGTGGTTAAAAACGACGAAAAATCTCCTCCAATCTCGGCCGGCGTCGGCACTAGACTCAGTTGCGGCAAAGCCTGACGGATTCTCAGACCCTCATAATCGCCAAAAAAGAAAGTTCGGTTCCTGATAATCGGTCCGCCAAAAGTCGCTCCGAATTGATTCTGCTGGTACCCTTGTCGTCCGAATTCATCGAACGCATTGCTCGCATCGAGTTTATCGTTGCGCAGAAATTCATAAACATCGCCGTGAAATTGGTTCGTGCCCGACTTGATCACGGCGTTCATCACCGCGCCGTTGCCGCGTCCAAATTCGGCGCTATATGCGTTGGTCTGCACTTTGAATTCCGCAATGGCGTCAACCGAAGGTTGAATCACATACGCGCTGCCGTTCAAAACATCGCCCAGATCGGAATTGTTGTCGATCCCATCGAGCTGAAAATTGTTCTGCAATGATCGCGCCCCATTGGAACTGAATCCAAATGTTGTTTCGACGCGCGAACCCGGCTCGCTCGGTCCCACGCCCGCGCTCAGCAACGCCAGTTGTGCGTAGTTCCGCCCGTTCAACGGAAGCGTTTCAATCGTATGGCTATCCTGCACCTGCCCGAGTTCGGAAGTGTCGGTCTCAAGCTGCGGGCCTTCCGTCGTCACTGTCATCGTCTCGGAAATACTCCCAACCTTCAGTTGCGCGTTCACCGCCGGCCGCTCCTGCACATCAACCTTGACCGGCCCCAACACCTCCTTCTTGAAACCGCCCTTTTCGACCGTGATGCTATACCGCCCCACTTTTAGCGGACTCGCTGCGTATTCACCCTGTGCATTCGTAGTGGTTGTAATCGTGGTGCCGCGATCCACATCGGTAACGGTGATTTTCGCTCCGCTCACCACTGCGCCGCTCGAATCGGTGACAATTCCGGTGATTCCGCCCGTGTCCTTTTGCGCAATGCTTGGCGGGTCGGTCAACCCGATCACTGCAAGCACCAGGAACAGCGCCCGAACTCGGAAAAAGTATTGTGAGCTTCGAGGACAACACTCGCGCAGAAACCGGTTCATTGGAGCCTCATGGTTGCTTGCAGAGTTGACCGCGAAATACCGGCATTTTTGCCTCTCGCCAGCTTTCGTATCATTTCGGTTCCATACTATTAGTTGCGAATGCAGCCAAAGTCAAGCGGAAAATCGGCGGTGGTGCGGTTTGAGTTCGCCTGGAAAGGGCCGGCTCTTACAGTTTGCTGAAAACTCAACGCTTGCAATGAATGGGAAGGGCACGAGTTCCACTCGTGCCCTTCAAGCCCTCCAAGTCGTCGGCGCTTTAGCGCCTGGGGGGCAGCCCACGGCGCTGTATCGAGTTTTTCAACAACCTGTGAAGCCAGCGACCAGATTCTCCTCACGCTTCCTTCTTCTTCCCGCCGCCAGCCGTAGCTCCCGCCGGCAGCGGTCCGCGACCCATCAGGTTCCACTGCTGCCGGATAAAATTTGCCAGTCCCAGCCCATCACGGAACGCCTCCGTACCGCCCTCTTTCGTGACCGAATACGCAGCCGCAATGTTGGCGAACGCCAGGCAATCCTCCAGCGGGGCGCCGCGCAGATAAAGGTGCACAAAGCCCGCGGCAAACGTGTCTCCCGCGCCCACGTCATCCACCACCTTCACCTTCGGAGGCGCTACGCTCCACTGCTCATCGCCCCGCCGGCAAATCGCCGAGACTGCGCCGCGTTTCACCGCCACCACCTTGACCATGGCCGCCAACTCGTTCAGCGCCTGCGAAAGGTCTTCGGTGTGCGCGATCCTTTTGGCCTCCCGGTCGTTCGGAAAAAAAAGATCCACATATTTCAGAACCTCGATCAAGTCCGCGCTCCACTTGTCTTCCGGATCGTCGTTCGTATCGAGCGACGTTGTCAGCCCCGCCGCCTTCGCCTGCCGGAACAAATCCACAATCCTCGGCCGCAGCGCCCGGTGCAGAAAAAATGACGAGAGATGCAGATGCCGAGCCTTGTTTACATAGCTCGTGTCGATATCCGAGTACTGCATCTCAAACATCGTCCCCGGGTAGGTCAAAATGTACCGATGCCGCAAATAGGGCAGCACCACCGTGAGCCCGGTCGCCGTCTTCCCACCCTGCCTGACGCAGCTCACCTCCACGCCGGCCGACGCCAGCTTCTCCAAAGCAATTTTCCCCAGCGGATCTCCTCCGATCTTTGAAACAAATCCGACCATCGTTCCAAGCTTCGCCAGATTATGCGCAAAGATCGCCGACGAACTTCCCAGCGTCAGCGCCAACCCGCTCGCCAGTGATTCCCGGTCCAGCGCCAGGTCTCTCGGCAAACCGTAAAGAATCAAATCCAGGTTGAGCTCCCCCACGACCGCAACCTCATGCATGGGAAATCTTCCCTTCCCGTCGCGCGGAGTTGGTCTTCATTAGCCTCCCTAGCATGAATTCACGCATGAATATTGACGTTCTGCACCACGCGGCTGATCGCCCCATTAGGGCTCGGCGAATCCGGACGCAGCTTCCACCGCAGCGAAAAAAACAATCCCAGCAGTTGTCCAAACATCACATCCACCAGCGGACGGTAATCGTCCGCCACTCTCAGCGGCGTAGCCGGCGCGAGCCAATACTCCGCCACAGCCTTCGCGCGCGAAGGCAAATCCCCGCCCACCGCAACCCGGCTGCGCACCAGCCGCTTCGCACCGATTTCTTCCATCAGGTCCATCTCAAATTTCTGCACTCGTTCGCTTCCCGAAAGAAAAGATACGAACAGGGTATCTTTATCCAGTGCCGCCATCGGCCCATGTCGCAAGCCCAGCGCCGATTCCGACATCGTTGGCGTTTTGCCTGCCGTCAATTCCAGAACCTTCAGCGCCGACTCCCGCGCCACTGCGCGCAGCGCGCCCGACCCCACCATGCACGCCTTGGCGAATGGCATGGTTGCCAATTCTGCCGCGCACTCCGCCGCCACCGGCAAAAAGCTCTGCCCCGCCGCAGTCAGTTCCCCGAGTATTTCTTCGTATCGGCCCAAATCCCCAACATGCGCCAGACACTGCCCAAACAATGTCATATTGGTAAATGAGCTGGTCATGGCCAGCCCGCGATCGTTCACCGCATCGTCCAAGCAAATGCCAAGCGCCCTTGGATGCCCCGCAATTTCGCTCAACATGCGCCCCTTGGCGTTACAACAGACAATCAGGTGCACGACATTGGGCCGCTTCTCCAAAGCTTCCCGCAGTACCGCAACGCCTTCCGGACTGTCGCCCGACCGGGAAAACGAAATCCAGAGTTGGCGCCTCCACGGCAAAATCAGTTCTTCGGCATGGGTCACCAAATCGGTGCTCGGAACCGCTGCCACGTCGCATTGCCACATCCGCCGCAAAAGGTAAACGAGCGATTGCCCCACATAGTCCGACGTTCCCGCCCCGATTAAAACAACCGCCGGACGCAAACCAAAATCCGCAGCCCCAACTCCCGCCGTCGTCAGAAATTCCTGGATCTCCGCGCGCTGCCGCCGGAACAGTGCAAATGTTGACTCCCACGTGGCCGGCTGCTGGGCGATCTCCGCCGGAGTGTGCGCCAAGCCTCGCTCTGCCTTCTCGTTCTCCGCCAGCTCTAACAGCTCGCCCAGAACGTTCATTCCTCTTCACTCACCTTTTCGCACCCATTCCAGCCCCAAAATCCAACGCTTCACCGCACCCGCAAGGATCGAAGCCAGAATCGAAGCCTGCTTGCTTTCGTTTACTTGCGTTTCAATACTCTTACTTTCGCTCGCAATGGCTGTCAAGCATAAAAGAGAAAATGTCAGGGTGCCCAACACTGCCGTAGCGCGAGACCGCCTTGATTTCCGTAGACAAACGCCGCGCGGGAGCGATAAAACAGAGCGTCGCGTATTGCAGAAACGCAGCATTGCAGAAAAAATGACCCTGCCCACCGAGCCCATCCCGTGCTGAACGAAGAGCGTCGTCGCGCCATCCTCGAAATCCTCCGCCGCGAAGGCCGCGTTCTCGTCGCCGATCTGGCACGCCATTTTCGCACCTCCCAGGTCACCATCCGCAAGGATCTCGAAACCCTTCACGCCCAGGGCCGCGCTCATCGCACCCACGGAGGCGCCCTGCCCGCGCAAGCCAGCGCCCTCGAAGATCCCACGCTCAAGCAGAAGGAAAAACTTCATCGCAAGGAAAAACTGCAGATCGCCGCCGCCGCCGCCCGCATGGTCATGGAGGGTCAGGTGGTCATTCTCGACTCCGGCACCACCACAACCGCCATCGCTCTCGCCCTGCGCAACCGCAAAAATCTCACCATCGTCACCAACGCAGTGAACATCGCCGCCGAACTCGCCGGGTCCGCGGTTGAAGTCATTCTCACCGGAGGGACCTTACGAAAAAACTCCTTTTCCCTCGTCGGCCCCATCGCCGAGGAGACGCTGCACCGCCTCAACGCCGACATTCTCTTTCTCGGCGTCGACGGCTTCGACGTGCATTACGGCTTGAGCACGCCCAATCTCCTCGAAGCCAAAGTCAATCGCGCCATGATCGAAGTCGCCCGGGTCACGGTCGCTGTCTGCGATTCCAGCAAGTTCGGCCGTCGCACTCTTTCCGCCATCGCACCGCCAACCGCGGTTCATCACCTGATTACCGACCGCGGCATCCCCAAGTCCGATCTCGCCGCCCTGAAAAAAACCGGGATTCAAGTTACGCTGGTCTAGCCTAAGGCTCGTGTAGCGCAACGGTCGCATCGCGCGCCCGACTTTGGCGATGGGGGGAGCAAAGGATCCCGTTTTCCACGAGCTGTCATCCTGAGCGAAGCGAAGGACCTATGCAACTTGTGCAACGAGCATTCCGCGATCGCTCTACCTTTTCTCAAAGCGCCTTGACAATCCCGCACACCGAAAGTAAAAGTAATCTTCCGCAATATACCGCAATATAGCGGACTAATGACTGCGCTCAACGGGCAAAGGCAGCCGCTGAGATAATGAAAACTACGATCTCCCAAAATCATTGTCGAGCCCATGCTTCAGGAGAAGCGACCAATGCGCCGAACTAAACAATTCACCGCGACCGTCCTGACCATGGCATTGCTCGTACTGTTTCGTACTCTGCCCGCGCCTGGCAAACCCGCCCCTCGCGTCGCCGACTCAGACTTTCAGCAGGGCGCTACCAGCACCACAAGCAAAGACGTCGCCGAGCAGCTCGCCAGTTCCGACCTCAGAATCGAGTTCGACCAGAATCTCCGCAGCCGCGTCGTTGCTCTATTTGCCGGAAAAGAAATCCCACTCGGCCCTTTCTCCTGGTCCGAGAGCGTCGTGGCCAGCATAGTGCCCGAAAAAACGGTTCCCGGCAAACAGGATGTCTGGAGCAACTTCCCGCTTCGCTACCAGAGAAACGAAGTGGTCAACGACAAATTCGGCCGCGGCCATCGCCTCGTAGTTTCCGGTGACGCCGGCCCGATGCGAAAAACTGTCTCCGTCACCATCTATGAAACTTTTCCCACCATGGCGATCTTCGATGTCGAGTACGCCAACACGGGTACGATTCCCTTCGCCATCCGCGGCTGGCGCAACAACTCCTACCTCATCGACGCCAAATCGCCAGCGCAGCCTGCCTTTTGGTCCTATCAGAGCGGATCGTATGAAAAGCGCCCGAACTGGGTGCTGCCCTTGCATCCCGGCTTCTACCAGAAAAATTATCTCGGCATGAACGCCAGCGACTACGGCGGAGGCACGCCCGTCGTCGATGTCTGGAGAAAAGATGCCGGCTTGGCCGTCGGCCATGTCGAGCCTGTTCCCCGGCTCATCTCTCTGCCGGTCTCGCAGCCCGACTCCCATCATGCGAGCGTAGCCGTCATCTCCACCAAAGACCGCGTTCTTGCGCCACAAGAAGGTTTCCACACCCTGCGCACTTTCGTCGCCGTGCACCACGGCGACTATTTCCAGACGCTCACCCAATATCGCGCCTTCATGATGCGCCAGGGATTTCTAATGGCTTCTGCGCCCGACAGTGCTTTCGGCCCCATCTGGTGCGCCTGGGGGTATGATCGCAACTTCAAGCTCAAACAGGTGCTCGACACCCTTCCCACCGTCAAAAAACTCGGCTTCGCCTGGGTCACCATCGACGACGGATGGCAGAACAACTACGGCGACTGGCAACTCGACCCGAAAAAATTTCCCCACGGCGATGCCGACATGAAGGCGCTGGTCGATCGCATCCACGCCGAAGGTTTCAAAGCCCAGCTCTGGTGGTCGCCGCTGCAGGCCAGTCCCAACTCCGAGCTTCTCAAACAGCATCCCGAGCTCGTTCTGCTCAATCAAGACGGTTCAACCCGCAAGATCTCCTGGTGGAATTCCGTCTATCTCTGCCCCGCCGAGCGCACCGTCGTCGAAATGCAAAAAGCCATGGTGCGCAAGATTCTCGGCGACTGGGGATTCGATGGCCTCAAGCTCGATGGCCAGCACATGAACGCGGTCCCGCCCTGCTACAATCCCGCGCACCATCACCAGAGCCCCGACGATTCGGTCGAAGCGCTGCCCGATTTTTTCCGCGAAATCTACGAAACCGCCCGCAGCATCAAACCCGATGCCCTTGTCGAATTCTGCCCCTGCGGAACCGCCTATTCGTTTTTCACCATGCCGCATTTCAACATGTCCGTCGCCTCCGATCCCGAGAGCTCATTTCAGATTCGCTCCAAGGGCAAAACCCTCAAAGCCCTCATGGGCGACAACATCCCCTATTTCGGCGATCACGTCGAGCTCAGCGACGGAGGAACCGACTTCGCTTCCACGGTCGGCGTTGGCGGAGTCGTCGGTACGCAGTTCGTGCTGCCATCTCTGGTAAAAAAGCACGGCAACTACGATCTCACTCCTGTGCGCGAAAAGATTTTCGCCAAGTGGGTAGGAATATATCGTGACACGATGCTTTCCCGCGGAGAGTATCTCGGCGCGTTATACGACATCGGCTTCGACAAGCCTGAAACCCACGCAATTCGCAAGAACGGCGAGATGTACTATGCTTTTTTCGCTCCTCACTGGCGCGGAAAAATCGAGCTGCGCGGACTTGGCGACGGCACCTACCAGCTCCTCGACTACGAGCACGCGAAAAAACTCGGCACCGTGCACGGCCCCGTAGCCAGCATCTCCGCGGCATTCGATAAGCATCTGATGGTCGAAGCCCGGCCAGAGTGATTGTCTGGACATCAATAAAAATGCGGATATGCACGAAGATTTACATGCCGACTCACGTGACGATCTACGTATAAACGACCGCCCGATCCACGCCGGCGCGCGGCTGCAAGAGATCATTCGTCGCAACCGTGCCCAAGAACGATCCAACGAACGGGATAACCACCGAGCCAAAGAACAGCTTGGCGTCTATTCCATCTGTTCCGCTCATCCCAGCGTCATCGATGCCGGCCTGCAACAAGCCCTCGCCGATAACTCACTCCTCCTGATCGAGTCCACTTCCAGCCAGGTCAATCAATTCGGCGGTTACACCGGACAAACTCCCGAGCAGTTCGCCGCTTCCCTCCACTCCATCGCGCAGTCGGCTGCGTTTCCCGAAAGCATGCTGATTCTGGGCGGCGACCATCTCGGCTCGTATCCCTGGCGCGATCAGCCCTCGCAGATTGCTCTCGATAACGCCTGCGATCTGGTGCGCGCCTGCGTGCTCGCCGGATACACCAAGATTCACCTCGACGCCAGCATGTCTTGCGCCGACGATCCCGCGCGCCTGCCCGAAGAGCTGATCGCCCATCGCGCCGCTCTGCTCTGCCGCGCTGCCGAGACCGCACACCGCGAGCGTTCATCCGCATCGGCGCCGTCGCTTTACGTCATCGGCAGCGAGGTTCCCATCCCAGGCGGCGAAACCCAGCCCGGAGAGCCTCCAGCCGTAACCACCGTCGACCATCTTCATCGCACGCTGCAACTCTTCCACGCGGCCTTTGCCGAGCAGAATCTATCTGCCGCATGGGACCGCGTGATCGGCATCGTCGTCCAGCCCGGAGTCGAATTCGGTGACAACTCGATCTTCGCCTATGACCGAAGCAAAGCGCACGCTCTCTCGGCTGCGCTGCCCGAGCATCCCTATTTGGCGTACGAAGCGCACTCCACCGACTACCAAACGCCCGACGCTCTGGCGCAGATGGTCGAAGATCACTTCGCGATTCTGAAAGTTGGCCCGGCTCTGACCTTCGCCTACCGCGAAGCCATCTTTGCCCTGAGCGCGATCGAGCACGATTATTACAGCGCGAGGCGCGGCGTGCGGCTATCAGAGGTGCGGTCGGCGTTCGACGCGGCCATGTTGCGTAACCCGGCCCACTGGCGGTCTTACTATCACGGCAGCGAAGAGGAGCAGCGCTTTGCCCGCGCCTTCAGCTACAGCGACCGCTGCCGCTACTACTGGACTGACCCGGCTGTCCAGCAGGAGATTGGCCAGTTGCTCCGGAATCTTTCCGGCTCACCGCTCCCGCTGCCGCTGGTCAGCCAATACCTGCCATCGGAGTATGCGGCGATCCGAACCGGCAGCCTCGAACCCGAGCCGCGGAGCCTGATTCGGCACCACATCCGCAGCGTCCTCCGCGACTACGCCGCCGCTTGCGGCGTGCTCCAATAGCCCGGCTCCGGGCACCCGTGACCAGCTCCTGAGCGCCCGATGGCCGGATCGTTCCGGGTTGAGCTGCCGGCGGGGGTTTGGGATATATGTACAAAGTGTTTCACGTGAAACATTCTGTCGGGGTAGTATTGTACGTACGACAAGTAGCCCTGGACTAGGATTGACTAGCGTGACAGTTTGTACATACAACTTATATGTACAAAATGTTCCACGTGAAACATTCTGTCGGGGTAGAATTGTACTTATAATCGCGTACGGAATTGGCGGCATATGAAACAGAAGAAAAGAGTTAGACGAGAGAGAGGGCAGAAGAGGATCTCCGGACTGCAGGCTTCGGGGGAGTGGAATGAAGGTATGGTGGTCCAACCGCAGGAGAGAAGGCGGCGCTGCAAGGAGAATAAGGTAAGGATCTCAATGTATATGGATGCCGATATTTTGGCGTGGTTCAAAAAAGATGGGCCGCGCTGGCAGACGCGGATCAGCCGGGCGCTGTTAAGGTTCATGTGGGAACAAAGGAAGGATCGGCGCCAGCCGTGGGGTAGTTGATAGATCGGTTCGGTCGAGGGAGATAAGTGCGGTCTATCCCATGCCTCGCGCCTTGGCCACATCGGCGAGCGCGGCAAGGAATACATCGGGGTTAGGGTCTTCGGCAGCCGCCGAAAGATATTCTGCAATGACCGCATCGTTATCGAGATACGCCGCCGCTTCGAATGGTTTGTAATCTCTCTTTTTCTTCATAAGGTTATGTTTTGATTGTATCCAGTTGAATATTGGAATGGCCCACTCAGGCCGCCCACAATCCCCAGAAAACTTGTGTTTGAACGGCAGATGGGCGGGTGGCCCATCGTAAATCGCGCGTTCCTTCCGAGATTTAGATTAGGATGGCGAACTGCACTTGGGGGTTTTGCTCGGACTTTCCCTCCCAAGGACGGCGCCTTGGGCGATCTTTGGCATGCCTCGCGCTTTGGCTACGTCGCCGAGCGCAACAATGAAC
The DNA here is from genome assembly GCA_030038475.1 of Terriglobales bacterium. Lineage (GTDB taxonomy): Bacteria > Acidobacteriota > Terriglobia > Terriglobales > Acidobacteriaceae > Acidiflorens. The sequence goes on along the minus strand of JASHOU010000052.1, from coordinate 11,825 downwards.
AATCCGCGTTATACTTCGCCCTTACTCGACTCGTCGGCCGAACTGGACGAATCTGATGCCGTCGCGGAAGACAAGGTCGGGTGCATAATCGCCGAAAACACCGATGAAGAAAAAGAAGATCTGGTTTGTGGCGGCGGTAACGCTGTTGGGGGTGGCGCTGCTATCTACTCGGTACTATATGGTGGACTTGCCGGTGTGGCATTTTTTTGGCGGCGGCGAAGGGCCCGACCCGCTGACCTTGCATCTTGAAGGCGAATTCGTGGAGAGCAATCTGGGCGCGGCTGAGGATCGGACCGATGATCCGGCCGACGGTCCGGCCGGATCGCTTACCGTGCGCATGATCGCGCAGCAATTTGTTTTTGTGCCGCAGTGTGTCGTGGTGCCGGCGGGCGTTCCGATCAGGTTTCGCATCACCAGCGCCGATGTGGTGCACAAGCTGAGTTTCCTCGGCACCAATTATGGCCTGAAAGCTGTGCCGGGAGTGGTGACGGAGGCGACTTTTACTTTTCCGAAACCGGGCCAATTCAAGATTCCGTGCCATGAGTTCTGCGGAGCCGGCCATTACGCGATGAGAGGCCACCTGGAGGTGGTGCCGCGAGAGCAGTTTGCTCCGTTGCTTGCGGGAGAAAGGCGGAATTGTGAGCCGCGCTAATCGGGCTGCGCGTGTGCGCATAGGGGTTCGTTGCGTGGGAACGCTGTTGCTTCTGCTCGCAATTGCTTTGCTGTTGCCGGAGAGAAATTTTTCGGCGCAGCCCGAGAATTCTGAACCTCCACTTCGCATACCTTCGAACGTCGCGTGGACCAACGAAACGCTTGCCCTGATTGCGCGCGGCAACGCGTTTCGCGGACTGCTTCTCGCGCGGCGCTGCAATCATTGTCATGGCGAAGAGGGATTCAGCTCGGTTCCCGGCGTTCCCAACCTGGCGGGCGAGGACCGCTTGTCATTTTGGAAACAGATGCAGGATTTTCGCGCGGGAAAGCGCACTGCGCAGGTGATGCAGGCGATCGCCGAGGGATTTTCGGCGCGCGACGGCGCCGATCTGGCGGCGTATTACGCGATGCTGCCGACGACGAGCGATCCACAGGATCAAAGGGTGTTTCCTGAGGCGATGGCCGATCCGGCGCTGGCTTCGACAGCCCTCACTCTGGTTGTTTTCGGAGATGGGCAACGAGGCATACCTCCGTGCCAGTCGTGCCACGGGCCGGTGAGTTATGTGAAAGGCGCTCCTCCGTTGGCGACGCAGAACGGCGCTTATCTGGAGGAGCAACTCGAGCACTTTTCGAATGGCGCGCGGGCCAACGATATTAACGTGCGCATGCGAAGCATTGCGAAAGAACTAACTCCCGAGGAGATGAGGGCAGTTTCGGAGTACTACGGCGCGGGGCTCGGGCCGGGAGTAAGTTCGAGGTAAGTTGGAAATCCCCACACTAAATTTCGCAAAGAGCGCGAAAGTTAGAATGGGCCACCTCATCCTTGTGCCGCCGCTAGTGATTAGTCTCTAGTCTTCGTCGCCGTCGTCGTCCGGCGGCTTTGGCACGTGTTCCTCTCCGGTAACCGCATCCTTCTTATAGTAGCCTTCAAAGTAGCTGGCGGAGTAGGGAGCGGAAATCGGCGTAAACGGGAGTTCCGTCGGAGAAGTAAAGAACTCCCACAACGGAACCACCGGTGAACCGTTGTACGTGGCATCGAACGTATTGGTATCGGCATAGCTATAGCCAGCCGGCGCAATTGGCGGGAGCGAGAAATTGTTTTCCGTAAAGCTCAACAGGCTGCCAAAATCATGCTCCCATGCCGTGGGAATGTTCTTGTATTGCGCGAGCGTGGGCACGGTGTTGCTGCTGAGAGCGCCTGAGACCGTCCCCGGCTGTGTGTACTCCGAAACCACCAGCAGCGGCACGCGGAACCCATAGGTAAAGCCGCATCCCCAGCTGCCGCCTTGGGTGTTGGTGCAGGCAAAGCCCGTCCCTTGCTTGGTTCCGACATTCACCCCTGGCGGCGGAACATGATCGTAGAAACCGCCCCAATCGTCCCAGGTGATAAAGATCGCTGTGGGCTCAATGCTGGTGTTGCCGTTATCGCCTGGGTTATTGCCCCAGTAGTCGCACTGGCCGCCGCCAAGGCTTTGCGACCCGCTATTGCCGATGGCATCGACGATATCTGCAACCCAGGAGGGCCCCAGGTTCAGGTCCTTCGCATCGTCCCCAGGATGGTCTGACCACGCACCGTCAGGTGTTACCCAACTGATCTGTTGCAGGTTGCAGTTCATGATATCGGTCAGGATCGGGGCACCGGTTTTATTGGCACCCTTGGTGACCGGAAAGCTCACATTGGCAAACTCATCGAGCCCGGTCGCGGGATTCGGGCCGCAGGCCGCTGGAACAGTCATGTTATTGACGATTGTCGTTGGTATCCCATTTTGTGAGTAGCAGGTCTGCGTCAACGACTCTGGCGCATCCCAGAGGCTGCCCCGTATCGCCGCGTAGTATCTCCAGGTGATGTTACCGCTCGGCGTCACCGTTCCGGAGGGACTCGGCGAGGTAGTCACCAGCGTGTTGTGGTCGTAACACTGGTATCCATCGAGCAAGAATTGATTTGGCAATTGGGAGAGGCTCGAAACCGCATGTCCTATGCTCGTGGGGTCGAGCCATGTTACTGAGGGATTGGGTCCAGTCTTGCCGTTGGAGTAGTCCTCAACGTCGCATCCGGTGTAGCCAGGGTTTGCCGCCTCAAAATACTGGTAGTAAGCTTGGCCCGGCCATGTTCCCGCCGAAGTGCCGCTGAACAGAAATTGGTGTGCCGGATAACTGGGTCCCTGATTGGTCTGGAACATGTAGTTAGCCCAGCCATACGCGCTGGCAATGCTCAAATACGGCTGCACCGCGAGTGGTTGACTTGGCTGACCCATGATCGCGATGTACGGACCATAAAGCGGGGCAGTCTCGCCATTTGGACATGTAGTGTTGCTGTTCCCTGGGCAGTTAGCCCCCGTGCCTGAGATGCAGGCCCCGTCAAGCGCTCCCTTATCGTACTGAAGTTCCCAGTCATCGTGCGAGTGGCTCGCACCGCCGCACTCAAGGTCTGGCCACGATTGCAGCACCGTGCAACCTGAGACCACTTTATTGGGGCCACCGTTCGCCAGATCCACGCCCGAAGCAAATCCGTTCCAGCCGGCGCAAGCCGGATTACCACTAAGACCAATACCGCCAAACAGAGTGTCGGGCGTGCGATTTTCCTGAATGATGAAAATGATGTGGCTGAAAGGTGGCGGCGCCGTGTAACTCGGACCTGTAGCCCACTGCGCATGCGCTGCAAGAGCCGTCAAGAGGGTGAGCAACGCAACTAATCGAAGCGTAATTTTCGCCATAACGTTTCTCCTGGTTCTCACATCTTGGTTGTCACATTTTGGTTATCCCCGTTCTGGTGCCGCAGAGTACTTGCAATTTTACATCGAGTTTAGCTAAAGGGACGGGTGGCCCATTCAAGCCCGGTTTTGCCTTGAATGGGCAAAATCCCCAATCTAAATTTCGCAAAGAACATGAAATTTAGAATGGGCCACACGCCGGCGTAATCTATATTGAAGGCATTTCAAAGTCAGAGCATCAGATGCGATCGCGCGACTACATTTTTTGGGAAGTGGATGTGCAGGCCGACTTCATGCTGCCCGGCGGCAAACTCTACGTTCCCGGAGCCGAAAAGCTCCTGCCCAACATTCGCAAGCTGACCGATGCCGCCCGCCGCGGCGAGGTCTTCCTGGTTTCGCATGGCTGCTTTCATACCCCCAACGATCCCGAGTTCCAGCACTTCCCTCCGCATTGCGTAAAAGGCACGCCCGGCGCCGAGTTTGTGCCCGAAGCGATGACCGACAATTTTGTTCGCATCGAAAACGAGTCCAACGCGAAACTCCCCGAGAACCTTTTCGAGTATCAACAGATCATCCTCGAAAAGCAGACGCTGGATATTTTCGCCAGCCTCCACGCGGACGAGTTGGTCCAACGCCTGGGCAACGCCGCAGAATTTGTGGTGTTTGGAGTAGTAACGGAATACTGCGTCAGCTATGCGGTGAAGGGGTTGCTGCAACGAAATCGCCGCGTGGCGGTGGTATCCGACGCCGTTGAGGTCTTGGCGCGGGGGGCGGGGAATAAAGCACTGGCTGAATTACAGAGTCTCGGAGTAGCCGTGGCCACGACCGACGAAGTCCTTCATAACCTAAGGTCTAACTCAAATTCGAAGGACGTTTCGGTAAGGTGAACACGCGATATGAAAGCTCGACGGGGGTTCGTGGCCAACAGTAACTCAACACACCCCATGCCCACTCCCTCCCTACGAAGCCCTGAGCGTAGCGGCGTCAAAGCCCTTGGGGTCTCCTGCTCTTAGTCTTCTGGGGATACTCTGCGCTGGCACTCGGCGTTCATAACGCTTGATCCACTCATTAGCCATCTGACTGTTGAGGATCAAGTTAACTCGAAGCTCAGGGTTCACACATGTCCTTAACAAGACTCTAATATCGGGCTCGTGGGGTTGGGAGTGTTTGTGGTCCATGAAAAAGAGGATATGGTGTAGTGGGCCCAACAGCCTCCTTTTTCGTTTGTCCGACAGGCCCTCGAAAGTCCTGTATATCTCGTCCGCGATTATGACATCGCCGCCAGCAGGTCCGTGTCCCCTCTTGGCCCCTCGCGGCTTCTTACCGAGCGGCTGAATCATAAAATCGTTTCGGTCACATTCATCATGGATTTTCTCGAGAAATCTCTCGACGAATACCTTAGTACCCGAAGTTGCCACGATCCGGGGGAAACGACCGAGCAACTGACGGTGCCTTTGCACAAACAGGGCCATCCTTTCTTTCTCTCCATCGTGCGCAATTAGAGCTACGGTTTCCTTACCGGTTATCCGGGGTGCTCGTTGTGCGAGGGGCTTTCCCTTCGCTTCCTCATACTCAGCCCAGAGCTGAGCCGATTCGTTGATGCACAGCATTCTCCCGTGCAGATCGCAATTGCGCAAAAGAGCATAGTTCTCAGGTTTGTCCATCTCCAAATCACGCGGATCCTGGAAAAAGAGCACCCTGCCGACCTCCCCTTCCGCAACCATCGCTGCCAAGCGCGATACGCCACGAGCAGTTGGCCCTATACGCTTCACTTTGAGCGGAACAAAACTGAGCCGATGAGAACCCTGTCTTATCCGAGTGGTTTCGTCTAGTATCTCAGCCGTACCGTCGGTCGAGATAATCGCAAAGCGCTGCAGCATTTCATAATGCAGATTTAAAAACTCACGGACATGGAACCATGATTTCCTCCGACCCTCCGGCAGCCCGTGCTTGCACTCCTCGCTCGCGATGATCGCAATCGTCTCCAGGCGCCTCGGCATGATTCCAGAGTATAGGCTAGGCCTCATCTTCTAACAACAACGGGACTGTGAGCCTCAACCCCACTCACAGCAACATCCCTGCAATCGACGCCGACATCAAATTGGCCATCGTTCCCGCCAGCATCGCGCGCAGCCCGAGCCGCGCCAGATCCCCACGCTTGTTCGGTGCCAGCGCGCCGATGCCACCCATTTGAATTCCGATGGAACTGAAGTTGGCGAAACCGCACAGCGCGAACGTTGCGATCGTAAACGAACGCGGATCAAGAACCGCCTTCTGCGGGCCTAGCATGGAGAACGCTACCAGTTCATTCAGCACCATTCGCACCCCTAAGAGATTGCCAATCAGACGGCAGTCATGCCAGGGAACTCCAATCACCCAGGCAATGGGCGCAAACAACGCGCCCAGTATGGCCTCAAGGCTGGAGGGAAACCACGCGATATGGGCATGAATTCCGCCCATAATTCCATCGAACAAGGCGACCAACGCCAGAAACGAAATCAGCATGGCGGCGATGTTCAGCGCCATGTGCAAACCATCGGTCGTTCCCCGCGCGATCGCGCCCAGCAGATTCTGGTTCTTTTCCAGCTCTACCTCTTCCTCACTCATCACCACGCGGCCCGCCGTTTTGGGCACTTCAGTCTCTGGCACCAGCATCTTCGCCATCAGCAGCGTGCCGGGAGCGGTCATAATGACCGCGCTCAGCAGGTGTTTTGGCTCGATCCCGAAGGCAATGTACGCCGCCATTATGCTGCCGGAAACGTGCGCCATGCCGCTCGTCATCACCGTCATCAGCTCCGAATAGGTGAGGTCCGGCAGGAAGGGCCGAATCGTCTGCGGCGCCTCAGTCTGGCCCATAAAAATGCTGGCGGCCACATTCAATGACTCCGCGCCGCTCACCCCCATCAGCCGGATCATCAACCACGCGGCGGCCTTGATGATCACCTGCATGACGCCGAGGTAATAAAGCACCGCGAAGAGTGCGCAGATGAAGATCACCGTGGGCAAAACCTGAAACGCAAAATAAAAACCGAGGTGCGAGCCCTGTTTGCCGAGATCTCCAAAGACAAACTGCGACCCGGCAAACGCGTAGCTGAGCAACCGGTTCACCGCGTCTCCGGCTTTTTGAAAGAGAGTTCGTCCGAGATCAATTTTCAGAACAAAAATGGCAAAGGCAACTTGCAGCCCCAGCCCCCAGGCCACCGTCTTCAGGCGAATGGCGCGCCGGTTGGTAGAGAAGATGTAGCCCAGCCCCAGCATGGTGAGCAAACCGAGAATGCCGGTAAAACGTCCCATCGGATTTCCTTCTTACTCAGGATTCGCCTTTATAAATCACGCGATGAATCAAGGGTAGTTTGTAAGTAGGCGGAGCCTCCGCGATTTCGTAACTTTCCTCAAGCAGCGCTTTCGCCCGCGCGGCCTGCGCGTCAGCCAAAGAGTGGCAGTGAATCGTGCAGAGCGATTCTCCGGCAGAAACCTTGTCGCCGATTTTTTTATGGACAACAATTCCGACCGCCGGATCGACCGAATCTTCCTTCCTTTCGCGCCCCCCGCCGAGAATCACGCACGCAGTACCAACCTGCTCAGTCGCGATCGCGGTCACGTAGCCAGATTGCGGACTCAGCACTTCAACGCGATGCTCGGCACTCGGCAAGCGCGACGGATCGTCAATCGCACTTATATCCCCACCCTGCAATTCGACCATCTGCCGGAATCTCTCGAACGCCTGCCCCGAAGCGATGATCCGCTCGCAAAGCTGTTTACCCTCCGCTACCGTTTTCGCCGCGCCGCCCAGATACAACATCCAGCCCGCTAATTCAAAACACAAATCGCGCAAATCCGCCGGCCCCTCGCCGTGTAACACCTCGATGCACTCCTGCACTTCGAGCGCGTTCCCGACCATGCGCCCGAGCGGCTGATTCATGTCGGTAATGAGCGCGGCCATCTTCTTGCCCATGCGCTCCCCGGTCTCAACCATCAGTTCGGCAAGAAAAACGGCGTCTTCTTCTTTCTTCATAAACGCGCCCGAGCCGGTCTTCACATCGAGTACCAGCGCGTCCGTTCCCTCGGCGAGCTTTTTGCTCATGATCGAAGCGCAGATCAGATACGGACTTTCCACCGTCCCCGTAACATCGCGCAGCACGTACAGCTTTCGATCCGCCGGCGCAATCTTCTCGGTTTGCCCAATCATCGAACACCCGCAGGCCTTGAGCACCCGCTCGAACTCGCGCGCGTCCAAATCCACACGAAACCCCGGAATCGACTCCAACTTGTCGAGCGTGCCGCCGGTATGCCCCAATCCTCGGCCGCTGATCATCGGTACATAAAGCCCGCCCGCGGCGACCAGCGGCGCCAGCACCAGCGAAGTCTTGTCGCCGACGCCTCCCGTCGAGTGCTTGTCCACTTTCTTCGCAGGAAGAAAACTCAAATCGAGCACTTCGCCCGAATGCAGCATGGCGTTTGTCAGCGCCGCAGTCTCCTCGCCCGTCATGCCGCGCAGCACCACGGCCATCAGCCAGGCCGCCATCTGATAGTCGGGAATGCTTCCTTTGGTGCAGCCGTCGACCAGATATTCAATTTCAGCGCGCGAGAACACGCCGCCATCCCGCTTCTTGCGGATGAGATCGATGACGCGAAACTGCGGCACAGTCGGCTCGCTCACTTGAGGCGAAAACCCTCCGGCAGAAGCTCGCTGATGAGACTTTGCTTCGGACCTTTTTCACCCTGGTAAAAGACCATAGCGTCTGGCCCGAACTCATAGGTCACCTGGCGGCAGGCGCCACAAGGCGAGCACGCTACTCCATGATCGTTGACGACAGCGACGGCACGAATCTCCATTCCCGGGCCTTCTTTAGCAACGGCGGAAAAAATCGCAGTCCGCTCGGCACAGTTAGTCATCCCATAAGACGAGTTCTCGACGTTGCATCCCACAAAGATGTGGCCTTTCGCCGTAAGAATGGCCGCGCCGACTTTAAATTTGGAGAAAGGCGCATAGGCGTTTTTCATCGCCGCTCGCGCGGCTCGCAGCAGCCGTTCACGCGTGCCCTCTGACAACTTTGTCGTTGGCTTGCTCAAATCACTTCCCCGCTGATCGTTCCCCGCGAATCGAAGGTGCGATTGTAACCCCTCGCCCATCCTCCACGCTGAAGATTTTCGGTAGTGGTGCAACCTTGACGCTCTCCTACACCAGTGCTAATTTCAGGCCACACGTGGCCATCGGGGAGAGATCTTTCTGAGTCCGGCAGTCGAGACGCGGAATTCGGCAGCTCCACACCCTGTCGATGTCCATCGCCGCAACTTTCTCATTCGCTTCTGCCAGGGAGTTTCAGCTGCGCTCGTTCCCGCCTGTTTTTCTCGCGATCTGCGCGGTCTGCGCTTACCCTCTGGTGTAGCTTTCGGCCTCGATCAAGCCAATTTCACGAGCAGCGAATTCCATCTGCATCCTCACTACCGCGTGCCCGCGCCTCTCGACTCCCTATTGCTTAAAACGCAAGCCGGCCTCGACGATTTTGTCACGGAAAAATATGCAGACCAGCTCGCAACGATCCTCGCCGAGTGGAGTTCCTCCCTACTGCATTCTCCACAAGATTTGACAGCAATCGAAAAATCTCTTTCGCCAAATTTTTCCGCGGCCTCTGTAACTCCTGCTGCGTCCCGAGTCGTGCGCGCCGGTCCGCCAATCGAAATTCATCAGAACACATTCAAACAAGACGCCACACTCGCGCGTGATGTATTTCTGCAGCAATTGCGGTCCAATCAGGCCGGTTTCTCAAAACTTCTTACCGCTGAATTCCAAATCACCTTCATCGAGGCCGACTCCCCGCTAGAAGTGGAGATCCCGCTCCAAACTCGCATCCGCTATGAATTAGTGGCCGCGGGCCGGGATTTCTATCGTGAGCAGCGCGTCGGTTACTTGCAGCTTACCTGGGAGCGACAGCTCCAACAATCGGGGTCGGCCCAGTCGCACGAAAGAAGTTGGTGCGTGCGAAACTGGCAGACGATCGAGGAAACCCAAAGCCGATACACCGGTTCCAATCCCGCCTATGTCGACATCGCGTCAACCGCGCTCGGCGGTAATCCGTCCTACTCCGCCCAGCTTTTGCACGGCACCGATTACTGGCGCACCGTTCTCGATGGCGCTTGCGGAATCGATATCTACGGCCACAATGGCGTTTCCGTCGGCGACATCGACGGCGACGGATTCGACGACCTCTACGTGTGCCAGCCCGGCGGCCTTCCCAATCGCCTGTTTCGCAATCGCGGTGATGGCACCTTCGACGACATCACCGAGACATCCGGAGTCGGCGTAATCGAAAACACTGCATGCGCGCTCTTCATCGATGTCGATAATGACGGGCATCAGGATTTAGTCGTCGTGCGCGCCGACGGCCCCATGTTGTTCCTCAACGACGGCAACGGCAAGTTTCGTCAAAAGGCGAACCCGTTCCAGTTCGCGAAGCCTCCCGAAGGCACATTTACCGGCGCCGCTGCCGCCGATTACGACCGCGACGGCTGGCTCGATATCTACTTCTGCCTTTACGTCTATTACCAGGGCACCGACCAGTACAAATATCCGTCTCCTTATTATGACGCCGAAAATGGCCCTCCCAATTTCATGATGCGCAACAATCGCGACGGCACTTTCCGCGATGTAACTGCCGAAACCGGTCTCAACCAAAACAACACCCGCTACAGCTTTTGCTGCGGATGGAACGATTTCAATCGCGATGGCTGGCCCGATCTCTACGTCGTCAACGATTTCGGACGCAAGAATCTCTATCGTAATAACGGCAACGGAACCTTTACCGACATCGCGGCGCAAGCGGGCGTCGAAGACATCGGCGCAGGCATGAGCGTCTGCTGGCTCGACTATGACAACGACGGCGTCGAAGACCTCTACGTCGCCGATATGTGGACAGCCGCGGGCGAGCGGATTACCGCGCAGAACATCTTCAAGAAAGATTCGCCCGCCGCCACGCGCGCGCTATATCGCAAGCACGCCATGGGCAATTCGCTGTTTCGAAATCGGTCTCGTGATGATGCCAGCTTCGAAGATACGACTCGTTCCGCCAGCGTCGGAATCGGCCGCTGGGCATGGTCGAGCGATGCCTGGGACTTCGATCATGACGGCTTCCCCGATCTCTACATCCTCAACGGCATGGTCTCCGGCCCTTCGCGCAAGGATAAAGACGACGACCTCAACAGCTTCTTCTGGCGTCAGGTCGTTGCCAATTCGCCCGATGAAGCGAAGCCCTCCCAGGATTACGAACAAGGCTGGAGCGCCATCAATGAACTCATCCGCTCCGATCGCACCTGGAGCGGATACGAACGCAATATTTTCTACGCCAATAATGGCGACGGAACCTTCTCCGATATTTCCGGCGTCATCGGCCTCGACTTTTTGGAGGACGGCCGCGCCTTTGCTCTCGCCGATTTCGACCGCGATGGCCGTCAAGAAATATTCCTGAAAAACCGCAACGCTCCGCAATTGCGGCTCTTGAAAAATGTTATGGAGAGTTTGCCTCCATCGATTGCGTTCCGCCTCCGCGGCAAAAAAAGCAATCGCGACGCCATCGGCGCTGTCATTACCATCGAAACAAACGTCGGCAGTCAGATAAAGTCGCTGCAAGCCGGGTCGGGATTTCTCTCGCAGCACAGCAAAGATGTTTTCTTCGGTCTCGGGGCCGCAAAAGGCCCGATCCACGCTTCGATTCGCTGGCCGAGCGGGCTGGTGCAACAACTCCATAATCTTCCGATCAACGATCTGCCCATCAACTGCCGCGTCTGGGTCGAAGAAGGCTCCGATGCGACGCGTATTGAAGCATTCAAAGCGCCAGCCGCGCGGGAGCGTTCCGCCGAGCACGCGCTACGCACCGTGCCACAGACCACCGAAACTCTGCCCATCACCACTGAAACCTGGCTGCTGGCGCCCGTCGCAGCTCCCGATTTTTCTCTGCCTCGATTCACTCGACAGTCAGGCGGTTCTTCGTCGTCCGTTATGTCTTTATCTTCGTTACGCGGAAATCCCGTCCTGCTCAATTTCTGGGCAACCGGCGCCGAGCCTGCTTTAGCCGAACGTTGCAAAGAAGATTGGAACACCTTCAACCGTCACTACATCGCCTGGCAGTCGCAGGGCCTGCAACTGCTATCCGTGAACCTGGACGCCCCCGCCAATACGCAAAATGTCGCGGCACTGATCGGGAAAAATCAACTTTCGTTTCCAATCCTGCGTGGCACGGAAGATGTCGCTGCCATTTACAACATTCTTTATCGTTATCTCTTCGACCGTCATCGCGATCTCTCACTTCCAACTTCATTCCTGCTCAACTCCAAAGGAGAAATCGTCAAGCTTTATCAAGGTCCCGTGAACGCCGATCACATCGACTACGACTTCGAGCACATCCCGCAAACCAGCGCCGAACGCTTGGCCCGGGCGCTTCCGTTCCCCGGCGTCACTGACACGAT
>JASHOU010000051.1 GCA_030038475.1 Terriglobales bacterium | reverse complement strand
TCCGGACGCACTTCGCTCCCGGCGAGCGAACTCGAATTTGTCGATGCGCACTTCGGCTTCGGAACCTCGCTTGACGATCTCATCTGGACGATGCGCATTCTGTCGAAGCCGAAAGTTGTGGTGGCCGAACATCTTCAACCTCGCCACGATCGTCAATCTGGCCACGCTCATCAATCTCGCCAGCTTCATTCTTCCGATACCACGCATGTGGTTGAATCGCGCTGGGCCGATTCAACCTAATCGACAACGGTGCCGCTGGCGCCGCGCGAAACGGCACCAGTACCGAAGCCGCCGGCCCTCGTTGTTTGCCTGGTGCCGAAACTTGTCGGACTGGATCCGAGGTTCGAGATGGCGGGCCGTGGAGAGGTTTACTTTTTCCGGGAGCCGAGGGCCGACAGCCGAAAGCCGAGTGTTGGAGGCGCGGGTGAGAATCGAACTCACGATAGAGGTTTTGCAGACCTCGGCCTTACCACTTGGCTACCGCGCCCTACTTCTTAAGTTAAAGTCATCGCTAAGAAAAGTCCACCCGCGCATATCAAGCGGCACGGGTCATTGAGACTTGGCGGCGGACTTCTCCGGCGACTTCCTTACCGCTACTCCCAGCACCTCGAATCTGCCTCCGCGCAGCAGCTTCCCCGATCCGATAAAGGCGCGGGCCGGGAAATCTCCATGAAAATAGGTGCGGTACACCTGGTTGAAGGTGTCATATAGGTTGACATCGGAGCAGAACACCTGCAGCGATACCACGTCCTCCATCGTCATTCCGGCGGCTTCAACCGTGGCCTTGGTGCTCTCCATCGCCAGCCGTGCTTCCTCGGCGGCGTCGGCAGGCGGCTGCTCCGTTTTCGGATCGAGCCCGATGTGGCCGGCAATATACAGTGTGTTTCCAGCGAGCACGCCATCGCTGAAGGGCAGCGCAGCGAGGGACGGCGAACGTTGCAGCACAATGTACTTGCGGCCGGTATCCTGCGCAACGCAGGTCAGGGCAACGCAGGCCAGGGCGATTGAAAGCAAGACTGCCACACTGATGCCATAGATCTTCGTGGAAACGATCTTCATGGAAAGGATCTTCATAGAAAACCTCGGTTTGGAATTGGAATCGCCCGCACAGTGTAATCCCAAGTCGCAAGCAGTAGAAGGGGAACTCTCGCGAAAGGAAAAATTTGGAATGGGAGTTCGCGCGGAAAGAATAATCTGGAGCGGGAGACGGGATTTGAACCCGCGACTTCGACCTTGGCAAGGTCGCACTCTACCGCTGAGTTACTCCCGCTCGGCCCCTTCATTTTACAGTGGGTTTCACGGTCTCGGCAATCTCAACTGAAGCTTTCTCGACTGGCTTCGCCGGAGCCAGTGTGACCAGCACCACACCGACGATTCCGAACAGAACCACTCCTGCGAGTTCTTGGCGCTCGATCACATTCCTGTATTCCTGCGCTGCCATTACCGCAGCATGCGCAAGGTTCGCCCATCCGGCAAAGGCGATCAGGCTGCGGTTCGCCGCCGGGTCACGCACTGCCAGCAGCAGGAAAACTCCGAGGGTGATATAGATGCTCATGATCATGGGCACGCCAGGGTCTCGCGAGAAAAACATGGTCAGCGGAATAACTCCCGCGATAAATAACAATCCCACTGCTACGAGTACGGCCTTCAGCGCACGTTCTCGACGCATAGTACCTCCTTTGCGATTGCAACTACTACTACCTTCAAGGCAAAATCCGTCTCGCCTTCGGCTTGTTCTTTGACTTGGCACGAACCTTGCCCTTCGGCGTGAGCACGTCAGAAAGCTCGTATGCCTCCCGAAGCCAGTCAGTGATGGGTGCCTCGACTTCATCGCGGTGCCGGATGTGAATGATGTGATAAACCTTGGACCTCGATGCCCGGTCACTTCGTCGCACTTGAGGAGCCTTCAGCGTGCGACCGAGGAAGACGCAGAGTTCGAGAAAGTTCCGTTTGGGACGCACGAAAAAGTAGCAGGACTGGCGCGAGAACATGATCGATTTGTGCGACGCGTAAATCCGTTGATCGCCGAAGGCAACGGCTGTCTCGCGCAGCCGCTCCCAAGCATCCCGCAGATCGTCGGGGAGTTCCTGCGTCAGAGCCGCTTCAGTGGTCGTCCAACAGTCGTGCTCTTCTCCATCCTCGATCCACTGCTTGCAGTGGTAGCACTCTCGACCGGGCATACCTCAGGGCTGCACCTGCTGCGCTGGCGGATGCGGCGACCACTGCGGATCTTCGTCGGCGGCAACGATCTGGCCATCGCGCATATGGATAATGCGGTCGCCATAGCTGGCCGCCTCGGGATTGTGCGTAATCATCAGCACTGTCTGGCCTAAGTTCCGATTCGACTGGCGCAGCATCGCCAGCACAACCTCCGAATTTTTCGAATCGAGGTTGCCGGTGGGTTCGTCGGCGAGCACGATGGCCGGACGATTGATCAGAGCCCGCGCCAACGCAACGCGCTGCTGCTCGCCGCCGGAGAGCTCGTTGGGCCGGTGATTCAGACGCTGCGCAATGCCGAGCATTTCGGTGATCGTTTTCATGTACGCCGCATCGGGCGCGCCGGCGCCGGCGATATCGGCGGCAATTTCGATATTCGAGCGCGCGCTGAGCGTGGGCAGAAGATTGAATTTCTGGAAGACGAATCCGATTTTGCTTTTGCGCAAACGCGTCCGCTCGGAGTCGGAGAGCTTAGCGAAATCTACGTCGTCGATGGTCACACTGCCTGAGTCAGGCCGAGTCAGTCCGCCCAGCAGATAAAACAGCGTGGATTTGCCGCTGCCCGAAGGGCCCACGACCGAGACAAACTCGCCTTTTTCCACGCTGAAGGAAACGCCGCGCAGGGCGGGCACATCCACTTTGCCCACACGGTAGGTTTTACGCAGATCTCTTGCTTCGATAAAGGCCGACATCCAGTGAAAACCATATCACAGGATGGCAGCAAGTTTTTTACCGAGCAAAGTTTGCTGGAGCAAGACTCGGCGCAAACCCTCAGCGGCCTGCGCTAGGCCACGCTCGCGTGACTCGCATGTGCTGCGCGCGTCTGGAGTTCGACATGCCGCTTCGGCCCGCGCTTGCGCACCAGCAACAGGCGAATGCGCTCCAGCAGTTCCGCTGGCTCGTACATTCCCTTGGAAAGAAAAACATCGGCCAAGGTTTCGCGCTCGTAGATCTTTGTCCGGGCGGAAAGCAGCACCGCCGGAGTCTGCGGCGAAAGGTTTTTGATTTCTTCGATCAGCTGCGAACCATCCACGCCGGGCATGGTCAGGTTGGTGAGCACCAGGTCCACGCCGCCGTGGCGAAACGCCTGGATCGCTGCCGCCGCATTGTTGCATGCGAGCACGCGATAGCCTCGCGTTTCCAGCATGATTTTGCGAATCGAGAGGGCTTGTTCGTTATCGTCCACACAAAGAATTGTTTTTTTGGGCTTCATGGGGCTAACCGGGCGAATCTGCTCAAAAAACTTTCTGCATCAAAATTGAATTTTTTTTGGGAATCGGAGCGAGGTGAATCCTAAACAGAATCGCCGGGCCGGTAAAGTGCCGCGTTTGCTAATGGCACTCGCGTGTGTGGCAAAGTTGTGCAATCGCGCCGAACGCCGCGACGGTTGCCTCTTTTCAGACCACTAAGCCGCCAGCGCCAGCTCGCCGCGCAACACTTCTACACAATTTCCACCGACACGCACATTGACGACCTGATTACCTTGCTTCGCCGCGCGGACAAAAATGCTGCTCGGGCGGTGCACTTCGAGCCCTTGTTCGATCAAAACCTGCTCTTCGCTCACCGCCACGCCGTGCGCCACCATCCAGGCGGCGCAGCATCCCGCCGCGGAACCTGTGGCGGGATCGTCTCCGCCATAGAAAATCATACGGGCGTGAAGTCGGGCTTTGGAATCGACGGTCTCGCGGCAAACGAAGTAAAAAAACTTCCCTCCGCTTCGCCCCAGATATTCCGCCGATCGGCCGACATCGAGGCGCAGGCTCTGCAAGGCCTTGAGCGAGCGCAAAGCAACGATGGTAAAAGGGACGCCGGTCGAGACAGTTTGAATGGGCGCCGATTCGTCAAAATCACCGCCGTCGAGGCCGGTAACACGGGCGACGTCCGCGATGTCGTGGACCGCCCCAAACTCCGGATTTCTCTGGGTCATTTCTCCGAAGGTCGGCCGCGGCGCTTCGCCGGTGAAACTCACGGGAACTGTTCCGGCATTCAAATCGAGCCGGATTTCGCGGGCGTCCTTATAGGCGGGCCCGGTTCGCAAAACAAATGCCGTGCCCAGCGTCGGATGCCCCGCAAACGGCAGTTCCTCCTGCACGGTAAAGATGCGCACGCGAACCCCGTGCGTCTTTTCCGCATCGGCATCCACGGGGAGAATGAAGGTCGTCTCGGAAAGATTCATCTCTCGAGCGATCGCCTGCATTTGCTCGGTTGCCAACCCGCGTCCATCGAGGAAAACTGCGAGCGAGTTGCCGGTGAAAGCGCGGTCGGTAAATACATCGACCTGCACCATAGAAAGGCTGTGTGCGGCGGCAGGCATATCCGGTTTTATCCTGAGCTAATTTTCCTGCGCAAACGCGGCGACACTGATTGGATGCAATACGATAATTTCTGTCGCAAAAAAGACATACTGCGGTTGACGAGCCGGGGTTGACGAGCCACGGTTGACGAGTTGGCGCCCGCTCGATATTCTATTGTCTACTAATGTTGTAGGGTTTGAAGCCGCGATACGTCCGCGAGCATCCATCTAAGGAAAACTACGCGAGGAACCGAAATGACTCTCCGCATCAATTCCGAAGCCCCAAACTTCACCGCTGAAACTACCCAAGGCCCCATCAACTTTCACGAATGGATTGGCAACGGCTGGGCGATTTTGTTTTCCCACCCCAAAGATTTCACTCCCGTCTGCACCACGGAGTTGGGTTACATGGCGAGCCTCGCGCCGGAGTTCGCGAAGCGCAACACGAAAATTATCGGTTTGAGCGTCGATCCGGTCACCAGCCACGGAAAGTGGTCTGCCGACATCGAAGCCACGCAAGGTCACAAGGTGACGTATCCCATGATCGGCGATCCCGAACTCAAAGTCGCCAAGCTCTACGATATGCTGCCGGAAACGGCCGGCACAACCAGCGAGGGCCGCACCGCCGCCGATAATGCCACCGTCCGCACCGTATTCGTGATCGGTCCCGACAAAAAGATCAAGCTGATGCTGATCTACCCCATGAGCAGCGGACGGAACTTCGACGAAGTTCTGCGCGCGCTCGATTCCATCCAACTCAACGCCAAGCACAACGTGGCCACGCCGGTGAATTGGAAGCCGGGAGACGACGTTATCATTCCCACCTCGGTGTCGGACGAGCAAGCGAAGCAGAAATATCCCGCGGGCTTTAAGACGCTGAGGCCGTATCTGCGGGTGGTGGCGCAACCCAAGTAGTTCGTGTTACGTTCCCAACGAACTTTGTTCGAAACTACTTTGCGGGTCGACCTTGCACGATGAGCTTGTACCTCGAGCCTTCACCAACCGGCTCGCCCATCGTGCTCGCTGCGAGCAGGTTTGCGAACCAAGCAGGGAAGCGCATGCGGTCCGGTGATCGTCCCGGTCTTCAAAACCGGCGGGCGGCATCTTCGATGTTGCCGGTGTGTTCGACTCACACACGCTTCCGCCAGTTTACGGTTTTCATCTCCCAGGACTCTGTTACTGTGACTCCGCACGACCCAGAATCAGTCGCCAGTTGCCAACCGCCAGCTCCCGATAGGTTCTACCAGCAACCGGCAACTGGACGCTGGCAACTGCCAGTCGTCTCGACAAGTCTGGCTGGGGCGTAATCTGAAGACCTCATAATCTGGAGATGCACAATATGAGAAAAATCATGATCGGATTGCGAGTGGTATGCACGGCGATCGGAGCTTTGGCTTGCTTGGGCGCCGCACGTTCCCAGGCCCAAACATCCCAAGCCCAAACATTCGTCTACCTGAAGTGCGGATGGCTGCTCGATGGCAAGTCCGATCAGGCGCGAAAAGATGTGATCGTCGCAATCGAGGGCGAGAAGATCGTGGGTGAGAAGAGCTACGAGTTGGGCGGCGCGGCGCCGACCGGGCAAGTCATCGATCTCTCGCGCGAAACCTGCCTTCCCGGATTGATCGACACCCATACTCACATTCTGCTGCAAGGCGACATCACAGCCGCCGACTACGACGCGCAGTTGCTCAAGCAGTCGCCGGAGTACCGGACGATTCTGGCGACCGTCAACGCACGCCGCGCGCTGGAGTTTGGGTTCACCACCATTCGCGACCTCGAGACCGAAGGCGCAGGTTACGCCGATGTAGACGTAAAGAGGGCGATCCAGAATGGCGTGATACTGGGCCCGCGAATGCAAGTGGCAACGCGCGCCATGGATGTCACCGGAGCCTATCCTCTACAAGGCTATGCGCCGAACGTGCCCGTGCCGCACGGAGTGCAGATCGTCGATGGCGTCGAAGACGGACGCAAAGCCGTGCGCGAGCAGATCAGTCATGGCGCCGACTGGATCAAAGTCTATTCCGACCGCAGTTATTTCGTCCGCTCTGACGGAGTGTTAGACGATATTCCGACCTTCACTCTCGACGAACTAAGGGCGATCGTGGACGAGGCGCATCGCGAGCGGCACATGGTCGCATCCCACGCCATAGCGCTGCACGGAGTGCACAATTCGGTAGAAGCGGGAGTGGATACCATCGAACACGGAAACTACATTGCCGACGATGACCTGAAAACTATGGCCGACCACGGAACCTGGTATGTGCCGACGATTTTTGTTGGCGAATACGTGGCGCAGGGGCGCGCAGCTGCAGGAGCTGGCGTGTGGCTGCAGATGATACAGATCCACGAAGACACGTTTCGACGCGCGATGAAGGCGGGTGTGAAGATCGCCTTTGGCACGGATGCCGGAGGATTCGACTGGACAGTGAACCCGGCCAAGGAATTTTCCTACATGGTGAAATGGGGAATGACTCCGGCGCAGGCGATTCGAGCGGCAACCGCGTCAGCTGCGTCGTTGCTCGGAATGCAGGATAGCGTCGGCACGATTGAAGCCGGCAAACTCGCCGATATCGTTGCCGTGCCGGGCGATCCGCTGCGCGATGTGACCGTGCTCGAAAAGGTGGACTTCGTGATGAAGGGCGGTGTTGTTTATAAGAAACCATGATTGATAGAAAGTCATCACAAGGTGCAGACGCGTCGTTGAGTAACCTCAACGGAAGCCGCGACAATGAAAGCCGCAACCCTCAGCTCGCCGCAACCGATCGCCAGCAGGCCGCTGCGCATTGGCGAGGTCGCGACGCCGGAGCCCAAGCCGGGCGAGGTTCTGCTGCGCGTGCGCGTTTGCGGAGTCTGCCGCACCGATCTGCATATCGTCGAGGGTGATTTGCCTCCTCTGCGCGCGGGGGTTATTCCCGGCCATCAGATTGTCGGCGAGGTCGTCGCCGTCGGATCTAGAACTGCCACATCCGAAAATAGCAACCACCCCACCGTCGGCGCGCGCGTGGGCGTCTGCTGGATGGGCGGCACTGACGGCGCCTGCCGCTATTGCCGGCTGGGTCTCGAAAATCTTTGCGACTCGCCAACCTTCACCGGCTACACGGTGAATGGCGGTTACGCCGAGTACGCCGCTGTCCGCTCCGATTTCACCTTTCCGCTTCCCGACCAGCTCGACGATCTGCACGCGGCTCCGCTCCTGTGCGCGGGCATTATCGGCTTTCGCAGCCTGCGCGTTGCCGGAGTCAAGCGCGGCGATCGCGTCGGTCTCTTCGGCTTCGGAGCCTCGGCGCACCTCGCCATCGCGGTGTTGCGCTCGTGGAACTGCGAGGTCTATGTTTCGACGCGCGGGGCCGCGCATCGCCAGTTAGCCGCTTCACTCGGCGCGGCCTGGGTGGGAAGCGAAACCGAAAAACCTCCCGTCGAACTCGACTGCGCGGTGACGTTTGCGCCGAGCGGCGATGTCGTGGTCGCCGCGCTCGGCAGCCTGCGCAAAGGCGGAGTGGTTGCCATCAATGCCATCCATCTCGACCGCATTCCGCAGTTCGATTACGACCGCCTGCTGTGGGGCGAGCGCCAGATTCGCAGCGTCGCCAACATGACTCGCGCCGACGCGCGCGACTTTCTGCAGCTCTCGGCAGAGATTGGATTGAAGCCGCAGGTAACTCCGTTTCTGCTCGATCAAGCCAACGAAGCTTTGCTTGCGGTAAAAGAGGATGCCATCGACGGCGCCGCAGCCATCGTTACTTAGAAAGCTCCAAAGAAGCTATCTGGGAAGCGATCTGTCGATTTATCAGAAAAATCCACCTGCGAATGGTCAGTGATTTTGGTCACTGCGCGCGGGTCGCGGCATGGCTAACCTTAGCCTGAGATTGCTGCCATCCTCTGGCGCTTTGCGAGTGCATGAGTTCTTCGCCGAGGAAAGGAGGCGCGTCATGTTGCTGCTATTCGGTTGTATCCTCTTTCTGGCTGGGACCGTCGTGATTCTGCTGTTGCCGGTTCTGTGGGCGGAACAGACCTACCGCACTTATCGCGACGCGCGAGCCGTGAACTGTCCGGAGACACACGCCCGGGCTGCTGTGCGCTTTAACGCGTGGCGTGCGGCGTGGAGCAGCCTCGAGGGCCCGCCAAAACTGCAATTGAGCGACTGCACGCGCTGGCCGGAGCGCTCCGATTGCGGGCAGGAATGCATCCCCGATGCGCTGCGGGCCGAACCCTCGGGCACGGCGGAGTACATTCCCTGGCGGACGCGAAGAATCGTGCATATGCCCGTGCTGCTGGCGGCTGCCGCGGCATGGGTCCTGGGCGTAGCCTGGCACTCGGAATATGTATTCCGCCCGCGCTGGATGGCCGCGCTAGGCTTGAGCGACCCGCAAACGCGCGCACTGGCGCGAACCATGGCGCCGCATCTGGTGAGCGTAGGTGCTTGCATCCTGTTCGCCTATGGGGTCGCCGGACTGCTGCGTTGGCTGGGTTCGCGGACGCTGACGCATGGCCTCGAAGTCTCCGCTGCGGTTTGGCTGGTAACCTTCGCCGCGCTGATGGCGGCCACGCGGTCGCAGCTTTCGCTTGAATTGCTCTGGATCGAGGGAGGGTACACCTTCTTGGCCGCATTGCTGATGGGCGCAATCGTCGGCGGAGCTCCACGCTGGGTGATTGTCGGCGACCCGCGAGAGCGCGGCCACAGAAACGTGGCATGAGGCCACGGCAACCGACGGTTGCATCCTTTATTATTGTCGGCCATCACTTTGGGAACACTCGCGAGCTCGCAGAATCCAATCAAGCTTCCATAGATGGTGACGCTTCCTACGCGTTTTTCTTGGTCACGAAGTGCCGCAGTTCAAAGTCGTCAGTTTGGGATGATCCTTTGCAACTGGTTGATTTCACGCAACATGGCTGAAATCAGCCACTCCGTTTTCCGCAACTTTTCCGCGCCACCCGAGTTCAAATGAGTAGATGCTTCAGAAGAAAAAAGCTGAAGCACCGGACACCGGCGAAACGCAAATGCGGCAAGAAACAAGCGATTTGCTGGAGGGATGAAAGAGGGAGATTCACCATGAAATACACGAGCATGAAATACATGAGATATGTTGCACTGGTTGCTTTGCTGGCTTTTCCGCTTGCCATCGCGCAAGCCGCAGTCAGCGTAGGAGTCGGAGTAGGAGTAGGCCCGGTTGGCGTCGGCGTTGGCGTTGGCCCCGGCTACGTCGCCGGTCCTCCGGTGTGCGCCTATGGCTATTACCCGGATTATCCGTATACATGCGCACCCTACGGATATTATGGCCCGACCTGGTTCGTGAATGGCGTCTTTATCGGCGCCGGTCCGTGGTACCACGGTTGGGGACATCCGGTGTATCCGGCGCGGCCCTTCGTTGGCCGTGGTTATGTCGGACGCGGCTACGTCGGTCACGGCTTTGTTGGGCGTGGCCCGGTAGCGCGCGGCTTTGACCGCGGGCGGGTTGGTGGTTTCCATGGTGGGGGCTTCCGCGGCGGGCGCTAACGTCTCCGCGCGGAATCAAGAAACGGCTGGCATAACGCCAGCCGTTTTCATTTTGCGCGTTAGTAGTCTGCCCTCTTGTAATCCCGTATCGCGGCACTGTCCTAACACTCCGTTGCTTACTCACTTCAAGGCAGTATGAATGGCATCAGATACTTGTTTGCATAACGGATCGTCATCGTAAGCTGGGCCTTTTCGGGAATCGTAGACATCAATCATTTCCTTTGCCTTCGCCGCATTACCCAGGCTCGCATAGGCGATTGCACAGAATAATCGCGGTGTCAGCCACTCAGGATTGGATTCGATCTGGGATGTGCAAACTTCCAACAATTTCTGATACTGGGTATGGTTGTTGTTTAGATTGATCATTTCCCCAAGCGAGGGGTCTGGGCCGGGGCTGACATTCATTTGCAGCCCTGTATTTGCACCTATACCTGTCGATCTCCACCCACCGTTGCAAAAATATGCCTTCGCGGGGAGGTTGGGGTTCACCGCCTTGAGACATTCGTCTAGCCTGGCTATGATCGCGTCAGCATCAGCTTGGTGCGCGATTAGCTTCCGCAAGAGCGAAGGAATGCTCTCGATTATTTTCTGTTGGGTTGGGGTAAGGCTAGAGCAATCAATTTTCACATCTCCCGTTAAAGCAACGATGTTGCTGCAAGGTGAGTTCTTGGCCTCTTGTGTAACAGTTGGAGGATTTTGCCCGGTTGCCTCGCTGGCCAGCATCAAAAGAACGACGCTAATGACTAGGAGATGGTTTCGGCGCATCTTTGTTCTCCTTTGATGGAGAACAGTTTATCGAAACATCTCTGCCAGAGCTCACATTTGAGCATAGACTGTCAGACGCATTTTGCTGCGTTGGAACACTGACTTGGGGTGGATTAGCAATGCCGGGATGTTTTGAAGCTTTATGCGCCGTGTGGCCTAGAAAAAAGGCTGTCGCTACCAGTATCACGCCAAGGCTGATTCTCTGTGGACCGTCTAGGGCCATGGTGTTAAGAATCACCAAACCGTAAAATGCCGCCGCGCAAACAACGATAAGAAAACGTTCAATAAATATCGACACGATATATGCTTGCCAAGCACTGATCGCAGAGCGGTCCACTTAGGCCCGCCCGTGTTACATTAATGCGGTAGGCCACAACCAGAATCTATGAAGTGTTCAGCACTTCTTTAGGCCATACGGTTGGAAGTTCTCAGTCATCTGTCCACTGAATACTACGCTAGAAGTTCCCCTAAACTCCACTGATTTGCAATTCCTGCCTGCGTCGCAGGTGTGACCCGCAGCGAGGAGTGAACGCACACGAAGCTGTACCACGCGGGTCGCCCTTGCGCGCCCGCCACCAACCAACAACGCAGTGTTGGGTCAGTACCCATATCACCGACTGGCTCTATAGCAATAGGATCGTGATATCATCTCCGCGTGCTGGGCGGACGCACAAGCGAGCAGTGGATCACCCAATATGGCTCCAGCCATCGGCATCCGGTGAACCGCCTTTGCCACACGCTGGGAATACCGACCATCCTTCTTTCACTCCCGTTTTTCATCGCCGGCATTTTCTTTCACCGCCTCTGGTTCTACGCGCTGACGCTGTTTCTCATCGGATGGGCCTTTCAGTTCATTGGCCACGTTTTTGAATGCAAGCCGCCCGAGTTCTTCCACGACTGGCGTTTTCTGTTTGTTGGCGTGCGCTGGTGGTGGGCCAAAATCAACGGCAAGGCGTAATCGAACTTCGCGAACCAGCCGATTTGTCAAGCAGAACGAGTTACGGTAGTGGGCTACTTTGGATTTCCCCACCTGAGTGAGTGGCGATACGCGGTCGCGCAGCACAAGAACCCGAGCACGAACGGTGCCAGTTCTGCCAAGTCCTGGGGCACTCTATAAATTGGGAAGCGATGGTATCCGTGGAGGTGAGCGAGGACCGACGGAGGAGGGAGAGGGAGTTGATAGATTTCGATGTATGCGTAGATTAGGCTGACAACTCCCACGAGTGAAAACACTCCGAATACCGTTGTTCCGGCCAGCGCTAACAATCGTAGATTCATTTTCAACTACGCCACTCTTTCCGCCCTCCGTTGCTCGCAGGATTCCCAGAGGGCGATAAAATCCTCCACGCTCCACTGCCGATCAGTAACGCCAACGGCCATCGAGGGCGACGTGCGAAGTGTACGATGAATCTTGATGAAGTTGTAAGCGAAATAATTGAGCGCGACGGGATCAAAACTCAAAGTAGGCCACGGCCAAGTTCCGAGCATAGGCGCTCGGAAGTCGTAATACACTTCCGTGCGACTTAGTCTGTTTTTACATTTATATGACAACTCTTTGGTGCCACCGATATATGCTTCGGCTGACCCAAGGTCGGGCGCACTATGACGGCCAGTCGCTGGAGCCGAGAATGAGAGCACTTACCGGGACTGCGCTTGCTCTGCACCTGGCCCTCGCTTTCTTTCTGACCGCAACGGTTTCGCTCGCACAGGAAACCCCGACAGCCGACATCGCGGTCGAATATTCTCATCTCCAGGTGCTGAAGGGATACACCATCAGCATGAACGGCGCGAGCGAATCGTTCGCTTACAATTTCAGCCCGTGGTTTGCAATGGTCACCGACCTGGGCGCTTATCACGGCTATCCAGCACAAAGTCTTACGGGCGAGACTTACACCACCGGCCCACGATTTACCTACCGCGGGTTCGCGCACTTTCAGCCGTTCGCGCACGGATTGTTCGGCGGTTCGCACTTTAACGTCTCTTCGGGAGGCATCACCGGTGGTGGCTTGCAGCTCGCCTTCGCGGGCGGCTTCGGCGCCGACATTATGCCGCGCAGCAGCGCAAGGTTCGCCGTGCGGCTGCAGGACGATTATTTTGCCACGCGCTCGGGAGGCGCAAACACAGTCTCCAACCGGCTCTCCGCCGGTGTTGTATTGCGCCTTGGCCAAAGGTAAATCACTTCAGCGTCTAATGCGAGCTCCTTGCTTCTTGTTGCGAGAGGTGGTTTAGCGGGCGCATACTTCGTTCGACCGAAGGCGATATGTCAACTGGACAAGCCGGCGCCGCGCATGGAGCTAACGGCGATTCGCACTGGCCTACTGCGATTGCGTCGCTGGCTGTCGGCGCAGGTTTTTTCGCGCTCTGGTTCTGGTTACTGCCCAATTGGCTGGGCTTTCAAGTTGAAACAGCGGGAGCGGCGCGCTGGCGCTGGCTCGCGGCCATACCCTCGGTGCTTGGCTTCGCGGTCGCCCTGCGCTGCATCTGGGATTTCGGCTGGACCGGACACGGTACGCCCGCGCCCATGGTTCCGCCGCGGCGTCTGGTGGTCGTAGGGTTCTATCGCTACGTGCGCAACCCCATGTATCTGGGCTTTGCCGCGGGATGGATCGGTCTCTGGGTCGTCTTCGGACACGCCAATGCCGCCGTGATCGCTGCCGTCGCAGCCGTCGCCTTGGCGGTAGATTTGTTCGTCATGTTTTATGAGGAGCCGACTCTGCGCCGGAAATTCGGAGCAGACTATGACGCATATTGCCGCAATGTTCGCCGCTGGTGGCCGCGCGTGCACGGTTGGGACCAGCCCTAGCTACAGTCCGCTGACCGGTGACTGCGAGTAGCCGATTGCCAATCTTCTATGCCAACCGCCGCAGAATCTCCTTGCCCAGCTTCTGCGCCTCGCCAAAAAATTTCTGGTATTCGAGGAAGATGCGGTTCAGTTCCAGCGACTGATCGGCAGTGAGCCGGTGGCGGAGCATCATGTCGCGCACGTGAACCGGGTTTGGCAGGGTTGCGTCTTCGGTAAGTTCTTCCAGCGCGGTTGAAGGATTGTAGTGGTACATGCGCTCATTTTAGCGCCGATCATTCTTGAGTGCGGATCATTCTGGCGATGACGGAATTTCTCAACCGGCGCGAGCCGCCAGTAGCTAGCCGTTTTCGACTCTCAGTGGGAGGCGGCAGCTTTCTCGGCGGCGGGTATTTTCCCCGCGAAGCCCCGCTCCTTTTGTGAGCCGCTTGCTCTAGTACCGCCTTCACCGTCGCCGTAAGCCGATCGGAGCTTTTGTCCAGGTCAAGCGCTGCCTTTTCAAAGTAGGCGGCTGCGCCTTCGGCGATGAGCTTCCCCTCGTTGACCTGTGACAGGCTGGACAACACGATCACTGGAATATTTGCCGTCGCAGGATTTTTTTTCAGAGCTCTCAGCACCTCCACACCGCTGACTTTAGGCAGCATCATATCGAGCAGGATAATATCGGGCAGTTGCTCGCTCGCGATGCGCAACGCTTCTTCGCCATCGGCAGCGGTGCTCACTTCATAGCCGGCTTTCGACAAAACACACTCATTCGCCATGCGCAGGAATTTGCTGTCATCGACCAGCAACACCTTAGACTTGGTTGCCAAACATTCCTCCAACCGTTTTATCGGCAGACTTATGTGAAACTTGAGGGCAGGCGCGAAGTTAGAGCGCGGCCGCGCCCTTTAGTTCTTCAGTCTTTGCTCCTTATCATTCTATATCCCGAATGTTGGATCCCAAAACTTTTCATGTGATGTATACTATACATCATGCGGCGAACCCAGCTTTACCTGGACGACGATTTGTGGAGCGCGCTCCACTCGAGCGCGAGACGTATGGGAACAACTGTCTCCGATCTGGTGAGGCAAGCTGCGCGCGAGCGCTATCTCGGCCCGCTCGATGAGCGTAAGGCGGCCATGCAAGCGATAGCCGGAATTCGCCGCGGCAGACCGGAGTTCACGAATGCCAGCCAATACGTGCGGAGTTTGCGGCGTGGCAGCCGGATTGAGAAGCTGGAGAACGACAAACCCGGCAAACGCGGCGGGCGGAAATAGTGTCCGTTCTTGTCGATTCCGATGTGCTCATCGAGGTAACACGCGGACGCGACCAAGATCTTCTTTCGCGGTGGGGTGAGCTGAGCCAATCGGATCGCGTGATTCTCTACTCGCCGGTCACCGCTGCCGAGTTGTGGGCTGGGGCGCGGCAGCAGGAATACGCGGCGCTCGCCAATCTTTTCCGAACGCTTTTGTGCGCTCCGGTCGACGCCGAAACCGGCCGCCAGGCGGGCGATTATCTCCGCCACTACCGGAAAAGTCACGGCGTGGAACTCGGCGATGCGCTGATTGCCGCGGCTGCAGTGTTGAACCGCGCCGAACTTTGGACGCGCAACCGCAAGCACTATCCGATGAGGGAAGTGACGTTTTACTGATCCCTTTTCGGTCTCAGCAAATTCCTAATCTCCTTACTGATCTCAGGGGAAAACTACGGCCCGCTCCTTCGCGGGCACTGGCACATTCCCTTTGGCGTCCTGCCAGAGAATAGCGTTCAGCTTTTGCGCATCGGCGGCATCGGGACGCGAGAAATCCATTCGCAAACTTGCTTTCGCGCCGGGAGCGGTCTTCTGGTTGACCTTATAGATCAGCCCGCTGCGCAGGTTCTGGTCGTCGGCCTGATAAGCGGGCTGCGATCCGTCTCCCGCGAGTAGCGCCGTCATGAGCGGCGCGTGCGCGTCGAACAGATTCATAGGCGCCATGCCGAGCAGCGCTTCCATCGTGTGGATCATACTGACAGTCGAATAGAAGTGATGATCGACGAAAGGCTTTTCTGTGCGTGGCGAATATTTGCTGATTTCCAGCGCAATCGAGCGATGCGCGTCGACATGATCGGCGCCGTTCTGCGCATCGTCTTCAATGACGAAGATCGCAGTGTCGACCCAATAAGGGCTGTGCGAGACGGCATCTACTACGCGGCCGACGGCGAGATCGTTATCGGCGACGGAAGCTTGCGGCGTGGGATGGCCGGGGCGCGTCCCGCCGGTGTGATCGTCGGGAAGATAGAGCAGGATGAATTGCGGCAACTCTTTCGGCGTGCCGCGCGCTTTCACGAATTCGTCGAACTCACGCAGGAATTCGTCGGCGCGAAGCTGATCGGGATAGTCGGTATTGAAGTCAGGAAAATTGGGATCGTAGTGATTGCGCAGCGCCGCTTTCCCCGGACGCACTTCTTTGAATAATGGAAACGGCCACGGCCACGGACTCGCCGCTCCGCGCGGATTGCCAATGTTCGCCGGCAGAGGCTCACCCTGCTTGAGTTCGGCCTTGGGGCACGGGGCCGAGAAAGCCGACGGAGTGCCTTGCGTAGCCGATTCCACTTTTTCGTCTTTGCACCACACGGCTGCAACGAACTCGCCGTAGATGCGATAGCTGATGCTGCTGTGCGCGAGGTTGTCCCAAATGAATCCGGTACCGGGATCGTCGACATCGGGAATGCCGTGCTCCATGGCGATCTCATCGGAGACAGCTCCCCCGAAATCGTAAGTGCGCTGGCGGTTGCGATAGTTGATGGGCCAGTTTTTTTCGTTGTAGTCGCTGGTGGTGGCCGCGGTTGACCAGACGTGGCCGTCGCCGGAAACTTCTCCGCTGTCGTAGAAATTGTCGAGCACGCCGAATTGCAGCGCCAGTTTGTGCTCGTTCGGAGTGATGTCTGCGCCGTACATGGTCAGGGAGGAATCACCGTCGCCGACGGGCTGATGGTCGAAGGAAAGATCGCCGAGGATCTGATCGTAGGTGCGGTTTTCTTTGAGAATGTAGAGCACGTGTTTGATCGGATTCTTGCCGTCAGGAAACGCGAACTTGCCGGGATCGGTGCGCAGCAGATTGTCTTCTTCGACTTGGCGCGTATATGCGGCGAGATTCTTGTCAATATCGGCGAGGCTGAGGCGCTGGATCGATCCTCCAATCAGAGTTGCAATATAAGGCTGCGCGCGATGATAAGGCCCGATCTGGACGAAAGCCTTCATGTTGTTGGGACCGCTGCCTTCCCCTTTGGCAGTCGCGATGAGAAGGTCTTCATTGTTGCCCTTGCCGACGAGAGCGAGTGCGCTGGGATACCACTCGGTGGGGATGAGACCTTGCGGGCTTTTGTTCTTTGCGACGACGCGCACTTTTGTCGTCACCGCGGGAATATTGCTGGCGTCGAATACGGCGACCGCATCGATCGATGCAGCGGCAGCATAGAGGCGATTGCCGTCGGGCGAGAGCGCGATGGCTTGGGGCACCGTGCCGTGGTCGCCGATGCCAGCGAAATAAAGAAGAGAGGGAAGTTGGGCATTGAGATCGACGGCTGCGATGGTGTCGAAGTTGGCCAGGGCAACGAACAACCGATCTTCGACCGGATTCAGAAGCATTGCAGTCGGGTGGCTGCCGGGGTCAGGCACTCCCAGAGGAATCCAACCGTCGACCTTGCCGGTTACAAGGTTCAATTCGGCAACCTGAGCGGCGTTCCACAGGCTCACCCAGGCTTTGGTTGCAGCCTTGTTGGCGACGACGGTGTATGGGTAAGCGCTGGGAACGTAATTGTTGCGGCTCAGGTCGAACGATTGCAGAATCTTGCCAGAGGCTGTGTCGAGCAGTATCACATTATCGGAAAGATCGTTGGCAATAAGCAGGCGATCTCCGTTCGCGTTGGGCAGAACGGCAAATCCGGCGGGATAGGGAATCGCAGTGCCGGCCGGAGTCTTGCGCAACTCAAAAGCCACTTCTTTTCCGGCCGCGAGAGGCTGCGGAGGAATTTTGATAAAGCGCTCGGGCGCGACTTCGCCGTTCGAGAATTTGTAGACCGCGATGCCGTTGCCCGTGCTCGTCGGTGTCCCGCCGATCGGATCGGTGACCGAGCCGATCGAAGCGTAAAGGTGTTGGCCGTCGCTTGAAAAGGCGAGGCCGATGAAGTAACTCTGCGGAGTCGTATCTTCGGCGCGCAGCCGGTCGTCGGGAAAATCGCGAAGCTGATTGTTGCTGAGATCGAGAACGGCAATCGACTGGCGACCGGCGGTTTCGAGCGTGCCGTAGCCTTGATTCAGCAGCGCCGCGTAACGTCCATCGGGGCTGACAGCAATGGTTGCAGGAAAGCTGTTGGTGCGCGCGAGATAGCCAGGCACGGGCAGGGTGAGAGTTTTGCTGGTGGGAAGATTGACGCGGCGCGCGCGGTCGGCGGCGCGGGCAGCAAGGAAGACGGCCAATAGCAAAAGAAGGACGGTGAGGACGATCTTATGGGCTTTCACGTTCACGATTTTCCAAGGTCTCGCTCTTCGTAATTGGCTCGAACCTTTATGCCTTTGACTTTTTGTATTCGTCGAAGGCGTCGAGGAAGCGGTCGATATCGTCTTTCGACAAATAGTAGGGAGTGGAGAGACGCAGTTTGTTGGGATCGCCTCCGCGGATGCGAATTTTCTTTTCCTTCCACAACCAGTTTTCGAGATCCATGCGAACGATGGGCGGAACGTTGACGGTGGCGATGGCGCAACGCAGCTTGGGATCGGGAGATGTCCAGGAGATAGCGCGGCGTTTGACCATGGCTGTCAGAATGTAGTCACAGAGCGCGCGTTGGCGGTGCTCGATGCGGTCCATACCGATATCATTCGCGAGTTGAATGGAGGCACGCAGCCCCCAGAGCGCAGGCACATTCGAGCTGCCGATTCGCTGAAAGCGTTCGGCGCGGAGCTGAGGTTCGTCCCAGCCCTCGGTGGCGATGGTCGACCAGAGGCGGTCGATCATTTCGTCGCGCACGTAGAGAAATCCCGAGCCTTTGGGCGCCTGCAACCATTTGTGCGGACTGGAGGAATACATGTCGCAGCCGATTTCGCGGACGTTAAGGCGCATCATGCCAGGGACATGCGCGCCGTCGACCGCCGAAATAATGCCCTTGCTGCGGGCGAGCGAGCACAGTTCTTTGGCGGGCAAGACCACTCCGGTGACGGTGGTGATGTGGCTGAAAAACAGGACGCGCGTGCGAGAAGTTATGTAGGCCTGGACGACTTCCAAAACCTGGGCAGGATTGATGAGCGGTTTTGGCAAGTTGAATTTTTTTATAACGATGCCGTAGCGCTTGGCTTTTAGATTCCATGGGTGTTCGCCTCCGGGATGCTCCTGATCGCTCATGAGCACTTCGTCGCCCGGCTTCATGTCGATGCCGTTGGCGATATAGTTATTAGCCTCAGTGGCATTCCGCAGAAGCGCGATTTCGTCGCGATTGCAGCCGACGAAGCCAGCGAGAGGATCACGAAACTCGTTCCAGGCAGCGTATCCCCAGATGGGATAGTCTTCGGGATCGGCCTGGTTCATCTTCTCGCCGGTTTCGTAACCTTGGAACACGGCGCGCAGAACAGGCGCGGGACTGGAACCGACGGTGCCGTTGTTGAGGTAGATCTCATCGGCGGGAATGAGAAATTGCTTGCGCATTTCGCGCCAGTAGGCGTCTTCGTTCTGGTCGAAAAGAGAGCGATCGGGCAGCTGCGCGGGCAGAGATTCGAGCTGTGCCCACAGATTTCCGCGCCAGGCCAGACCGGCGCCAATTGCCAGGGACGAAGTGACAGCCGAGGAGAGAAAGTTGCGGCGATTCAACATGGGGGCATGTTACACGGGCGGGAGGAAAACGCAAAGAGCGACGGCAGGGGACGGCAGTTGCATTAGTCCCTTCGCAATCCCAAAGCAGGCTCTTCGCTTCGCGCTCAGGACGATAATTCGTGGGGTGGCCAGGCTGAGACGCAATGTCGACACAACCTGAGACCCTGCGAAGAGTTAACATTCCGTTGACAAACGTGGATAACCTTCGGCGGGAAGTCGGCGTCCTACCGGTTGAAAAAGTTCGTCGGGGCCACTTGCTATGGGGAGTATAATAGTGGAAGCTGAACCGGGTCTCTGCGGGGTGTCCGTATGTCGTTCCGTGTATTGCTGATCGCCCTTAGCCTACTGGCGTTGATAGCGTCGCCGGCATTAGCTCAAACTTCGCAAACCTCAGGCACGCAGCCGCAAGCTTCGTCGAGCCAGACTTCCCAGAGTCAAACTTCGCAGACTCAAGGCTCGCAGACTTCAACATCGCAGCCGTCTACATCGAATCCGACGTCGCAGACGCCAAACGCACAGCCAACGACATCGACCACGCCAGCGCAGAATCCGCCGGCCAGCACGGGCTCCGATTCTTCCTCAAGCGATAACAGCGCCGACACGAACGCGGCTCCGAGTGGGCCGCCGCCGGTTCAGGAACCCGACCCCAGCAAAGTGAAGCACGACGGCGGCGAGGACGACGTTGACGCCATTGGCAACCGCAAGGTTGGCGGGCGCGGCCTGGGCGACTGGTATTCGCTCGAAACCGAGATCAAGATCGGCAAGCAATATGCGATGCAGGTCGAGAACAGCGTGAAGCTGGTTCAGGATCCGGTGGTGAACGAGTACGTCAACCGCATTGGGCAGAACCTGGTGCGCAATTCCGACGCGCAGGTGCCGTTCACCATCAAGGTCATCGATTCGGACGAGATCAACGCCTTCGCGCTGCCCGGCGGATTTTTCTATGTGAACTCCGGGTTGATTCTGGCGGCGGACGAGGAAGCGGAGCTCGCGGGCGTGATGGCGCATGAGATTTCGCACGTGGCCGCGCGGCACGGGATGCGGCAGATGACGCGCGCGAACTGGGCGCAGATCGGCACGATTCCGCTGATCTTCATCGGCGGTGGAATCGGGTACGGGATTTACGAAGCCGCCGGGTTGGGCTTGCCGCTCACCTTCATGAAGTTCCAGCGCAATTTCGAAGCCGAGGCGGATTACCTGGGCCTGCAATACATGTACAAGACGGGATACGATCCGCAGGCGTTCATCAGCTTCTTCGAAAAAATACAGGCGAAAGAGAAAAAGAAACCGGGCACGATCGCCAAGGCGTTCGCTTCGCATCCGCAAACTCCGGACCGCATCGCGGCCTCGCAGAAAGAGATTGCGACCATTCTTCCGGCGCGTCCGCAATATATCGTTTCCACCTCGGAGTTCGACGATGTGAAGGCGCGGCTGGCAACGATTGAGAACCGGCACAAGATTATCGAAGAGAAAGACGGCAGCAAACCGAGCCTGCGGCGGGCATCAACCAGCGATGGTAACGGCGGCACAAGCAACAGCGACGACGATCGGCCAACGCTGAAGCGGCGCGACGACAGCCAGCAGCAGAACCCGCAGCAAAATTAATAGCAAAATTCCAATTGCAGAGAGATTAAAAACCGGCGGGCATCCCGCCGGTTTTATTTGGCGAAGGTCTTTTCAAGCACCCGGTAGAAGGCTCACCTCAGCGGCTAAAGCCAGAGATTCCACTTGGTGCCGACAAAAGAGGAATCTACTCGTTAGTGCATCCGGGGCTGACTTCCGGGCGATCCCCAAGTTATCCTCAATGCTAAATGCCAGCATCTGCTGCGCCGGCAGACAAGGCTATGGCGCAAGAATATCCAAACTACTGAGGAGATCATGACCCTTCCCCGTCTCGTTTCCGCGCTTGTCGTCATGCTGTTTTTGCAGGCGACAGCGATGCATGCCACCGAAATTGCTTCCTGCACCTTCACCACATTTTCCGCGCCCGCTGGATATACCTTCTGGCAGATCAACGGAGTGGGCGACGACGGCACGGTTGTCGGCCAGTTGCTGGACAACAAAACTGGGCAATACGTTGGTTTTTCCTACTCCTCCAGCGGAGTCTTCACCGAGTACACGGCTCCGAAGTCAATGATGACGTGGTTTTATGGAGAGAACGCCAGCGGCACTACTGCCGGTTACTATCAGGACATCAAGTATCCGGGACACCTTCATGGATTGCTCTTACAGGGCAAGGAAATGACCGAAGTTAACTATCCGGGGGCCGATAATACCTGGGTGTTCGACATCAATCAGGTCGGGGGCATGGCCGGCAGCTTCAGCAAGAATCCGGCGTCGACCAAGGGTTTTGTCTATACCAACGGCGAGTATACGACCCTCGCCTATCCTAAAGCACAGGTAACTTGGCCCTATGCCCTCAACGACAACGGTGCGGTCGTTGGATCCTACGCCAGCGATGCCTTCACCAACGGTTTTCTCTGGGAAAACGGCAAGTTCACCACCATCAACCTTCCAGGAGCCAAGTACGGAACCGTGCTAAGCGGTATCAACAATTCCGGGGTGATTGTGGGCGATTCTTTTGATGCCGATGTGGGCCACGGTTTCATCTACGAAAACGGAACCTTCGAAAAAATTGAATACAGCGGCGCCAAATTTGCAACGGCTGGAGGCATCAACAACAACGGCCTGATCTCGGGCCAAATCTACTTCACGCTGGGCGACACTCTAGGCTACACCGCGGTCTGCAAATAAGCTTCTCGCTTCTGGCGGTTAGCTCTTCGCCCATAGCTTTTCCAGGATCTGAAAAGCGCGCGGCGAAGAGCTAACGGCCGTCTCCCCTTGACACTCGCAGCTGCCATCCCCAATGATTAACCGGGGTCTATGGCTTCCTTTCGAATTTTCTGGCTGCTGGCGATTTCTTCCACCATTATTTCCTCAACCCAGGTCTGCTCCCAGACCGGGGTGCAACCCGCGGCCGCAGTCACGTTTGCCGACGATTTCCCCGGCTCCCAGCCCGAGCATTATTCCATCCGCGTTCAATCTGATGGGTCGGTCCGCTACAAGTCGAGCGGCCGCGTGTCGTCCGATGCCAATTCCGATGACAGCGATAGCTTCGATCACGATTTCACTCTGGATGCGGAAACGCGAGAGAAAATCTTCGCATTGGCGGCAAAGGCCGGGTATTTTCAGAATGATGTTGCCTCACACCGCAAAGGCCTCGCCTTTACGGGAAAGAAAACGCTCAGCTACGACGATGCTCATCGCAGCACGGAGTCGAGCTACAACTTCTCCGAAATTCCCGCGGTGCAGGAACTGACCAGCCTGATGCAGAGCCTCTCCGCCACGCTCGAATTTGGACACCGCCTCGACTACGACCGGCGCTACCAGAAGCTCGCGCTCGATGACGAACTGAAACGCATGGAAGAAATGGCCCGCGACCATCAACTGATCGAAATCTCGGCGATCCAGCCGATCCTGGATCAGATTGTCGCCGATCCTTCGGTGATGAATGTGAGCCGCGCGCGGGCGCAACGTCTGCTCGAAAACGGCAGCGGGCACTGATGAGTTGACGTTTCTTTCTATTCCACAATCATTCCCGCGTAACCGACCACCGACTGGTGGTCGCCCGACACATCGCCCGAGGTGGCGTACTTGACCAGCGTGGCCGTGGTCGCTCCCAACAGCTTGGCGGCGGTCAGCATCACAACCGTCGGGCCAAATCCGCACATGCTGACGTCTTCGTTCATCACCACCTCCCACAGGCCGCGCGCATCAAGCGCCAGCACGCGATCGATGGCTTTGTGGTCTTTGACGCGCGTGATGTCGTCGGGCTCGTAGTGGTTCATATCGCTCGAGGCGACGATGAGGACTTTCTGTTTTTGCGTTTCCTCATGTTCAGCAATCACATCGGCCAGCACTTCACCCAATCCGCGGAGTGCATTGAAGTCGCTCGTGCCGACGGCGATGGGAACGATCTTCAACTTCGGCTGCAAGGTCTGCAAAAAAGGAAGTTCCACCTCAATCGCGTGTTCGCCGCGGTGAGCGGCGCTGTCTTCTTGCAGCGCGGGAAAACGGCGCACGAGATTCGCACCGAGGCTCGCGTCTGCGGGCACGTCACCAAGCGGAGTCTGCCAGGTGGTGCTGGCCATGATGGCCAGCGGGCGTCCCTTGCCGGTGTGATTGGGGCAGAGAATCACGCAGCGCTCCGGAATTTCGAGATGTGCGTACACGGCGCCTGCGACCGACCCGGAGTACATATATCCAGCGTGAGGAGCAACGCAGCCGATGGCCCTTATGCGGGTAATCGCATCTGCACTGCCGGCGGAGGAAATGTAATGCCGAACGTCGCGCAGCAATTCATCGGTGCGGCCGGGATAGAAACGGCCGGCAACGGCGGGAGTGCGCAGAGCGGAATTCATAGTTGGCCTGCTTGGAAGGGCTCGATTCCATTGCTCGCAGAGAACAGTGTCCACACTTAAACCTGTGTTATCAGTTGCCGCCCGCGAGCGCGCGAAACAAAGCTGCGGTTTTTTCCAGCGGCAGCGCTTCCGCCCGAATCGCTGGCTTCACTCCGCTCTTGGCCATCGCGGCGCGCAGCGCACCTTCATCGTATCGCGTCTTCAGGTTGTTCCAGAGAGTTTTTCGTTTTTGCCCGAAACACAGTTTGAGAAACGCGATGAATCCGTCCTCGGGAACGCGAAGCGACTCCAGCCGAGGCTGGATGGTAATGCGGACGACGCTGGAATGAACTTTCGGTGGCGGCAAAAATGCCGTCGGCGGCAAGGTAAAGAGAG
This sequence comes from Terriglobales bacterium, assembly GCA_030038475.1. Classification (GTDB taxonomy): domain Bacteria; phylum Acidobacteriota; class Terriglobia; order Terriglobales; family Acidobacteriaceae; genus Acidiflorens. Next base: position 14,313 of record JASHOU010000051.1, on the reverse strand, counting down.
GCTCAACCCGTCCATATAATTGCGCCGTCGCCGAAAGCAGGCCATAGTCGCGGCTTCCGGCGGAAGCGGCGAGCCGGTCGGCAACTTCTTTTTGCACCATCACCACAATCGTCGAAAAGTAGCGCCGATATTCGAACAGACGCAGCAGAATATCGGAGGTGATGTAGTAGGGCAGATTGCCGACCACGCGGGCTGGTTCGGGCGAGAAGTTAAGTCCGCCGCGCACGCTGCCCGGTTTGGGCCCGAAAACGGTGTCGAGTTCGATCTTGAGGAAATCGCCTTCGATGATCTCGACGTTGGGGTACAGCCCGAACTTCATCCGCAGTTGCGCTGAAAGCACGCGGTCCAGTTCCACCGCGATCACGCGGCGCGCTTTTGGCGCCAGTAATTCGGTGATGGCGCCGCGGCCAGGGCCGATCTCCAGCACAGTGGCCTGGGAGAGATCGCCCAGCGCTTCGACAATGCGCACGGCGGCTGCTTCGCTGGCCAGAAAATGCTGGCCGATTTTGGGTTTGCGTCGACTCCTGGGAGCGCTAGCGCCCTTCGTCACATGGACCCGCTTTCTTTCCGGTTGTCCGGCATTTAAACTGAAGTGAATTTGCAACTGGTAATTTGCAATTGAACCATTACCAGCTACAAATCGCGAATTACAAATAGCCCGGCAATCTCATCATAACGTGAGCGAGGCGGGGCTGATTGAGTTCCTCGCTCAGGAAGGCTCTCCTGCCATGCACATCGCTTTCGCAGCATCGGAGTGTGTACCTTTCTCGAAAACCGGCGGACTGGCTGATGTTGTCGGAGCTTTGCCGCGCGCTCTGGCCGCGCTTGGGCATCAGGTCAGCGTCTACGTTCCTCGTTATCGGCAGACGAAACTCGCCGATCCGCAAACCGTGGTCAGCAGCATCACCGTGCCTTTCGACGATAAATATCGCTTCTGTTCGGTCGTGACGGCCGGAACGACGAGCGGCGTTCGCTTTTACTTTGTCGATTATCCGCCGTACTTCGACCGCGAAGCGCTCTATGGAACCGCGGCCGGCGATTATAGCGATAACGCCGAGCGCTTCGCTCTGTTTTCGCGCGCGGTGCTTGAGGCTTCGAAAGTCCTCGGCGTTCCGCATGTCTTTCATTGCCACGACTGGCAGTCGGCGCTGGTGCCGGTGATGCTGCGCACGCTCTACGTCGAAGATCCAGCGTTTCGCGATGTGGCAACGGTTTTCACTATCCATAACATGGGATACCAGGGCTTATTTCCACCCGATACTTTGCCCCTGCTCCTGCTGCCCTGGGACCTGCTGACGATTTCGAAGATGGAATTTTTCGGGCAAGTGAATTTTCTTAAAGGCGCGCTGGTGTTCTCGGATTTCATCACCACGGTGAGCAAGAAATACAGCCAGGAGATCCAGACCACGGAATATGGTTTTGGCCTGGAGGGGGTGCTGCGCAACCGCGCCGCAACTGTGACTGGAATTGTGAACGGCGTCGACTACGACGAATGGAATCCGCAGACTGACAAGTTCATTGCCGCCCGCTATTCCGCGCAGGATTTGAGCGGAAAAGAGAGATGCAAGAAGGACCTTTTGCAAACCTTCGGCGTCACCAAAACCGATACGAATGTGCCAGTGATCGGCATCGTCTCGCGTTTTGCCGCACAGAAAGGATTTGATTTAATCGCGCAGATCATGGATCGTCTGGCTCTGGAAGAGATGATCGTGGTCGCGCTTGGCACGGGCGACAAGCTTTACGAAGAGATGTTCCAGCGCCTCAACAAGCAGTTCCCGAATAGAGTTGCGGCCAAGGTCGCGTTTGACAATGCGATTGCGCACAAAATTGAAGCCGGCGCGGATATGTTCCTGATGCCGTCGCGCTACGAACCCTGTGGGTTGAATCAGATTTACAGCCTGAAATATGGCACGGTCCCGATTGTGCGCGCCACTGGCGGACTCGACGATACCATCGAGCCCTGGGACGCGCGCAGCGGCAAGGGCACGGGATTCAAGTTCTCCGACTACACCGGCGAGGCGCTGCTTGGGACCATCAGGCAGGCTCTGCTTGCCTACCAGGATCAATCCTCGTGGCAGACGCTGATGCGGAATGGCATGAGCCGCGATTTCTCCTGGGGCGCATCGGCGCGGGAGTACGGCAAGATCTATGATCGCCTGCGGCACGCGCGCACCGCGACCATACTAGAAAAAGTAGGAGTGTAGCGCCGTACAGGAATTGGGGCTCCCATCCCCAGTCGAACTATGTGCTCACAAAGAGAATCTAGACCCAACCCCCGACCCCTATGGCGAGCTTTCCGTGACCTGTATCACCTGCGGGCTCCCGGTTCCGTCATAGTCAACGCTAAGGGAAGCCGTACCGGACCCAGTAGTAGTTGCCAGCGTAAGGCTGACGGTGCAAGTCTTTCCTGAAGGAACCGCGGCAGTAGTAGCAGGAGCGACGGGGACACACGAGCCTGTAGGTGCGCCGAAGTCGCCCGACTTCGTTCCTGTCACTTTAACGCTCTTAATAGTCAATGCCGTCGTTCCATCGTTACTAAGAGTTATTGTCTTTGGCCCCCTATCCGTTGTCGAAAAGCTTAGTGATGCTGGACTGAAAGAAATCACCGGCTGTACGGTGACGGTCAGTTTGGTCGCCTCGGGGCTTCCTCCCTTTAACGAATAGTAGAGCGTGTAGGTGGTTCCTTTTAGTTTGGCTAGGTCGGTTGTGTTGAACTGGAGGGTCGCCTGAGTGTTGTCGCCGCTCACCGAAGACGCTCCATCGACCTTGTCGTTTGAATCGGTCGGGGATTGCAACTCAACCTGGGAAACCAGGTCCAGGTCTGTCCCCTTGAGAGTACAATTCGCCGCCGCCGCCCCGGTTACCTTTGACAGCGTGATCGTCGCGTTGTCCCCCGGCGCACAGGTAATGCTAGCGAACGTCGGTTCCTTCGCGGCCTCCTTAATGTGGACTCCCGCGATGATTACGAAGATATGACGTTCCAGCAGGGCAACGGCAAGCGGATCCCACTTACTGAACCTGAGGGTCCTTCCGTAGTAGGAGTCATCCGCCTTGGACTCCTTGCCGTCGGCACTCGACGACGTCGAGGATGGGGAGGACGGGTTGGTGTCAATGCTGCAGCGCGACGTCGTGAGGCTGGCTTCGGGTATGGTCTTCTTGCCGCAATGAGCAAAAGGCAGCTGTTCTAATGGCTTTTGCGCCAAAAAGGTGACCAGCGGTATAGACCCCTGCACGGGCACGATCGTTTTAGTGGCAGAAGATGCGGAGAATCCGAGGTCGTTGACGTGATTGATGTGCTCGATGGTGTGGTCGGGGAAAATATTGATCAATCCAGTAGTGAAGGGCCCCTGGAAGATCGCAACAGCAGTAGAAAAGTCATTAGCTTGCGCTGTGGAGGAGCCCTTGTGTGACAGCGGCGCTGGCTCCGCCTGCGATCGCCCCTATCATCAGCAGTGAATTGATCGCAAGGTTGCGGAAATCCTCCGACTGCCCTCGTTGAATTACTGCGCGCACAATTTGCTTGTCGCGGCCCGCTTGGAAGCGCCCGAATTGGGTCCTGTCGAGACCGGTATCTACTGCGATTTGGACATCATGGATTAGAAAGTCATTCTGGGAATTCAGGTTGCGGACATTCACCTCGATTGCGATGTATTGATTCGCAACACGGCGGCCGAATGTGTCTCGCGTTTCCTGCCATTGCATAATGGAAAATGAGCAACTGACATCAGGCGGACGGTCAAAAGTACCTGGCGTTCCGCCTGCGGAGGCCTGTGCGGCGGTGGCTGCCGCTGCGACCCTGGTGCGGTCGGTCCCAGGTTGGCTTGTCAGCCACGCCGTCGTCACATCGCTCAAACTAGAGCGCGGAACGCCCACCAGCATCGAAGATTTCAGCTTTTGTGAAGCCTCGTAAGTTGGGTCGCTTCCCCCTTCGGCGGGGGCAGTGCTTTGCAGATTGTCCCGGATGGTGCTGACAGCCTTCTCCGCCTCCGTTTCGGTAAGGGGCTGCTTAGAGGGATCGGGTTGCGCTCGTAAATCGTAGATCTGGCCTTCGTCAAAGAGGCACGGCACGTAATCCCCAAGTACCGGAGTCCTTGCCTTTGCTCTGGGCGAGTTTGCGGGGCCAGTCGCACCAGTGCTGGCCGGAGTTTTCGGCGGAGTTGACGCGGGAGGCGCGGTTGATACGGGAGGCGGAGTTGACGCAGGAGGAGACGGGGGCTGCGCACAAAGGGCAGCTGGAACTAGCAAAGCTAGAATTCCAACAACAACAGCACTTCGCATCGAGGGGCAAATCAAACGAGCCTCCATCGCTCGCCCACAAAAGCTCCCAGGCGAGCAAAGTCGATTTGTATTAGTCGGAAATTCGGCGAAAAGCCGAAATTCGATCCCGTGCCCCCTCGATGAAGCTGGCGGGACGAGAGAAAATAAATCACGAGCCGAGGAAATGTCAAGCGAAAATGTCAGCCAGAAATATCTTCACCGCCCAGATGGAGGTAGGGCGGTCCCTCGACGAGACCCCACTCGGCTATTCCGCCGGACGGCGGCGAAACTTTGGGGCAACCGCTGGAATCTTCTTTTATACGCAACTACTTGGTTGCATATTGCTATACAGCTAGGATAATATGCAACCTGGAGGTTGCGTATTATGAATGCAACGATGAACGACAGAATTGAAAAGCGCATTGAACTGAAGGCTCCGATTTCCCGCGTGTGGCGCGCCCTGACCGATCACCGCGAATTTGGCGAGTGGTTTCGCGTGAAACTCGACGGACCTTTTGTGGCAGGTCAAGTTTCACGCGGCTGGATCACTTATCCCGGATGCGAGCACATAAAATGGGAAGCGGTGGTGCAGAGGATGGACCACGAACGCCTGTTCTCCTTCACCTGGCCCCATCCCAAATCGATTGACAAGAAGGACTACTCACCGGACTACTCCGGCGAACCGAGCACGCTCGTCGAGTTCCGGCTGGAACAAATTCCCAGCGGCACGCTACTGGTGCTCACCGAGTCCGGCTTCGACAAGCTCCCCGCCGACCGGCGTCTCGAATTGTTCCGGAGAAACGAAGGCGGTTGGACAGAACAAATGAAGAACATCGAGAAGTATGTTTCTGACGACTTGATTTCGAAAAACCATATCTCGAAGAATCATGTCGCGTAGCAGCCGAGGCAGCATGGCTGACCGGCGAACGGCTCAACGGCGAGCTGCGGGAAGGAAGAATCCCGCGCTCGTCTTTGCCGCATTGGGCGACGCAACGCGGCTGTCGCTGGTGGCGAAACTCTGCCAGGGACAGCCGCGGTCAATCTCGCAGTTAACGGAGCGTTCCCGGCTCACGCGGCAGGCGATCACCAAGCATCTTCGCGTGCTGGAGAGCGCGGGTATCGTGCGCGGCGTCAGGGCGGGCCGCGAGAGCCGATTCGAATTCGATCCGCAGCCGATCGAAGGAATCAGGCAGTATCTCGACTTCGTCTCCGAGCAGTGGGATCAGGCATTGTCCCGCCTGAAGTTATTCGTAGAAAACTGAACGGCTGGAGGTGGTGGATCACAGTCGCAGAGTTTCCGGGTTACACTTTTCCCAAGCATCGGGATCACCCGATGACCCGATGACCCGATGTTCCGATGACCCGATCCTCTGAAGGCCCGATTCCGCGAACTATCTTTCATGTCGACATGGATGCGTTCTTTGTGTCAGTCGAGGAATTGTTCGATCCGTCGCTAAAGGGCAAGCCGGTTGTGGTCGGCGGGCAGCGCGACGAGCGCGGCGTCGTTTCGGCGGCTTCGTACGCGGCGCGCAGATTTGGAGTGCATTCGGCCATGCCGTTGCGGACGGCGGCGAAGCTTTGTCCGCAGGCGATCTTTGTAAACGGGCATCCCGAGCGCTATCGCGAGTATTTGCACAAGGTGCATGAGGTGCTGGGGCATTTTTCTCCGCTGGTCGAGATGGCTTCGGTGGATGAGGCTTATCTTGATATGACCGGGACCGAGCGCCTGCATGGGCGTCCGCTGCGTTCGGCGCACCGGCTTCACGCGGAGATGAAATCGGCAACGCAATTGAACTGCTCGATTGGGATTGGCACGTCGCGGCTGGTGGCAAAGGTTTCCTCCGCAAAGGCGAAGCCGAATGGCGTGCTCTGGATTCTGCCCGGCGAAGAGGCAAAGTTTCTTGCGCCGCTCGCAGTGGGAGACATCCCAGGCGTGGGCAAGGTGATGGAGGAAAAGCTGCACGCGATCGGCATTGAGAAGGTTGGCGATCTGGCGCGCATGGAGGAGCGCGACCTCGAAGAGCGATTCGGCAAATGGGGCCTGGCGCTGGCAGGGAAGTCGCGCGGCGAGGATGCGGGCGGATGGTTCGATACTGCGGTGGGAGAAAACGTCGATGCGAAATCGATGAGCCACGAGCACACGTTCAACGAGGACACGGGCGACGCCGAGCGGTTGCAATCGACGCTGATGCGGCTGAGCGAGATGGTCGGAAGGCGCTTGCGCGAAGCGGGATACTTTGCGCGCACGATTCAGCTGAAGCTGCGCTACAAGGATTTTTCCACCATCACGCGAGCGCATTCGCTCGACGAGCCGACGCAGATGGACAACCGGATTTTCGAGGAGGCGCGGCATTTGTTCTTGACAAACTGGAAGGAGGGTGCGGCGGTGCGGCTGCTGGGTGTGCAGGCGTCGAACTTCGAATCGGGGACGATGGGTGCGCAGCTTGACTTGCTCGAGCCTTCGCGGGACGAGCGCTGGCGGAAGGCGCTGGCGGCGGCCGATCATGTGCGCGACAAGTTTGGAGAAGCGGCGATCGGGTTGGCGCGAGGGATGAAAGGCGGGTTCCGCGAGCGGGTGCATGAGAATCCGGCGGCGCCGCCGGGGAGATCGACGGCCAGGCAGCGGAGTGAGCTTTCCGGTCCACCACGGAGCCACGGAGGCACGGAGGAGGGCGGGTGAAGGGGCAGGGGCTCCATGGCCAGGAAGTGTCGCGGCGGGGTTCTCGGTATATGTACAAAATGTTTCACGTGGAACATAGTGGGGATATTTGTATGTACATAGCAATATGAACAAAATGTTCCACGTGAAACAATTTCGCATTTTGTTCTCTTATGATATGTATGGTTGTGTACGTACATTTATATGTTGATATGATAATGTTGATACATATGCGGCGTACATGACGACCAAAGATATTGGATTCGACTCGCAGCCGCAGGTGGAATATCTGGGGATGACGCACCCCGGAAGCGGGGATAACCTGATCGTTGTAATTCCAACGGCATCGACGCAGCCGACTGGCTCAGCGGGCCGCTAAGACGCAGAGGAAGGGGATTGTCGTAATCAGGCACAAGCATCACTGACAGGCGTTTCCTGTCCAGCTTACATTTGACGGAAAAAACATCATTATTTGTTCTATGGGACTGCGGTGTGGCCAATGCAGAGGGATTGTTCGTCTTTGTTCTTCTCCGAATACCTGAACAGTGGCCGTGTTTGGGGAAATCACTGAAACTTGGATGGGACATTCGTTGACGAGGTGAAACGAGAATGTCTTGCCGGCGTCTAACGGACTAATTATTACGTTGTAGATGAGAGGGGGTTTCTCGTTGTCGAAGTTAACGGAAAGGGCAATCACTATATCCATAAGGTTCGCGGCGGCGTGGTTTGTCACCTCACATTCATAGTCAAACGGGGTAGTGGGGAATTTTACTTTCTTCATTATTCTCTGATCCGGCCACAGCAGTTCCTTTGTGCCCTCGTTGCGTATATCATCTATCGCCGATTTTGTATTGCCATATTGCTTCTTATTAAATGCCTTCACATGAGCCACTTCGTTAGGGGGAATGTGAATCGGCAGTGACGCGATGCGGCATTCCATGTAGAGTTCGGTCGGTTGCAACGCGACAGGTTGGTTATCCGTCGTCGTGTTGTGGTGGTACCGGTAGCCTCCATAGGCGAGAACGGCACAGACGAGGATTCCCAGTATTGCAAACCCGGTTGGAGTGCCCCATCTAATTCCGGCCAGAAAAAATAGGACGCCCAGCACCAGGCAGCCAGCCCAGACGTACCACGGTTTGTTGTTCGTGAAAGCTTCGACCGCACCAAAAACGAAGGCTAGTGCGACCATTTCGAGAAAAACATATACTGCCAAGCCTCCGCTCGGCAGTTCGCTAGCCATAGGGAAATCCTTCGGGAGCGAGATCATGCTACGCTCCTGAAGTCGGCGAGGCGAGAATATTCTTGCTCGGGGATAGCGGGTGCGGACGCCCGCAGCTCCGTGAGAATTGCGGCTACGAGATGTATTCGCGGATGTATTCGTCGCGGCTGGTGGCCAACTGGTGAGCGTCGCCGTCGAAGATTACTTTGCTATCGCGGAGGATCAGGAAACTCATGGGCACGTCACAGAGCTGGCCTTTGGGCAGGGCGACCATCTGGTTGGTGGCGGGGTCGAACTGGTGGGTCGCCATGGTGAATGCGTCCTGCAGACGGTGCGTAACCAGGAGCGCGCTGGTCTTGTAGACATCGCGCTGTTTCATGATGAGTTCGATGATCGTGTTTGAGGTCACGGGATCGAGTCCGCCAGTAGGCGAATCGTAAAGCAGGACCTCGGGCTGGGTGATGACGGCACGGGCGATGGCGACGCGTCTTCTCATGCCTCCGGAGAGCTCCGAGGGAAACATGTCGTAGGTTCGTTCCAACTCCACAAAACGCAGCACCTCACGAACGCGGTGTTCGATTTCATCGGGCGGAGTGTGCTCTTCCATCAGGCGGAAGCCCACGTTTTCGAAGACCTTGAGCGAATCGAAGAGCGCGCTTTCCTGGAAGACGATGCCGACGCGGCGGCGCAGTTCGAACAGTTGCTCCTCAGACATGGCGGTGACTTCGTCGCCGAGAACGTCGATGCGGCCACTATCGGCCGGGAGCAAGCCGATGGCGAGTTTGAGCAGCGTGCTTTTGCCGGAACCGGCAACACCGAAGATGGCTTTCGTTTCTCCGTGATGCAAGTGGAAGGAAACTCCGCTGAGCACGACCTTTTCATCGAAGGCGATGGAAACGTTATCGAACTCGATGGCGTACTGCGAGGGAGCAGCTACGGAAGCGGCCGGACTCTCGATGGGCAGTGTCGGAACGGACATGAGTTACCGATAACCAAAAAACGCGAAGATCAATTTGGTGACAAAGAAGTCCACGATCAGAATCAATACCGAAGAAGCAACCACAGCCTGGGTGGTCGACCGGCCCACGCCCTGCGTGCCGCCGCGGGTCGAAATTCCGTAGTAACAGCCCACGGTGGAGATGATGAAGCCGAAGAGCACCGGCTTGACGAGGCCGGTGAAGACGTCGCGGAAGACGAGAATCTGCCAGACCGAAGTCCAATACTGCTGCGAGTTGAGGCCGAAGATCAGATGCGCAACCGCGTAGCCGCCGATCAGACCGAGCAGGTCGGCGATGATGGTGAGGAAGAACAACATGAACGCCGTTGCCCCGATGCGCGGCGTGATCAGCTTTTTAGTGGGATCGGTGCCAAGAGCGCGCATGGCGTCGATTTGTTCGGTCACGATCATAGAGCCGAGTTCGCTGGCCATGCCGGAGGCGTTGCGGCCGGCGACCATGAGGCCGGTGATGAGGGGACCGAGTTCTGTAACCATGCCGATGGAAACGAGCTGGCCGATGAGAGTGATTCCTCCGAAGCGCTGGAGCGTGCTGGCGGCATTGAGCGCGAGCAGTGCGCCGACCGAGAGTCCGGTAAGAACGACGATGGGCAGGGAACCAAAGCCGATGAGGTCGGCCTGTTGCACCATGTCGGCCATGTAGAGGGGACGGCGGAAGAAGTTGGCCAGCGATTGCGCCGAGAGCAGGGTGTATTCCTGAACCGCCAAGGCAAAATCTTTGGCGAGTTCAAAGGGCGAAATCAGTTCGAGTTCGAGCGCCATGGAAGGTCGGAGATGCGTTCAAGGAACTATAGCAGACGGAGGGAATCGGGTCACCGGGGCGACATCGCGATCTCATCATCGGGGGATCGGGCGATCGGGTCATCTAAAATCCAACCTGCGCCGGGTTCAGATGATCCGATCACCCGATGGCGAGATCATCCGATAACGCGAACTATTCCCGGTTTTTCTTTTTGATTTCGATGGCCAGACGTTTGATTTTTTGATTCAGGGTCGAGAGCGGAACGTGGAAGCGTTCGGCCGCTTCGGTCTGGTTCCAGCCGCATTTTTGCAGCATGTCGACGATGATCTGGCGTTCGCAGTCTTCCATGATGCTGAACAAGGTAGCTCCGGAGTTGGCGTCGAGGGCCGGAACTGAGCTGCCGCGGCCGACGATGTGATCGGGCAGGAGATCGGGGCCGATATCGGAGTCGGAAGATAAGACCACGGCGCGTTCGACCGTGTTCTCCAGTTCGCGGACGTTGCCGGGCCAGTTGTAGCTGACGAGCGGGCGCAAAGCGTCGGTGGTGATATGGCGCCTGGGGCGATCGTTTTCCTCGGAATATTTTTGCAGGAAATGCTGAACCAGCAAGGGAATGTCTTCGCGGCGCTGGCGCAACGGCGGCAGATCGAGGGTGATCACGTTGAGGCGGTAGAAGAGGTCTTCACGGAATTTGCCTTCGCGCACCATTTGCCGCAGGTCGACGTTGGTGGCGGCGATGATGCGGACATCGACTTGAATCTCCTGCACGCCGCCGAGGTGCATGAACTTGCGATCTTGCAGAACGCGCAGAATCTTCGCTTGCGTATCCATGCTCATGGTGCCGATTTCGTCGAGGAAGAGCGTGCCCCGGTCGGCGACCTCGAACAGACCTTTTTTGGAGGTAATGGCGCTGGTGAATGCGCCTTTGACGTGGCCGAAGAGGGTGGACTCGAGCAGGTCGGGCGGAGTGGAGCCGGAGTTCACCGGCACGAAGGAGCGGTCGCGGCGTGGAGAGTTCAGATGAATGGCTTTGGCGATCAGTTCCTTGCCGGTTCCGCTTTCACCTTGCAGCAGGACGGTGGAGCGGCTAGGAGCGACCTGCGCGATGAGGTCGAAAATCTTGAGCATGGGCTCACTCTTGCCGACGATGTTTTCGAAGTTGTAGCGCTGCTTGAGAGCGCGCTTCAGCTGAATGTTTTCTTCTTCCGCTTTCTGGCGGGCGACGGCGGCGCGGACATCGGCGAGCAGCTTTTCGTTATCCCATGGCTTCTGGATGAAGTTGGTTGCGCCGGATTGCATGGCGCGGACGGCGTTTTCGACGGTGCCGTAGGCGGTGATCATGATGACCGCCTGCTGGGGATGGAGAAGCCGAATCTCGGCGAGCACGTCCATACCGTTTTTGTCGGGCAGAGCGAGATCGAGCAGGACGACATCGAAGGTGGATTCGCCGATGTGGGACAGACCTTCCGCCGCACTGGCGGCGACGGCAACGCCGTAACCTTCGAGTTGAAGGAGGGTTTCGAGCGATTCGCGGATTTCGGCTTCGTCGTCGATGATAAGGATTCGACCGGCGCTGGCGGAGGCGTTTTCTGTTGGGCTGCGGCGCGGGATGGTCGAGACATCGGACATCGTTAATTCAGAGCCTGCGATTTCGGAACCTGCCACTTCAGACCTCGCTGCTTCAAACCTTGCTACTTCAGACATGGACTGCCTTCTTAATCAGCGGAAAATCCAGGGTGAAGGTGGTGCCTTCGCCCGGGCGGCTCTCCACACGGATGTTGCCCGCATGTTCCTGGATGATGCCGTAGGTTACAGAAAGGCCAAGACCGGTGCCGCGATTCTGACCGTCGAGCGGAGAGGTCTTGGTCGTGAAAAATGGATCGTAGATGCGGTGAATGTGTTCCTGAGCGATGCCCGAGCCGGTGTCGGAGACGCGGACGCTGACAGATTCGCCGTTGAGCGTGGCGACGTTCAACACGCCGCCTCCAGCCATGGCGTCTTTGGCGTTGAGAAAGAGATTCAAAAACACCTGCTGCAAGCGGCCGGCGTTGCCCTGAATCAAAGGAAGATTCTCGTTGAGTTCAGACTGTACTTGAATCTGAGCCACCTTGAACTGGTGCTCGAGCAGCGCCAGCGTGTCGCTGATCACTTTGTTCAGGTTGACTCCGGTCAATTCCGTTCCCGTGGTGCGGGAGAAGTTCAAAAGGTTATTGACGATTTCCGAAGCGCGGAAGGTTTGCTTGGTGATTTTTTCGAGGACGGCGGATTTTTGCGGATCGGATTGGAGCTGTTTTGCCAGCATCTGGCTGTAAGAGGAGATCACGGCGAGCGGCGTGTTGACTTCGTGCGCAACGCCCGCGGCGAGGAGTCCGATGGAAGAAAGCTTATCGGCCTGGGTGAGCTGAACCTCAAGCTCGATGCGCTCGGTGATGTCGTCGACGATCACGAGACGGCCGACGACGTTGAATTTGCGCGTGACCAGCGGCGCCATCGCAACGTTGACCACGCGCGATTCGCCCGTCGGAGTGATCAGGCGGAATTTATAAAGATTGTGGATGCCGGGATTCTGGCGGACGCGGTAGAACTCCTCGACGAAGGCGGCGGGGAAAACTTCGCTGAGCGAGCGGCCAACGACCTGCCAGCGCGGCTGGGCGTACATGACTTCCATTTGCGAGTTCCAGGACTCGATACGATCCTGGAGATCGACGGCCATGACGCCGACGTTGATCGATTCGACGATGTTCTCGTTGAAATCCTTGAGGCGCTCGTACTCGGTTGCTTTCTGCTCGAGCGAGGCGTAGAGACGGGCGTTCTGGAAGGCGATGCCGATGTAGCCGGCGAGCACCTGGAGCAATTCGACATCTTCGCTGGAGAGGAAGTCGCCTTGCATGGTTTTGCCGAGTCCGAGGAAGGCGATGGTGTTTTGCCGCGCGTGGCAGGGAATGTAGTAATTGAGCTCGAGACGCGCGATCGCTTCCTGCGCGGTGGGATTTTCACGCGGCAGCAGATGCGTGTTTTCGAAAAAGATGTGTCCGGCAGCGTCTTCGATGCGAGGCTTGGCAAGAAATGACAGGTCGAGACCGGTGACGTGGGTGATGCCGAGCGACTTGGACAATTCGAATCGCGAAGAGTCGCTGTTGGCGAGAAAGATGGCGACGCGATCGACCTGGAGCGTGTTGGAGACGCGATCGACGAGGGAGGAGAGCATCTTGTCGAGATGGGTTTCAGAACTCAACTCGCGGCCAAATTCGATGAGGGTGCGGCGGTAGTTGTAGCCGGCGCGGAAGAAAACGCGGTCGAGCTTTTCCTGAATCCACTTGCGAACCGGCTCGAACAGGATCGCGGTGACTACCATGGCTACCAGCAAGCCATAAGGGCCGGTGCTGGGAACGCGAGTGTGGACGAGTTCGGCGATTGCGGCCACGCCGGCGAAGTACATTCCGATGACAGCCGCGGCGGCGAGCGTGTAGGCCATGCCGCGCTTGAAGATCAGATCCACATCCATCAGGCGGTAGCGGAAGATGGCGTAACCGAAGGTTAGGGGCAGAACACCTAGCGAGAGCACCGAAACCTTCATGGCGGGCGAAGGCATGACGCCGAGCACGTACCAGAGCACGTAGCAAAGGGTGAAGGGCGCGATGGCGACGACGGTGCCGCGGGTGATCCATTTGAGCTGCTGGCGAAGAATGGGAGTTGCGGCCTGGCGATAGTTCTTCCAGAGAACAACGGCCGCGGAGACGAAGAAGATGGTGAGATAGGCCCAGTGGATGCGGTTCAGGTTGAACAGAAGCGAGTTGCTGGCTTCGAGGTAGGTGAACGCGAGAAGCTGCATCAAGAGAAGCAGCAGGCCGGGCAGATAGAGCGCGGGAAGCGACCAGCGATGGCGGTTGACGAACGCGCGCCGTTCGGGGAAGGTCAAGACGAAGTGGAGGAACAATGCTGGCTGCAGCAACCAGGCGACTTCATTGGCCCAGAAAACAGTCCAATCGAAGGCGTTGAATTTGCCGGTGTAATGGAGCGAGTAGAAGATGAAAGAGACGAGGCAGAAGATATAGAAGTGGGTGGAACCGACGGCGGTCCAGCGGCGCATCAGCACATAGAGACCGATGCCGAGGTAGATGAGCGCGATGAGGCGCAGCCAGTCGTTCATGGAGCGCTCGGCGGGCACGAGCACCACTTCCACATCGAGCGGAACCGATCCGCGAATCAGCGAGTAGGTTGCCTTGGAGTAGACGCCGGAATAATAGAGCTGGCGGGTGAGCGAGGCAGCATTATTCACGGCGCGGCCGTTGATGCTGACGACCTCATCGCCACGGCGGATGCCGGCTCGCTCTGCCGGACCGTTCGGCTCGAGCCGATCCGCCGTCAAGTGACCGTTCCGCTCCATCCACCAGGCGCCATCGTCGGGGATGGCGGATTGG
>JASHOU010000050.1 GCA_030038475.1 Terriglobales bacterium | reverse complement strand
GTAGGTGCTGTAGTTGTTGTCGCGGTTGCTGATGATGGGCGTGATGTTGGTGCTGCACTTGATGCCCTTGATCCGCAAATCGGCAAAAGTTGCCTGAGCATTGGGAAACTTGTTGTCGCTCTGATCGACTGTGAAGGTCTGATAGTTGTGCTGTACGTCCACATCGACATGGATTCCGTCGAGGGGAATGCGCTCCTTGCGGTAGGAGTCCACCGCCTGATAAATGTCGTGCCAGTTCTCGTAACCGTAGCAGCCTTGGTGGTAGCCCAGGGCGTAGCGTGGCTTCAGCCGCGAATGGCCGATGAACTGGCTGAAATCCTGGAGCACACCGGAGGCGTTGGAGCCGGCGATGAAATAATAATCGAGATCGCCGAACCGTGTCCCCACCATGTATCGCCCGGAGTTGTCGTAACCGATGTCGACATAAACCTGCGAGGGATTGTCGACGAACATCCCGTAGACGCACTCGCATCCCTGGTGGCCGTTGAACTCCATGAAGAACGGGTCGGAATGATAGAGCGGCTCGCGCCCGTCCAGAGGCCCGTGGTTATAGGTCTGGCGATAGCGCATGTTGTCGAAATTAAAAAAGTTGACCTGCTCGGTGTTCTTGATCAGCGCCTTGCCGCCCTGCTCGCCGAATCCGATATAGCGGGCCGGAGGCGGTTTGCGGATCAAATGCACGATGGAGAAATCCTGCTCGCCGTTGGGCATAAAGAACAGGCAGGGATCGGCCGTTTGCAGCATCTGCCGCGGGTGATTGTCCCACCAGTCCGTCACGGTGATGCGGAACGGCGCGCTTTCGATCTGAACGCTCAGAGTTACCTTGCCGTCGGCGCGCCGCGTTTGGATGTGCGCTGACGAGGGCGTACTGTCCGGCGCGGCTTCCACGGTAAAATGCTGGTCCTGTCCGCGAGAAATCCGCGGCTTTTCGAGCTCCCGCATCAATTCTTCCATGGTGTCCATGACCACAGAACGAGTGTTGAAGTTCGTGAAATCCGTGGTCTTCTTGGCCGGTGCGAAGCGAAAGCGAAGAATATTGGCCTGCAGGAACTGGAGGAGCGCGGCGGAGGAAGTGCCGTCGGAGTTGGCCAGTTCCAACGACACGGTTTTGCCGGCCGGGTCGACGCTCCAGCTTTTCATGCTGGAAACGGAGGGCCAGGATCGATAGCCTCCAAAAAACTCTTCCACCTTCAGGAAGCGATAGGCATTGGCGCTAGACGAAGCGGCGATGGCAAGGGCCGTTGCTGAACCCGGTGCGCTCATTTTGGTTGGCTCCTTTCAGACGCTGGCGGATTCTTTCCCGGTGGGGACTCAATTCAGCCAGTGGGGTGATACTCGACGGCCATCCAGATACAGTCGTCGTCGGCGTAATACTGGTGCCACGGATAGACGTAGCGGCCGGGGCCGGCGACGTCGCAGAACGGCACCGCGGTGGTGTATCCGGGACTCATCAGCTCGTCGTGATACAGCGTGGAATAATCCTGGGCGCGGAACTTCTGCATCCGCCCGTGTCCGGTGATCTGCGAGTGAATCTCGATGAAGTCGTGCTGGTTGTGGATGAAGCAGTTGGTATTGGCAGGCGCAAACCAAAGATTTACTTTCACCTGGAAATTGGCGACGCCCTGCGGCGGGCTTTTTTGGCCGGGAAGCGTCGTGGGGTCAAACGCCACGGCTCCGATGTCATCCTGAGGCGACCGCCAGAGCGGTGTGTTCCTGGGAAACGGTTTGGAGCCGGTGCGGCCTGGCTGCGCGGGTCGGTCCGGGATCAGCGTGCCATAGAGCGCCCAGCCTTTTTCAAGCACGATGTCTCCCAGATTCGTCATGTCGCGCAGCTCGAGCAAAATCACCGACTCAGCGCTGGCGATATCGACCTCGCGCAGGATCACCGAGGAGAACGTTCTTCAGGGGACCCTGCGGTCGAGAGTCATTCGTCGTTCATCCCTGAGGACGTGCAGAAACGGCGGGAACTGTTGCGGGAGATCAGAACCGGTTGAGGACTCGAATTGCAGCAAGCGAGGATGGAGGTGACCTGCCCCCGCCAGGCCGCCGAACTTGCTCTTCCAGGTGTAAAGCGTGGCCTCACTCACGCCCAACTCGCGCGCCAAGTCCGCTACTTTCCGGCCTGCTTCCATCTGTTTCAGCACACCGATAATCTGCTCCTCGCTGTACCGCGTCTTCTTCACCTCGAAGCTCCTCGCGTAATCTCTATTACGCGAGGTTCTCAATTATGACTGGTAGAGGTTTCGGGAGCAGGTCACAGCCGCATCGCGCCGTCGCACTCCCGATACAACCGAAAGGACTTCCCAGGACCGATCCTTGCGCCGGCCGTGGATTCTCCGAGATGGAATGAGAAGGCCGGCTCCGACGGGATGCGATAAGCTCCCACATGCGCACTCGAGGTGCAAAGGAGACCGGCCATGAAGAAGCGTAACAGCACTCAGAAGATGCAGAAGCCAACCGTGAAGACCAAAGGGACACAGGAATGCGTCACTATCGGGATGGATCTGGGAGACAAGAACAGTCAATACTGCATGCTCAGCAACGAGGGTGAGATTCTCCGCGAGGGGCGAGTCGCGACTATCCAAGCTGGGATGGCGGAAGCATTTGGTTCCTTAGGGCGGGCCCGGATCGCCATCGAAGTCGGAACCCATTCGCCGTGGGTGAGCCGCTTATTGCAAAAGTTGGGGCATGAAGTGATCGTGGCCAATCCCAAGCAGGTGAAGCTGATCACGGAGAGCAGCCGAAAGGACGATCGATTGGACGCTCAAACCTTGGCGCGACTGGCCCGAATTGATCCGCAGTTGCTACGGCCGATTCAGCATCGGAGCGAGAAGGCACAAGGTGCTTTGATGGTTATCCGGGTTCGAGCTGCTCTGATGGCGGTGCGGACCAGCCTGGTGAATACCGCGCGAGGTCTGGCGAAGTCGATGGGCGAACGATTACCTAACTGTGATGCGGACCAGATGGGAGTCCGACAAGCCGTGTCACTACCGCCGCAGCTCCGACAGGTTCTAGAACCGTTGCTGAAAGAAGTGGAATCGTTAACCCAGAAGATCAAAGATAGTGATCGTGAAATCGAGCAGATCGCCCGGAAGGATTATCCGGAAACGGCACTCCTGCGGCAAATCGGAGGAGTAGGACCGCTGATCGCTCTAACATTCATACTCACGATCGAAGACAAGGACAGATTCCAGAAAAGCCGGGATATCGGGTGTTATGTGGGCCTGCGGCCGCGGCGCAGCGATTCGGGGCAGAGCCAACCCCAATTACGAATCACCAAGGAGGGCGACCCGTACCTGCGTACGATGCTAGTGCAAGGAGCGCACTACATTATCAGCCGCCGGGGACCGGATACCGATCTGAAGCGATGGGGTGTGCACCTGGCGAAACACGGCGGCAAGCGTGGAAGGAAGCGAGCGGTTGTGGCGGTCGCGCGGAAATTGGGGATACTGCTTCACCGGCTGTGGGTCACGGCTGAGGTGTACGAGCCGTTGCGAAACCACAACCTACGGCAGGGGCAGAAGAAAGTTGCCGCGTAACAGTTTTTAGAGCAAATCGCCGAGTTCGGGTGACTGCGGCGTCCGGCAGGAACGACGTCCCTGGAAACAGAGATATTCAGTTCGGCTCCGAGACGGCAGCACCCGTTTCCGATTGAGGACACCCAGCTGGCACCGGAGCAATAGCTCCACAAAAGAGTGCGGATGGAAGTAGGGCGAGTCGGTGATTTGAGAAGAGAGGGATGGCAGCGCTGTGCGCCTCCCGCTGGTCGGCGATCGGCTGTATCGATAGCGGACCAAAAAAACCTTCCTAAGAAGGAAAGACTGAAGGTTAGATATGCCTCCCGTTGGTCGGCAGTCGGCTTTTACGATTCACACGACCAAAAACTATTTGACAGGGCCGGCCTTCTCATGGAAGTGCCGGATAAGTTGACCCTGGACGCGCGAGCGACAACACGGCTGCTGAAGCCACGACAGAAGCACCGATTTACCGCTTAGCGAGGTTTAAGATGTGCGGTGCGCATACAGCCGCGCGCCGAAGACCAGAATGCCAATCGCGAGCGGCAGCAGTGTGGAGGGTTCAGGTATGGCGTGGAGACCACTCGACTGGAAATCAACCGCAGTGGCAGACGAATCGGTATTGTCGTTCACCACGCCCGCGCTGGCTGGATTTATGTAGAACGAATAAAAGTCGTCGTCCACGGTCGACTCGACATTTATCTGAATCTGCCCGGTTGAAAAATTCAGCACCCCCTCGGTCACTTCAGGCACGCCTTGGAAAGTTGGTGTATCGGGAGGAATGGAAAGGCCGGTGTCACCAGACAAAACGAGTTCATCGGTCAGAAGTGGAAGACAAATCGCAAAGACCGTGCTGCCGGGGCAAGCGTTTGTGCCTGGTGTGGTGTTAAACGTCACTTCGCCGGAGAATGTAGTTCCCGATGCGATCACGCCAACAGTCGTATCGAATGTACCGGAGAACGACAGTTCAACCACGGACGCACGGGCCGAAGCCAGCCCGGCCAAAACCGCAGCTGTGATCCCGAAGTATCGAAGAATCATGCTAACCCCCATCACAATTTAGCTGTGACCCACAGTGTACAACGCGACGTGCTGCAATTCGGCAGATTCCTTGGGGAACTTGTACTAGCGGTACTGCTTCGGCGACCAAAGGCCCTCACAATCGTTGGGGAATCAATAGCTCCGCTTTCGGCGTGCTACTACTAGTCCAATGAAACAGAATAGAGAGCTTAGAGGCAATACCAACGACGGTTCTGGCACCGGCGCGACGCTGTTCCGGGGGCTGAGCTTGTCACAGACAAGCTAATCGTGCCGTTTCTGCTGTTGCTGGGGGTCGTATTATCGGTATCGGTGTATGGATCATCCGTCGTGTTGCCGTCTTCAAACATGAACTCAAACGTTCTCGAATCTCCCCCATTGCCCGTGTAATCGGCGGAGGCATCTCCAAGGAGCGTACCGTTGGAAGCATCGAACTCCAACCCCGGGATATCCCAGGCCACTGAAGAACAGGTTTCTATTCCTAGCGTACAGACAGGGTTAAACGCAGTCACGATCCAATCAGTTGAGCTATCAATCTCCGACCCGATGGTGAACGAACC
Organism: Terriglobales bacterium; assembly: GCA_030038475.1. Taxonomy (GTDB): domain Bacteria; phylum Acidobacteriota; class Terriglobia; order Terriglobales; family Acidobacteriaceae; genus Acidiflorens. The sequence goes on along the minus strand of JASHOU010000050.1, from coordinate 562 downwards.
GCCGAAAGTACCACCATGGGTACAGCAATCGCTCCCGCCTGTTTGCGTCGCTGTGCCGCTAATATCGAATACCTCTCCGGGAAACACAGGGTCGGCTTGAGCGTTAGTGACCATCAGCAGCAACGCTGCCGAAGTCATTACAAATAAAGCGATCTTCATCGTCGTACTCCTTTCCGAAGCTGAAGGCCGAATGTTTGTCCAATCAACCGAAATTCCCAGCCCCTCGTGTCGAAGTAATGTACACGAGAGCCTTCCGACTTTGTCAATTTCTTAATCTTTGAATGCCTCAAATTGTACTAGCAGTACGGTAACGAATGACCGTGGTCAAGCGATTTAATCCACCGGGTGCACCGACAATCGCTTTCTTGGCAGCGTGACGCGCTTCGCCTTTTGCAACTTCTCACCTCATACGTTTGTGGTTGGGCTGAGATGAACGTACCCGCGAGAAGCACGGCGAACAAAGAGAACAATCGCCGACAGCGACAGTTCACTATGGACGAGAGTTTCAAGTGTTTCATGAGAATCATGATATACCTGAGAGATGTGGGAGACACGACCTCCA
>JASHOU010000049.1 GCA_030038475.1 Terriglobales bacterium | reverse complement strand
TGGCCGTGGGTGAGAATGATGGCGCGGACATGCCTGCGATTTTCGAGCAGATAGGAAATATCGGGAACGACGATGTCGACTCCGAGCAGCTCGGATTCGGGGAACATGAGGCCGGCGTCGATTACGATGATGTCGTCACCGTAGCGGAGGGCCATGCAGTTCATGCCGAACTCGCCCAATCCGCCGAGGGGAACTATGTGCAGTTTTCCAGTTGGCATTCGATAAGTCGATGCTAGCACAGGGTGAGACCAGTGCAGAGGTGCGCAGTCCCTGTTGCGGGTCGGCCCGACTTACGCAGGGATTCAAACAACGGTCATCACAGCTACACTGTTCCGATTCAGTGTTGCATGACTCCCCTCAACGGCCTCGTTACTTGCCCCTCTGGTTCTAAAGTAGTGCTCTGCGTCTTTCCAACTGGCGAATCGAACTGCGGGCGCCATTTTCGTATTTCCGGCTCGTGGGTTTGTTTCGGGGGGCATTCCGAACTCCGTAATATCGACAACCAGAATCGTGTGGTTTAAAGAATGGAGCAAAAACCGATGCTTCATACTGTGAGACACCTCTCTCCGACCCTTCATAATAAATTCTGTGTCAACGAGGTCGGTTGCGTCGCCAAATAGAGGAGCATCAGACCGGCTGTTAGACTTACATTGAGGAATGTCAACCGGGAAAAAGTCGTGGATGCGGCGGCGGGTCGAAGGCGCAATTCGCGGCGGCCTGACCCGCACTTATAAAACGATTAAGGTCGATCCGGGTCGCTTCCTGATGCAGTTGCGCATCGCGCATGGGTTGCCGCTGGCGACATTTCGTGGCGTCTACACCTTGCCGGTCGAGAGTCTTGACGATGTGGCGGATTCGGTAATCCATGGCGCGATGAAGCTGGCCGCGGCCGAGGGAGCGGGATTTGGCCTCGGCGGAATTCTCACCATCGTTCCCGACCTCGGCATCCTTTCAGCCATAACCATGCGCACGATTCAAAAGCTCAGCCTGGTTTATGGCTTCGAGTTGAACACCGATGACGAGATCGCCGAGCTTTGGATTGCCGCGGCCAGCGCGGCCGGAATCGACATCAGCCGTGAGTTGCTGGAAAAAGAAGTGGTCAATCGTTTTGTGCCGAAGGTGATTCAACGCATTGCGGCGAAAGCTGGCGCCGAAGTGGTGGAGAAGTGGACGGGACGGCTGATTCCGGTGGTCAGCTCAGCCATTGGAGGTGGGCTCAACTATTATTTTGTGCGGGCGTGGGGCGAGCGGGCGCGAGCGCACTTCCGCGCCAAACACATCGAAGCGCGAAGCAGAATCGCAGCCGAACAGGCGCAGCTTCCGGCTCCGCCTTCCCTGAAGCTGCCGTCGTAGAAATTCCCGATGCAAATAAAAGCGGGCTGATATGGGTTCAGCCCGCTCCCCGGCAAGGACTTACAAGGCCAGGTTCAAACTCATTGTGGAGTCAGCAGGAAAGCGTGCAGGAAGGCATGCAGGAAGGCATGCAGGTCGCCTGCGCCCAATAATTTTCGCGTAGGTCAAAAGATTAGTTGTCAGGAAAATGTAAAAAGATTGTCACGGGTAGAGAGTCAGAGGAGGTGGTCGAAGTCGGATGCGAAGGCCCCCTATCTCCAACTCTCGCGTTCCTTGCGAAGATAATCTTTGGGATAGACGCCGTGACCTATTCCGCAGATAGCGGCGTGGTGGAACTTCGGCTTTTTGAGGAGGAGCAACTGCTCTCCGCGGACGACAATGAGAACTTTGTCTCCAGGCTTGAGACGCAATGCCTCGCGAGCCTCACGGGGGAGGGTGATCTGGTTTCTGGCCGAAATGGTTACTTCTGCCGTGATCTGCATTGCGGCACAAATAGGGAGGAAACGTCGGACCCGCCGATCATTTCGCGCCGGCTAGGTCCTTCCTCGTAGGAAGCGCTGCTAGAGCCAACGTAGTAACCCCCCGACCAGGTAATTTTAAGCTAAGTTCCCAAAGAGGAGATACACGAATGAATCACCCTACCGAACTATTCAAAACCATTGTGGCGATCCTAAATTGCCAGTTTCAGGGAGCAATGAAGTTCGAGTTGGTCGGCTCATTGGCGTGGAAGCCGGCCAGCAAACATGATGCGGATATCGTTGTTCATGCATCCGTCCCCGTACATCTCAGCGCTTTGGCTGCCGGACTTAGAGGTGGAAAGATTGTCGAGGTGGACAGGAATTCGACCACGCCGTTTCCGGGAAGGCCAAAGGGGCAGGATCGGGTCCGGCTCTCGTGGGAGCAAGGCTTGGCGCTTGACCTGTTCTTTCCCAAGGGAGTGCTGGTTGCCTGAGGTTGCGCGATCTTCGTCTACCTCAGCCACTCCTCTAGTTCAATCCTGCGGTCGGTTTTTTCGTCGCGGTATTTCACGATGACGGGAGTGTAGAGCGAAAGGTTCCAGTCGTCGGAGGCGGATTTGCCTTTGCCTTTTTTCACCGGGCGCGAACCGGGCACAACGACGGCATTTTCGGGAACTTTGAGCGGCTGCTCGTGCTCCCGATCCGAAGATGCGCGGTAGATTTCGCCGCGCACCAGGTCGTAGAGCGGCGTGGATCGGGTGAGGATCGTTCCTGCTCCGAGCACTGCCCGCGCGCCGACCAGCGTGCCTTCGTAGACTCCGCAATTGCCGCCCACGAGCACATCGTCTTCGATAATCACCGGCGCGGCGTTGACCGGTTCTAGGACGCCTCCGATCTGCGCGGCTGCGCTCAGGTGCACGCGCTTGCCGATCTGCGCACAGGAGCCGACCAGGGCGTGGGAGTCGATCATCGACCCTTCGTCAACATACGCGCCGACGTTGATGAACATCGGCGGCATGCAGACGACCGACGGCGCAACGTAAGCCCCTTCGCGAATCGACGATCCTCCCGGCACCAGGCGAATGCGATCGGCAACCGTTACGCGGCGGGCAGGGAAGCTGTCTTTATCGACGAAAGAGAAAACGTCGCCATCTGACATCTCCCGCAACTCGCCAATGCGGAAGCCGAGCAGAATGCCTTGCTTTACCCAGGCGTTGACCACCCATCGTCCGTCGATTTTTTCGGCGGCGCGAACCTCGCCGCGAGTCAGGGCGGCACGGAAATCCAGGAAAACGCGGTGCGCTTCGTCGGAACTGGAATTAGCGATGGTTTCGCGTGACGCCAGATTTTCGATCAGACGTTCGATGGCCGACTTCAAGGTGGATGGGATTCGTGCCTCCGCTACTTTGGGGAACTGGCGGTGTCCAGGCGCACGACTTTGCCGCTTTCGAGTTCGTATTCGGCCTCGATCACCTTTAGCTTGCCGGCATTGACTGCGTTGCGCACGATCTCGCTATTCGCCAGCAAGTCTTTTGCGCTTTGGTGAACGTTTTCCTTGATTGCCGATTCGATCAAGTCATCGGCTTTGGCGTAGGTCTTGGCCTGAGTCACGGCGGGATCGATTTTGTCGACAATCGCCTGCAGGTTCCGGCTGGGCATTTTGTCGCCGGAGCACGCGGCCGTTACGGCTCCGCACTTCTGGTGTCCGAGAACCAGCAGGAGCGGGCTATGAATGTGATCGACGGCATACTCGATGCTGCCGAGGCCGACGGGGTCGGCGACATTGCCGGCCGTGCGCACGACAAACAGGTCTCCGAGGCTTTGGTCGAAGACCAGTTCGGGCGCAACGCGGCTGTCGGAACACGAGAGCACAATCACATGCGGCTGTTGGCCCGAGGCGAGCTTGTGGCGAAGAGAAACCACAGCATAGGGCCGGGTCTTGCCCTCGACAAAACGCTTGTTCCCGGCCATGAGGTCAGCCCAGATCTGATCGGCGGATGGCGCGGGAGCCGCGGCCATAGCGTGGGCGTCATGCGGCGCGGAGGTGGGCGTTGCTTGCGCGAAGGCGAGACTCACGAGCGAAAGCAATAAAAGGAGGTGCGTCAGATGGCAGTTCATAACGATTTCTCCATCGTTTCTAAGGGAGCGAATACGATAACACGCCCGCGCCTGCTGCTGGCTACGCCACGCATTTGCATTCGCTTCGAATCAGCACTCCGGGCATCTGGTGCGTCGCCTCGCGCGCCTCGGCCAGGTTGTTGTACGGTCCATGCCAGCGCGAATGATTGGGATCGTGCCCCGAGGGGCGTCCTTTGCCCGAGTTGCACTGCCCGCATGATGCACGGTGCAGCATCGCCTTGTGCGGGCCCGCCGCCCAGTTCTCGTAAACATAAAATTCGTGGGAAGCGGCCGGCGGCGCGGCGGGACGGGCGATCAATCCCGCGTCGGTTGCGATTTTCTGCAGCTTCGAGCGCGTGTCGCGCCGCATGGGGAGCATGGGCAGGCGATAGTTTTCTTCAATCTTTCCCATCATGGCGAGCACTGCCTTCACTGGCATGGGATTCGTCTCGATGAAGTTGGCCTGCATCAGGGCAAGATACTTGCGATGAAGGGTGCGCGCCGCGTGCCAGTCGTTGTTTAGAGCGGCGCGAGTCATCTCCGCCATCTCGCGCGGAATTTCATTGGACGCAACCGAGATCACGCCCACGCCGCCGAGCGCAATCAGCGGCAAGGTAACCGCATCGTCGCCGGAGAGAACGATGAAGTGCTCGGGCACGGCATTCATCAATTCGGCCATCTGCGAGATGTTGCCGCTGGCTTCCTTGATGCCGGCGATATTGGGAACTTCGCTCAATCGCGCCACCGTCGGCGGTTCGAGATTGGCCGAGGTGCGGCCCGGCACGTTATAGAGGATGATCGGCTTGTCGACCGCTTCAGCGATGGCGCGAAAATGCCGGTACTGGCCCTCCTGCGTGGGCTTGTTGTAATACGGAGAAGCGGTAAGAATCGCGTTCACGCCGGGCCGCGCCGCCACTTCTTTGGCTTTCGCCACCGCATCCTGCGTGGAGTTGGACGTTGCGCCGGCCACGATCGGCACGCGTCCGGCAGCGACTTCGATGGTCACATCGATCACGTGCAGCCACTCATCGTGAGTGAGCGTGGGAGTTTCTCCCGTTGTGCCGCAGGGAACGAGAAAATCGATGCCCGATTCGATCTGCCACGCGATGAAATTGCGCAGCGGATTTTCGTCGATAGCACCGTCGGGGGTAAACGGTGTTATCAGAGCAGTACCACAGCCCTTGAGTTCCATAGCTAGAGAATAACTCTTCTGGCGGGTGCGTGCATGAGCCGGGTGGCATGGGAAAGAGGCGAATGGGGAGAATGTCGATGAATGTAAACGCCTGATGGCGACAGTGGCCGCTCCACGTGAGGCAATAAAAGCCACCCGAGGCCGAGCGGCATTTCCGAGCGGGGTCGCGCGTTACTCCTCCACCACCTGCTTCAACTTGTTCGACGTGCTGGGGTCGAAGTCCCCGTTACCGCGATACACCGCCTGAACCCTCGTTACACCCGCCGGTAGGGTGGAGATCGTGAAGCTAGCCGAGCCGCCGCTCAGGGCGCCTGTCCCCAGCACCTTTGTACGATCCTCAAACGTAGCTTCCCCATCGGGCGGCGGGGGGTGACCACGGCGGTAGAAGGTCGCTGCTTGCCCGGAAGTGGACGGGTTCGGGGAAGACGTGAGCGCAGTCGCGGTCGCTGTAAACCGGTATCGGAAGTATGCACTTTACGCAAGCCCCTCCGAGTTAACCCCGCCAAAAGTCTGAGCTGGACTTCAAAGAAGGAAATATAGAAGATTCGGCGAAAGGTGATGCTATGATATGCCACCTTCCCGGACCTGCCAGATTTATTGTCCATAGCCCTTGCAAAAGGGATAGGAGAGGAATATATTGATAGGCGATATGAAACACAATCCCGTTCTCGCCAACCAGTTAAAGTCGAAATGGGAGCACCATCGCCGCATGGCCGATGTATACGAAGCCGCGTGGAAGGCCGAGGTCAGCGAGATTTCAGGCAACGGCGATCAGCGCAAGAAAAAGGGTGAAGCGCAAAACGCTCCCAAAACGATACCGAATCTATCGAAGGATGCCGAAAAGTCTCTCGCCGTCAACCCAAGCCGGGACTGGCTGCGCAAACTGTTGCGTGAGCATCCGGGATTGGGCCCTTCGGAAATTCGCCGAAGGGCAGACTCGGAGAATCGTACCTATAACGATAGCTTTCCTTATACGTCCCTGTGGAAGCTTAAATCGAAGGGGGAATTGACCGAAAAAGACGGAAAGTACTTCCTAAAGGAGTAACCGAAAAATTGGCCGTCTTGATTCGAGGTCAAGACGGCCAAGGGAAGCCGTAAACACTCTGGTTAGGAGTCGAAAATGTTCACCGTTTTCACGGTGCGCGGCTTCGTGCGTATTTTAGCACGTCCTCCACCGTTGCGATAAAAAACGCACAAAGGAAGCCCGCACGTTAAATGACGGCGGGCTTTATACGAACATTCCAGCATACGGGCGTGGCGGAAATAGCAGACGCGCTAGCTTTGGATGCTAGTGGGGGGGCGTAATGTCGAATGAGTTGACCCCCGTGCGGGTGCAAATCCCGTCGCCCGGAAATTAAATCTGACGGCTATTATATGTCGGTTGATAATTCTAGGGATTCCAAGGGCCTCTTTGACAATGCGATTAGAATGACCATCAAACTCAACGCTTGTGATGTAGTCGATCTGGATTACCTTCGCTCTATCGCGCAGCCGCATGAATCCGTAAGTTGGACAACAGATTTCCAAAGGGCCTTGGAAATCTTTGCTTATTCATTCTTGAGTGCACCAGACATCGAGTCGCAGAATGCCGTTCTCAGGATACTCCTAGAGAATGCTACCTTCGGCAACTCCGTTGAGTCCAACGAAGAAACGATTGAATCATTCGCGTGGTGTATGCGTATACACCCACATCTCTTAAGAGTGTTTGCGCGGCAGGAAGGGATCAGACTTAAACGTGGGTAGGTTTTTTCTCACGCAATTTTGCCCATTGCGCTTGAGATTTATTAACAGCGTCTACAAATGCCCGTTCAGCTCGTTTTCGCCGTAGGAATTTCCAAAACTGCAACCTGTCTAAGAAGGAATCCCAGCTACTTTGCTGTGACCTCTCCGCTCGACGGGCAGGCATTGTTTGAATTGGATCGGTTTCTGGCATGACCACTGCTCACTTCCAAGGAGACGCACAAGTATCCACTCTGCCCCTACGTCGCGTCAATATGACTTTAGACTCACAGCCGATTGGATGAGAAAAACGGCGTTAAGGTTTCATCATTTTACTTGACGCAATGCATTGCGCTATGTATCATAATGCCATGAACAAACTAGACAAGAAACACAGCCTCAGCAACTCCGATCTGGTGGAGCGCATTCCACGCGCCTGTTATGACGAACTAGCCGCCGTTGAGTTTCTGGAAGAGCAACGCTGGGGCAATACTCCCGCTTGCGTGAAGTGCGGCAGTGTTGACGTTTACAAGATGACCGACGCGAAAACAGGAAAACGCAACCAACGTTATTTGTGGCGCTGCCATGATTGTAAAGAGCAGTACACCGTCAGAATCGGCACCGTCTACGAAGAGTCGCGGATTGAACTCCGTCACTGGTGCTATGCGTTCTGGCGTGCCGCGACGAGTAAAAAGGGCGTTTCGGCGCTCGAATTAAAGCGGCAATGCCAGATTAGTTACAGATCGGCTCTTTTCCTGATGAATAGGATTCGCTTTGCGATGGCTCCAGAACCGAACGCTCCCAAACTGACTGGCACTGTAGAACTCGATGAAGTTTACATTGGGCCGCGTAAACCGCGCTACAAGGGTGTAAGCGGGCCCGGACGTTCTACGCTCAAGACTCCCGTATTTTGCGCTGTCGAACGCGGCGGTCCCCTGCGCCGCCGCGTAGTTCCCGACGTGACCGCCGCAACATTACGTGAAGCCATTCACGAAGAAGTTGACAGTCGCGCTCGCCTGATGACTGACGAGTATTCGGCTTACCGTTGGCTCAAGAAGGGTTGGACTGGCACGCACGAAACCGTCTGCCATCGAACTTTTGAATATGCGAGAGGCGACGTTCATGTGAATACTGCCGAGAGCAGCCATGCCCTTATTCGTCGTGGACTCATCGGCATCTACCACAATGTCAGCCGCGAATATCTGCACCGCTATCTTTGGCAGTTCGATTTTCTGTGGAACAATCGCGAGATGAACGACGGCGAGCGCACTATCGCTGCGATTAAAGGAGCGGAAGGAAAGCGTTTGATGTATAAAGACCCAATGGCGCAGCAACAGGCGTACACTGAGCAACGTGAAAAGGAAAAAGGCGGTGAGCAACTCGAACCATTCTAAAAAGAAGGGTACTCCGGGTCCAAAAGCTGAGAGGCTAAAACTTCATGGCAACTGGAAAGAGTTAATGAAGAACTCTCTCGCCAAGAAAAAGCCCGCAGCGGGATGGCCGAAATGAAAACATTTTCGCCTAAGCATTTGGAGTTGGACGCGAGACAGAGCGGATTTTTCCAGTGTCCAACTTGCGGCCTAGTTTGGTTTGGACGCCCGCATTACGACCATTGCCCGGAAGGGCCGCACGCCGAGCCTGTACATGTCGCGGTATTATGCAGACAATGCGACGCAGTTATTCCGGCTCAGCTTTTCTCCATTCATCTCGCTGAGAAAAGACACGATCTTGGCGAAGCATAGACTTGCGTAAAGTGCATACTTCCGACCGGTATTTACGGACTCACTTCAAACACCGTGCCATAATTAAAGCTTCCACCCCAGAAAGTCGTTCCGTAGAGGTTACCCGAGCTGTCCAGAATTAGCGCGGCGACGGGATCGTTGCCATCCGTGCCGTTGAAACTCCAAAGAGGCGTCTTCTGCCCCCAATAAAATACGGTCCCATCTGAATACTCGCCGCCTTGCGATGTCGTACAGTAAACGTCTACCAGGTAATTACCGAGCGTCACTCCTGCCAGGGGAAAGGCACCCTTTCCAGGAGACCGGAAGGTGTGAAGGGTTATTTTACCGTACGTTCCGTCATATTTCTTCCCTTGCCTCGGCGTCAGCACCCATATCGTCCCCATTCCTCCCCTGCCACCAAAAACTGTCGTTCCGAGAACAGCTCCGCCGATCCCGACCGCGGGAGTACCGGAGGGGTCGCCCCATTCGAAGGTGTAAATGTTGGTTGCGGTCCAGGCGTCGTTGATCAGCGAAAGCTTGAAGACGTGCTCCTCGGCGTCTATTCCGTAAAGGTTACCCGCAGCGTCGATGGCCAGCCCAAAGCCATATCCGTTCACCATATCGACCGGGTAGATCACGCTTTCGGTCCAACCGCCGCTGCCATTCGGCGACAACTCATATACGGATCCCCCTAGGTTAGTGCCTGCGACAGTGGTGCCGTAGAGATTGCCGGAGGAGTCCTGAACGAGACCGCCTGAGGGATTGGCACCGTCAGTCGGTCCGCCCTGGAAGCTGTAGATCACAGTCTCGCACCAGCCGTTGCCGGGGTTAGTGCCACTTGGGCAGCCACTCGGCGGTTCTGGGCTGAGCTCGTAGACCGTGCCGTAATTATAGACGCCGCCTTCGCTCGTCGTGCCGTAAAGATTCCCCGCGCTATCAAAGGCTACCCAGCTGCTGGTCGGGGACAATCCGTCTGTACAACTCGCGACGGAGCAAAAGCTGTAGAGCAGGGTTTCGCACCAGCCATTGCCCGGATTGGTCCCGCTCGGACACCCGCTCGGCGGCGCCGGGCCTAACTCGAAGACAGAGCCAGCGCCCACCCCGCCCGTGTAGGTTGTGCCGTACAAATTGCCGGAGGTGTCGAACGTAAGACGGCTGTTGGGAAAGGCACCGTCGAAGAACGAGAAGTTGAAGAGCACTTGTTCGGTTGCGGCGTACGTAGGTTTTGACGTACTGGGTAGAAGCGCAGAGAGAGCGCCGAGCAACAGAACCGCACGCCATGGCGATGCCAGCCGCGACGAGCTCAGGTTTCTTCCAAGAAAAAGTACGTTGCGGCCCCACAGCGCACCGAGGCTCGCGATTCGCGAACGCATGATATGCCTCCTTTATTTATTTCCTTTTTCGTTCGAACCGGGCTGCTGCGGTCGGGGCTTCGGACGTTCGCTGGCTTTACTTCTGACTCCCTTCCGAATCTGGCCGCCCCGATTGCGCGCTGCCGAGCGCCAATCTTCCCAGCGTCCCCGCCGCTGCCGAAGCGTCGCCGTCGGCGCCGATATCGTCTCCTCGTTGTTTGCCTGCTTCGATCGCTTGTCCCGGAATCGTCTCATACGCGTATCCGGTCAGCACGACAGTGCTCTTGCACTCCTTCCCCCTAACCTTCGAGCTCAGCCTCGCCCATCCATAATGAGTTTGGCCATCGATGGCAAACGAGAAGCCAAGATAGTGGTTTCGAACATCGATCCAAGAGCCGTAGGTTGCGTCAGTCGTGCCTCGAAACGTTCCCTTGCATTTATCCATGCGCCCCCTACCACTACTACCGAAGTTATCTCCGGGCCCCACGATTGCCCCGCGAACCAATGCCTGGGCGTATGACTGGCCGCCGTAAGTGTCCCAGACTTGGTTTGTGCCGATGCCTTGCACCGAAAGGGTCTGGGACCAAGCATGTCCTGAGCGGTAGGTTTGTCTCGAATTGGTAATGGTGAAATCGACGATGCCGTCGTTGTTCAGGTCAAGTGAATAAGAGCCGATGACCTGGTGTGTCTTGGTGTAAACGATCTCCGCGTGGCATGGCTGGGCCAGTGAAATCGCGGCCACGCCTGCAGCGCTGGCCGCCGTTGCGTAGGCAAACAGTTTGTGCTCGAATCCTTTATCCAACGAAGCCGGGCGACTTTGCTTGCGGGAGATACGACGAGTGGTATCTGGAGTGGACATAACCCCCTCCTGGAATAGAAGTCGAGGATCAGTTGACTGTCTCGGGGGAAGTAACTACGCCGGTAAGTATCGGTCGCAATAGGACACAAGTCAAGGTCAAAATCCTGGTGTCAACGGGAAGAATTAGAGCAGGTTGTCGCTGCCTGGCAGAGGCTATGTCTAAACTTTCGGCGGGATCAAGGAGTGAAAATCTCTATAACTCGCGCCAGACGTTGCGGAACTCGAAGAAGCCCGTTTTCCCGGCCAGCCATTCGGCGGCGCGCACTGCGCCTTCGGCGAATCCCTGCCGCGATTTCGCGTCGTGGCATAAATAGATTCGATCGCCCGCGGAGTTGAAAACCAGTTCGTGCATTCCAACGGCCTCGCCTTCGCGGAACGAGACAATTTCGATTTCGTGACCACTCTTTTCGCGCACAATTTTCTGCAGGATCATCGCGGTACCCGAGGGCGCGTCTTTCTTGTGCGTATGATGGCGCTCGAAGATCTGGCCTGAGTAGTTGAACTTGGGCGCGCATCCCGCGGTCGCGGCAATTTCGAAGAACAGGTTCACGCCGATGGAGAAATTCGCTCCGTAGAGAAAGCCGGTTTGCGCTGCAAGCACCATTTCGCGCAGGCGCGGGACCTGGTCGTACCAGCCGGTGGTTCCGACGACGATGTGCTTTTTGGCGCGGATGCAGGCTTCGGCATTGGCGACGGCCGCGGCGGGCGTGGTGAAGTCGAGGACGACATCGGTAGCGGCGAGCGAATCGGGTGTTAGCGCGCAGGCGTTGGCGTTATCGGCGGCGCAGAGCACGCGGACGTGATGACGGCGCGCGCGCGCCACTTCCGCAACCAGCGAGCCCGTTTTGCCACGCCCTAGAATTAGGAGATTCATGCTAAAGGCACCCGCCCCCTATCGGATTGGAAAGAGCTTGGGCAAAATTTCGCTGTCTGGCCAATACACCATAACGACGTTGCCGTTCTGACTCAGGACGCATCGGGCACCAAGCGGTTCGATGATTGGTCCGAACGGATCGGAGCGGAAGACCTGCGATCCTGTATCCCTGTCCCACACAGCGAACCGCTGCTCCCTCACGTCTATCCGTCCTTCCAGTCCGTTGCATAATTTGCATTCGTGGTACTTTGTGACAGAGCCGAGAATATTCTTTCCGACCGCTGAAGAGCTAATCGGCCCATCCACATCAAAATGTGCGTCCGAGAAGCGCTTCTCTTCCTTCCCTGATGCAACATCCCATAGTCGAAGAACCTGTTTGGGTGGCGACCAGCCAGCGGGCTGCTCCTGTACCGTGACTATTTCTGATTCCCCGGCGAAGATCAAACCACGTGGAGCATCACCCGTCGAAAAGCGACCGACGAGCTTCAGGCTCGCCGTTTCGTGTATCTCGACGTTCGGGCCTTTGATCCTCTTCCGCTTGGGGTCGCCTAGCAGAATCGCAAGCTTTGACCCGCTCGGAGAAAGGCTGATCTCACTAAATTCCGCTCCCGATGAGGAATCCTGACGCAACTCCGCGACCTGCCTGCTCGAGGTAAGATCGAAAAGCCGCACAAGTCCCCATCCAAACCTGCCGCCATAAGCGCTGACCGCGATGAGGTTTCCGCGTGCAGAACACGTCATCGTTATACCGAGGACTATGCCTTGGTTGTCATGTTCGCGCAGATTCCCTAGGCCAATCCGGGACTCTATTCGGTACGAGTTGGTACCCAAAACGTAGAGGCTGCCGATCAGATCGTACACAACTAAATATTGCCCGTCGTCGCAGTAGCTCAGGAATCCGTCCGTTGACGCCAGCGGCGCATTCTTGAGGAGTGCTGCGCCCGGCAGATCGACCTTTGCGACAACCCTTGAGGACGCCGGCTCCAGTACCTGTATGGAGTCGGTACTATCCCAACTTCCGTCTTCCTTTTGCACGGAGCGCCCAGTGTCAACGGCTACATAGCGTCCATCAGGAGAGACCGCGGCGGAAGCGATCGGTTCGCCTAATCGGCTCCCGGCCAACTGTCGCTGCGCATGCACACTGATTACGCCGCAGCACACAATACCAGCAAGGCCGACGGGGATTAGGACCGATCGACAGAACCGAACCAATATACCCTCCATCCGCGGTTCAACAACTCTATGCGAACACTTCCGGGTCCGCTTCCGCAAAAAATGCGTGATGCAGTCGGCGCACCACCTCGGAGGCGTCGTCTTCTTCGATCACGAAGGTCAAATTAATTTCCGACGCCCCCTGCGAGATCATGCGAATCTTCACATTCTCAAGGATGCCGAAAACCTTGGCCGCGATTCCGGGAGTTTCGCGGAGATTCTCGCCCACCAGGCAAACGATGGCTTTTCGGCCTTCATATTTTACGTCCGCAATTTTTGCGAGATCGGCGGCCAGAGCGGGAATCGCCTCATTGGTCTCCGCCGTGACCGAGACGCTGACTTCGGAAGTGGAAACCACATCGACGGCGACGCCGTGTTGATCGAAGGCCTCAAAGATGGACTTCAGATAGCCATGCACCAGCAGACGGCGGGGCGACGCAACCTCGACCAGCGTAATTTTTTTCTTGAGCGCGATGGCTTTGAAAATATTCGAGCAGCGTGGCGCGCGCGCCGTGATCTTTGTGCCTTCGCAGGTTGGATTCATCGAGTTCAGAACATAGACCGGAATATTCTGCTGCACGGCAGGCAACACGGTCGCGGGATGCAAGACCTTTGCGCCAAAGTAGGCGAGCTCCGCGGCTTCGTCAAAGCTGATGACCTTGATGCGGCGTGTGTCGGCACAAAGGCGCGGGTCGGTAGTCATCATGCCGTCGACATCGGTCCAGATCTCGATGCGCTCAGCGTTCAGGCCCGCGCCAAAAATCGCAGCGGAGAAATCCGATCCTCCGCGCCCGATCGTGGTTGTGATGCCGGCGCGATTGGCGCCGATGAAGCCACCCATCACGGGAACTTTGCCGGAGTCGACGAGCGGCTTGACTTTTTTGCGCAGGCGCTCATTGGTTTCGTCGAACTGAGGAACCGCGCGGGTATAACTGCTGTCGGTAAGCAGGCATTGGCGTGAATCCACGTGCGCGCCGGGGAGTCCGCGGGCGACGAATGCGGCGGAAACGATCTTGCTTGAAAGCACCTCGCCGAACGAAGCAACGTAATCGTAGGTGCGGGGAGTGATTTCACCGACAGCGCCAATGCCGCGCAGCAATTCGTCGAGGTCTTCGAAATCGGCGCCCAGGTCGCCGTGAAATTCGGTGAATAGAGCTGTGCCCAGCAACTCTCCGGCAGTTTCGTAATGGCGTTCGCGCAAGGTGCGCGCCATTTTCAGCGCGGTTTTGCGGTCGCCGCTGCCGGCAGCTTTGCCCATGGCGAGCAGGGAATCGGTCACCTTCGCCATGGCGCTGACCACGACGACGGGACGATCCGCCAGTCGCCCTTGCACGATCTGCGCCACGCGGTCGATTGCTTTGGCGTCCTGCACCGAGGTCCCGCCAAACTTCATGACGATCATGGGCGCAGACCCCAGTGGCCAGTGGTCAGTGGCCAGTTGTCAGTTTTCGGGCAGATTCTGATCGGCGCAGTCTGAGACCGCTGACCACTGACCACCAGCCACTGGCCACTTTGACTCGGTGCCTCCATGGCGAAACTCACGCCAAATATCCCTTCGCTTTGAGCAATTCGGCGTTCAGCAACGCTGCGCCCGCAGCGCCGCGAATCGTGTTGTGCGAGAGCACGGTAAATTTCCACTCCAGCACGTTGCACTTGCGCAGTCGCCCGACGGCGGTGGTCATGCCGGCTCCGAGATCAACGTCAAAACGCGGCTGCGGACGATCGGAGGCAGACAAATAAACCACGGGCTTCGCCGGCGCGCTCGGCAGGCGAAGCCGCTGCGGCTCGGCTTGAAATTCGTTCCAGGCGGCGATCATTTCCTCGGGCGCCGTTTTTTTCTTCAGCCGGATCGCGACCGACTCGGTGTGGCCGTCTTCAACCGCAACGCGATTGCATTGCGCGCTCATGGCGAACGGAGCCGGTTCGATGCGCGAACCATTCAGCGTTCCGAGCAACTTTTGTGTTTCCTCTTCCATCTTTTCTTCTTCTTTCGCGATGTAGGGAATCACATTGCCCAGAATGTCGAGCGAAGCTACGCCCGGATATCCTGCGCCGCTCACGGCCTGCATGGTTACCGCCATCACGGTTTCCAAGCCGAACGCCCGATGCAACGGAGCGAGGGCCAGCACGAGGCCGATGGCTGAACAGTTGGGATTGGTAACGACGAACCCTCCGGATTTGCTGCGCCAGGATTGCTTGTCGATCAAGCCGATGTGGTCGCCGTTGACCTCTGGAATCATCAGCGGAACATCTTCTTGCATACGCAACGCGCTCGAATTCGAAACGACCGCGCATCCGGCGGCGGCAAATTGTGGCTCCAGTTCGCGGGCGATTGCGGCATCGAGCGCGGCAAAAATGATCTTCGGCGCGCCTTCGGGCCTGGCCGGCGAAACGGTCATTTTTGCAACTCGGTCGGGGATCGCCGTTTTTAGCCGCCAGCGTGCAGCGTCAGCGTAGGTTCGGCCCTCCGAACGGTCGCTGGCCGCGAGCCACGCGACTTCAAACCACGGATGATGCTCGAGCATTTGAATGAATCTCTGCCCGACGATGCCTGTGGCACCGAGAATTCCTACAGGAAGTTTGGTCGACATGTTGAGATGTGATTTTATACTAGCGACTTTTGGCACGGGAATGCGGCCAGTGGTGAGGGAGGGACGGACTCGTATCGCAGCCGGCGTGTTTATTGGCAGCCGCACAATATGTCCTTCGGTGCGAGTTCGGCTGGCTCACGTTGATGTATGTTAACCGGGAGGTTCGTATGTCGGAACTGCGCCAGAATTTTGCCACCAAGGAATGGGTTGTGATCGCAACCGAGCGTGCTCGACGCCCGGAAGAGATGGTGCGCCATCGCGAGCGCAAGCAAGTGAGCTCGTTGGTTGCGACCTGCCCGTTTTGCCCAGGAAATGAAAAGCTGACTCCGCCGGAAATTCTGCGGTCACCAGCGATCACCGACGTTCCCTGGCATGTGCGCGTAATCCCTAACAAGTTTGCCGCTCTTTCGCGCGACGTAGAGCCGACCCGAACTGTCCACCGCTCGTGTCGATCGGTCAACGGCTTCGGAGTTCACGATGTGATTATTGAGACGCCCGATCACGCCCAAGTGCTGGCCCTGATGCCCGATTCCTATGTGGAGGAGATCCTCCACATCTATAAGACACGTTACAACGAAATCAGCCTCGATCCGCGCATCTCGCACATTACCATCTTCAAGAACCATGGCATCGACGCCGGCACCAGCCTCGAGCATCCGCATTCGCAAATGATTGCAACTCCTGTGACTTCGCTGCAGGTGCGGGAGCGCTTTCAACACGCTTTGCGATACTTCGACGATTTTGGCGAATGCATGTTCTGCCAAATGCTGGAGGAAGAGTTACAACAACAAGTCCGCATAATCACAGTCTCCGAACACTTCGTGGCTCTCGAACCGTACGCATCTCCCGCGCCGTTTTGCACCCACATCTACCCGCGGCGGCACATGGCCAGCTTTGGAGACGTCGGCGCCGTTGAGATGACCGATCTGGCGTATATGCTGCGTTCGATGCTGGCCAAGCTTTATCACGGACTGGCCGACCCGGATTTCAACTTCACCATCCGCAGCGCAGCCGCAGAGAGCGCAGGCGTAAAATACTTTCACTGGTATCTGAGCGTGATTCCGCGCCTGACGCGAGTCGCCGGATTTGAGCTGGGCTCGGGAATGTTCATTAACACCGTGCTTCCGGAAGCCGCCGCCGAATTTCTGCGCAAGGTCGATGTGGAAAGACTAAACGGCACAGCCGTAGCGGCGACATCGTAAAAGATCAGTATTTCCGTAGAGACATAGCTCGCCGTGTTTCCTGCTGAAGTAAGACGGCGCAAGCCTCTGTTTCAACGTCATCTCCTAAGTTCGTCCTCTTCCCAGCTCTTGTGGGAACGAGTATTCGTTCAGCGGTCCGAACTTGCGTTTCTCCGCGTAGATGCGCCAGCGCCGCCAGACGATGCGCAGACTCGCCATCACGGGAATCGAGAGATAAACGCCGAGGATTCCTGCGATTTCCCCGCCCGCCAGAATACCGAACAATGCCGCCAGTGGATGGAGCTCCACACTGCCGCCCATGACGCGGGGAGAGATGACGTAGTCCAGAATCATTCGCCAGGCGCACAGGAACAAGAGCAGGAGAGCCCAATGCGAATATCCCGAGAGAATGGCAACCACCATCATGGCCGAGCCGGCCAATAGCGGTCCGGCCATGGGGATGAACTCCAGCGCGCCGCCGGCGGTGCCGAGCATCAACGCGTAGGGAACGCGCATCGCTCCCAAAAATGAGGCGTAGGCCACGAACGAGAGTCCGGCCAGGGTCAATTGCGCGCGAATGAATTGCGCGAGCATCTGGTTCAGATCCTTGAACACATCCTGCAGAAACTCGCGCTGGCTGCGGGACTGCACCATCGCCAGCAGCACTTCATGAAAGTTGGCGCCATCGCGCAAAAGGAAGATGGCGAGGATTGGCACCAGAAAGAGCACCCAGACTTCCTGCGCCGCCTCCGCGGTGCGAATTCCGATGCGCTGCGCCAGATTGGATAAAGCTTCCCGGCGGCTGGCCAAAAAATCCTGAATGCGTTGCTGGGTCACATTGCTCCAGCCGTGCTCGGTTCCGATCTGTTGCGCAATCTGGCCGATTTGGCCTGAGAGTTGGCCGGTGCTGGCCTTGTCTACCAGTCCGGGCAACGATGCTCCCAGCCGCGAGAATTGGCGCGCAATCCTGGGGCCGACTAAGAAACCGAAAAGCGCCAGCGCCAGAACCAACAGAAGGTAGATGGCAGCAATGGCCCAGGCGCGGCTGTGAAACAATTTCTCGAGCCGCCCCACCGCGGGATTAATGAGATAGGCAAAAAAGATTGCGAATAAGAACAGAATCAGCGTACGCCGGGCCGCGTAAAGAAAACCCAGCCCCAGGGCGAACAGAAGGGCGGTAAATATCACGCGCGAGGTTCGTGAATCGAGTATCGTCAAGGGCAAGTTTCAGGTCTCAGGCGCCAGGTCTCAGGTTTTGGAGTTCGAGCTTTGGATATCCCCGACGGCGTTTGCTAGATGTAAAGTTTAGGGCCTAAAGGCTAACGCCTGAGACCTGACACCTGACACCTGCCTTTCAGTCGCGGTCCACAACCGTATTTTCCCCCACCACCGACATCCGCATCACCTTGAATTGGTTGCGGTCGTCAAGCCAGAGTTGCCACGTGCTGGCGTCGGTCTTAAATTCCAGCTTGATGAGATCCTGCGGCCCGTTTTTCAGGCTCACCGTTTCTCGCCCAATGAATTCCGCGGTGAGCGACGCCGAACTGTGTTGCCGCGGAATCAGGGTCCCAAACTGCGCTCGCTGCCGGGCCGGACACTGTAGTTGCCCCTTGTCCTGCTTGCAAGCTGCAGCCAAAAACCTCCAGGCCAGAACTTCGCGGTGAATGAAGAAATAGTCATCCAGAATTATGGTCGAAGGCGGCAGCAGGTAGGGTTGCTCGTGCGATTTATTTCCGTCGTTCCACTTCTGGTTGAGAAAATCTTCGTTCGGAACCACGACAGATTCCGCTTGAATTGGGCTCAGTTCCTTCCAGTCGTAGTGCCGGAGTTCGCCATTGGAGGTTAGTCGCAATTCTGAGGTCTGGTCGTCCTGGGTCGGGGCGTTTTCCGATTTGAACTCTGACTTGATCACACTGCCGCTGCCAATCTGAGTGATCGAAAACGTCTCGGTTCCCACGCGATGGCCGTTTTGAAACACGCCGAAGGAACCGGAGTCGATCTGGGTCTCCTCCTGGTCTTTGTCCTTATCTTTACCTTTGTCGTTGGACGCGGCGGCGGCCAATGTTGCTGAGCCGCAAATCAACGCCATCATCATCGTCATTGCGAGCGGCCGATAAAACAACATCACTTTGGTTCTCCTGTCCGGAAACGAGCGGGGAGAATCGGAGATGAACGCTCGGGCTCAGTCCTCGCCTCAAAACGCACCTCGGAACGCCCCTCAAAATGCAAGCTACGCTCAATCTCAGCGCAAATGGACGACGGATCTTTTCCTGCGGTTACGACAGTCACCGTGGCTTGTCGATAAAAAGGAAGACGGGATTCGTACATACGTGCGAAATCTTCGAGATTATCCTTTCGCAATGGCCGTTTTGTCGGATCGTTCTGGCAACGGCGCCAGAGTTCGTCGATCGGTACTTCCAGAAATATGGACGGCCAAGATCGCAGCAACTCGCGATTCCGCTCTTGTGCAAAGGTCCCGCCGCCGAGCGCAACGACCATACCCCGACCCACATTTCGATCCCGATCTCGATCCAACGATTCGATCAGATCGCTCAGGGCGCTGGTTTCGGCCATCCGAAACGCATCCTCTCCCCGATCCCGAAAAATCTCCGCGATGGCCTGGCCTTCGCGCGATTCGATTTGAGCGTCCAAATCCACAAAATCCCAGCCCAGGCGCCGGGCAAGTTCCTGTCCCAGCCTGCTTTTGCCACAACCCATGAATCCGACGAGAAACACAGCACGCGTTGCCATGGCGCTCCCAGGCGCAAAGGCGTGATGTAGCGAGCCCCGCTCCCATGGATGCGGTATAGGCCTGAAGCGCTCAGATCTCGGGACAAAAAAGCCGAAATCCTCCTGAGATCACCCAAGACCTGACACCTAATTTTAATCAGCGTTGCTTGAGCCGGATTCTACCACTGAATGAGCGCAGCACCACTTCCGACGCCGCCTGGCCGCTGGTGCCTACAAAGGAACGTCCCACTTCCTCGTGGAAACGGGAGTGGTGAGGTTGGAGGGGAAAGTCATGTTGCACGCGGCCGAGCATGGAATGCACGCGAAAGCCGGCCGACACGTTGGCAGGGACGAGAGCCTCGATATCGCCGCTGTGGGTGGTGAATCTGTAGTCACCACCGGAACTGAAATCCCCATCGTAAAAAATCTTTCCCCGGCTGCAACTGGCCTGGACGGTGGGTCCGGCGACCGATTTCATACGAATGTCGCCGCTGATGGAACTGATTTCAACATGGTCGCTGCGGACATCGGTGAGTGTGATCGGCCCGCGCATGGTCGAGATATGCATCTCGCTGTTCTCAATATTGCTGACACTCACCGCCGCATCCGCGCCTTCCAGGGTCACGTCTCCGCGCAGGTTCTCGACCGTCAGCGGACCGCTCGAAGAACGCAGATTGATTCTGGCGTCGGGGGGGATCAGCAGTTCGTAGTCCACCTCACCGGCTGCCTGGTCTGTACCGCGCAGCAAATGGGAGGCCATGCCGATGCGGTTGCCATTTTGTTGCTGGTCGACCTCAACGTCATCCGACTTGAGTGTGGCCGTGACCACGACCTCATTAGCGCTTCCGGGCTTTACCGAAATTGCACCATACTGCGTGTCCACGGAAATGTTGGCCTTGGGACCTACCGTGTATCGGTATTCCTTTCGCGTTTGGGCGAGCACGGCCACCGAAAGACAAGCCAGAAGCAGAATTATGACTGTGGTTTGTTGAAGACGCGGTGAACGAGCATTCACACGAGGAACGCTCGCCTGTTCAAGACTCCCCATAAAAGTGCCGCCCTTGTACGGCCGGATACCCGGTCCGCTTCCTTCACTATTGAATACGATCCACTATTGAATACGATCCAACGCAAGCTGGTAAAGAAGCGCTTTCTGCTGATACGCATCCATAAGATGCTGCCGGGCTTCCAAATCCCCCGGGTTCTGCCGCAAATAACTCTGCACTTCGCGGATATCGGCATTCACCGCCTGCAGCTGATTTTCATAGGCAGCCCGCATCGAAGGTACGCGAGTGGAGACCACGCTCAGAAACTGCTGGTCTTCCGTGCTCGGCTCCAATTCCGGGTCAGTTGTTACGGCGATTTCTGCAGAAGTTCTTGTCGAAGATTTCGCCGCCGATTCTGCGGGTAGGACTAGCTTCGTGGAGGTTTTTGCCAGTTGTTCCGTAGCCAGTGCAGACGCGGGCGTAGGAACGGGGGTAGCAGACGCAGGGCCGGTTGCCGCAGTTGGAGCAGTTGTGACCGGAGGCGCTGGCGCTTGTCTGGCCACCTGCGGAGCCGGCTTATGATTCACTATGTATGAGGCTGCGATCAGTAGCGCAGCCGCGACGGGCGCCAGCCACCACGCGCTCCATGGCCGGCGAACCCGAGCAGCTGAAACCAGAACCGGACGCCGAATGGGAGCATCCTCGGGGTCGCGGATGATACCCTCGGCGCGCAATTGAGCGGTAATTCGCAACCACACTTGCGGCGACGGTTCGTCGCTTGCCGCCAACTCCCGCGATGCGCTCGAAATCTGTTTCAGGTCTGAAACCAGATCGGCGCAGGCCGGGCACGACTCCAGATGCGCGCCGAAAGCATTTTGATTCTCACCACCCGGAACACCCTCAAGCCATTCCGGCAGAGCTTGTTGCACCTCGGAACACTTCATAGCACCCTCTCCCCAAATACCGCACTTCTATTGACCAGTCTTGCTTAACCAGTCTTGGCCTTTTCGGCTCTCATGAACTTCAGGTACTCGCGCAGCTTCAAGCGTGCTTTATGCAGCTGCGACTTGCTGTTTCCAATCGAGCAACCCACGATTTCGGCAATCTCGTTGTGCTCAAAGCCTTCCACATCGTGCAAAACAAAAACCGTTCGGTAGCCGGGCGGCAGCCGGTCAATCGCGCGTTGCAATTGCAGCCGATCGATGGAGCCGGTCAGCTTTACATCCTGTGTACCAAATTCTTTTCTCGGAGCCTCGTCCTCGACTTCCAGAGTCTCTTCGAGCGAAACTACCGGCAGACCCTTCTTGCGCAATTGCATCAGCACCACGTTCACCGTCATGCGGTGCAGCCAAGTGGAGAAGGCGGACTCGCCGCGAAAGGTGCCGATTTTGCGAAACAGCTGTAAAAATGCTTCCTGGGCCAGATCTTCGGCCTGCGCGGGATTGGAGACCATGCGCAAACATAGCGAGTACACACGGCGCTTGTGCAGCTGATACAGGACTTCGAACGCAGCTTCGTGGCCCTGCTTGGCCTGCTCAATCGCCTCAGCTTCGGTGGTGCGTTGCTTCGGGTCGGTCAAGTCGCCTTTTCCGGCCGCTACTGCATCAGATGCGGCTTTAAACTCTCTGTGTTGTACAAATTTGCCGAGATCGCCCGCCGAGCGTGCTCGACCGTTCCTGGAGCCCAGAATACCAAAAACCGTAGTATGCGAATGTTCCATTAGTCCCAATCTACCAGCTAAATTCGGCCCGAGATCACTTTCGTAACCGAAGGACATTCGGGAGCGCCGTCCTCGCCGGCGCTGTGGTATCAGCCGCTATCCCTTCGCGGTAATCGTCTCCAGTCCATGCCCATGCGGGCCGGTTTCGCGGATCCGCAAAAGAATGGCGAAGGCCAGCCCAACGAAGCCGAGAACCGAGAAGATCCACATTCCCAGCCCATACCCTCCTGGATTCTCTAACCCGGCGTGGGCGTAATCGTTGGCATTACCAATGAGCAAATTCAGCAGGAAAAAGCCAATCTGCTGGATTAGAGTCATCAACGCATAGGACGTTCCCAGCCGGTTTTCTTCGACTATATACGCAACTGCCGGCCACATCACCGCCGGAATCAGCGCGAAAGCTATACCCATCATGCACACAGGAATATAAAGGGAAACGTTCGTGTATCCCATGAGGAGATACACGGGCATAAGCAGAATCGAGCCGACCATCATCAGCAGCGCGCGCTTTGCGATCTTATCGGCGAGCAATCCGAAGAGCGGCATCGCGATCATGGAGGAAAGCGGCAGCAGACTGTTAAAGAATCCTGCCTGCTCATGAGCCAGAACGCGCATTGCCTCCGAAGCGCTCACGCCGCCGTGAGCCGCCAAAATCTTGTTGGTGAAGAAGTCGATGGCAAAAGTGCGGAAGGGAAAGATGGCCGAGTAAAACGTGAAACAAAGCCCGACCACGTACCAATAGGACGGATTGAAGCGGAACATCTGTCCAAATTCCAGCTTATCGATCGAACCGGCCTTGCCCAGCTCGTACCGTCCCTCGGCGCGGCTTTCGAGCGCCCAGTACGCGAGCGAACAAACCACCGCCAGCACACCGGCTCCGACGGCGATTAACAGCGGCCCCTGCCAACTCGGCTCACCCGCCGGACCGTTAGGATAAAACGCGCGATTCGCCCATGTCGGCGAATTATCGGCCGCAACTGACGCGAGGCGCGCGATGGTCAGATTGATCCCGAAGGCAAAACTCAGCTCTTTACCCTTGAACCACTTCGCGAGCACGGTGGTCACCGCAACGATCATCGATTCCGCGCCGAGGCCAAGCACGGTGCGCCCGACAATCATCACCACCGCCGAGCCGCGTAGCGCCGTGATGGCCGCCCCCAGCAGGCAAAGGAAGGCAAAGAACGTAATC